>DATNCC010000093.1:0-7037 GCA_035571735.1 Dongiaceae bacterium | reverse complement strand
TGAGGATCTCGTTGCCGATGATGAATATCTCCACGCGAACCGGTTCTGACATAACAGCTCCTTAGGTAAAATATGCGGCAGAGGTCCGGGCGGATCTGCCCGTCACAATAGCCGGTCGATTGCCTCGAAATCAATGACCTTCTCTGCCAGGGAACAGATCAGGTCGATCTTTTCGTCGTCCTCGGGACTGATCTTGGAGATATGCCCGCTAATGGCCGAATATGTCTCGGCTGTGGTTGACTCGCTGATGCGGATATAGGGGATGCCGCTGTCGTCCAGGATCTGCTGGGTAATGGCCGACACCGGGGAATGCCCCGGGATGACGAGCCCGACGATTTTCCTTTGGTAGGCAGGGATATGGTAGAGGGACGAGAGGGTCACGATCAGCTCGTCACGGCAACTGGTTGAGATCAGCAGGGTCGAGTCCTCCAGTCGATCAATCACCTTCTGGGATGAGGCGGCGCCGAGCTGGATGTGGTGAACGATCCGGTTGCGCTCCGCCGGATCGCCATTGAGCGTCTGCCTGAGGAGCCGGGCGATGTGAGCCAGGGTTGGGTCGGCCAGGATCGGCGAGTAGTCGAAGGCCGCCGCAACCGGGAGGGCCAGCGAAGAAAAGGCCTTGCCCAGATACGCGAGTGATTCGTCCCTCTTTTCCGCCAGCAGGCGGTTGACCAGCAGCAGCCTGACCGCCAGCCCTTCCGCCTGGTAGAGCGGCAGATTCAACAGGACCGAATCGATCACGCTGCCGATGCCGCCGCCGCTGACCATTGCGACCGGTGCGGCGCACAGGGCGGCCACCCTGCCGTTGCTGAGTCCCACCACCGAGCCGACCCCGCCGTGTCCGGCGCCTTCAATAACCAGAAAATCATACCTGCGTTCCATCTCCCGACAGGCGTTGACAAGCTTTTCTTCCAGACCGGCGGTCGTCAAACCTCCGTCCAGAAAGCGTTTCGTCGAGCCCCGGCCAAGCACCACCGGCGACATCAGATGGATGTCCTCTTCCAGGCCGAAGACCCGGGCCATCAGGGCTGCGTCCTTGTCAACCACGCAGCCGTTGAATTCCTGGCATTTGGGGCCGACCGCCTTGATGAAGCCGACCCGCTTGTATTTCTGGCGCGCCAGATGTACGAGGGAGAGGCTGATGGTGGTTTTACCGGTGTTCTGCCCGGTTGCAGCGATGAAGATTTTTTTGCACATGCGTTGAGGCGCCCCCAATAACTATGAAATATTACTCGTCGCCGTTCAGGTAACCGTTAATCGCGGCGGCAGCCTGCTTGCCGTCACCCATGGCGAGAATTACCGTGGCGCCGCCGCGAACTATGTCACCACCGGCAAAGGCTCCGGGGATGCTGGTGGCGCCGTTGTCATCGACCGCGATGTTTCCCCACTTGTTGAGCTTCAGGCCGGGGGCGGTGGCGGTCAGGAGCGGATTGGCCCCGGTGCCTGCCGCATTTACCACAACATCGACCGCTATATCGTGTTCCGATCCTGGAACCGGAACCGGCTTGCGCCGCCCGGAGTCGTCCGGCGGTCCCAGCTCCATCCGCTGGCACCTGAGCGTGGCCGCCCATCTCGCCTCGTTGCCGAGAATCTCCAGAGGAGCTGTCAGCATGACGAACTCGACCCCCTCCTCCTTGGCATGCTTGATCTCCTCCACCCGCGCTGGCATTTCGGCCTCGCTGCGGCGATAGACGATCATCGCCCGTTCAGCACCAAGACGACGGGCAGTACGGACACAGTCCATGGCGGTATTGCCGCCACCGATGACAGCCACCCTCAGCCCGGCGATGATCGGCGTGGAGGAATCGGGGTTGCGCCCCGCCTCCATCAGGTTGACCCTGGTAAGCAGTTCATTGGCTGAATAGACACCCTTCAGGTTTTCTCCGGGAATATTGAGCATGGTCGGCAGTCCGGCGCCATTGGCGATAAAGACAGCATTGAATTCGCTCGAGAGCTGGTCCAGCGTCATGGTCTTGCCGATGATCACGTTGCACTCGATGACAACCCCCAGATCAAGAAGCCGCGCCACCTCGGTGTCGATTATATCCTTGGGGAGGCGAAATTCCGGGATGCCGTAGCGCAGCACGCCGCCCGTGTCATGAAGCGCCTCGAAGATCGTGACGCCGTGACCCTGGCGGGCCAGTTCGCCGGCGGCGGTCAGGCCGGCCGGCCCGCAGCCGACAATGGCAACGCGTTTGCCGCTGGCGGGTGGAATCTTCTCCTTGGGGAGTTTTGCCGCGTTGGCCATGGCCCAGTCGGCCACAAACCGCTCCAGATAACCAATGGCGACCGCATCCCCTTTCACGCCGCAAACGCACCTTGCTTCGCATTGGGTTTCCTGGGGGCAGACCCGGCCACAGACCGCTGGCAGTGCGTTGTCTCCCTGCAGAATCCGGGCGGCCGCGGGGAGGTCTTCGGCGGCCAGGGCGGCGATAAAATCAGGGATGGATACCCCTACCGGGCACCCTTCCACGCAGGGACGGTGCTTGCACTGGATACAACGCTGTGCCTCCAGGACCGCCTGTTCGTAGTCGAGCCCCAGATTGACCTCCTCGAAGTTGCGGCTCCTCTCCTCCGGATCACGTTCAGGCATGTGGACCCGGGGGATGGCCAGGCGCTCCTTGGCGCTGAGTCCGGCAAGAGGTGCCTCCAGGGTCAGGCGACATTCGGTGGCGGCATGACGGGCCTGTTCCTCGAAGTCACGGTAGGTCGTGAGACGGTCGGAAAGACCGTCGAAATCGACCTGATGACCGTCGAACTCGGGACCGTCCACACAGGCAAATTTTGCGACCCCGCCGACCACGACCCGGCAGCCTCCGCACATGCCGGTGCCGTCGATCATGACCGGATTGAGGCTGACAACCGTCTCGATGCCATGGGGCCTGGTCAACTCGGACACCGCCCGCATCATCGGCACCGGTCCGACCGCCAGCACCACGCGCGGAGTAGTATCAGGGTCGGCAATCAGGTCGGTCAACGCGGCGGTAACAAACCCCTTGCGTCCGACGCTGCCGTCCTCGGTTGTTATGAGAACTGTTTCGGAAAGAGCCGCCAGTTCATCGGCCAGGATAATATACTGGCTGGAACGACCGCCGATGATGGTAGTCACCTGATTGCCGGCAGCAGCGAGCGCCTTGACCAGCGGAAAGAGGACTGCGGTGCCGACCCCGCCGCCGACGCAGGCCACCCGCCCCCAGTTTTCAATGTGGGTCGCCTGCCCCAACGGACCGGCGACGTCACGGATGGATCCTCCCTGCGGGATGGCAACGATTTTGCGGGTAGAGGCGCCAATCGCCTGGATAAAGAGAGTGATGGTGCCTGTGGCCGGATCAGCATCTCCGATAGTAAGAGGGATACGCTCATCGCCGCGGTCGGCACGGACGATGACAAACTGCCCCGCCCTGCGGGCCAGGGCCACCCGCGGTGCCTTTACCACCATGCGGTGGAGGTTGGGAGCCAGAATATCGTTGCTGATTACTTCATACATGTGGTCGGTACCTCTCTTTTGTTTTGAAAATATCGGTATTAATCGAGACAGCGGAAAACTCCGGAACTCCAAAGACAGCTGCCGCACGGTTCGGAATTGGCATAACAGTCCTGTTCAAATGTTTCGTTCTGGACCAGATCGCAGGGGGAACAGTTACAGCCGGCACAGACAGGATAATTGTGATTCAGCACATTTTCCCGGTAGGTGCGAAACTGCCTGCTGTTCCAGATATCCAGCACTCTGCGGTCAACAACATTGCCGAACACCTTCGGCTGCACCGGATGCTGCCAGCTGTTGGCAAAAGAACGGCACGAATGCCAGAGTTGATAACAGGGATGCATGCTGCCATCTCGGGAAATGAACGCCGCCCCCTGGTCGATGAAACTGCAACTGCGACTTCCCCGCGGAACTATTTCGGGGAGGCGCAGATCCAGTCCGGTTTGCCGGGCAACCTCGCTGGCGCTCTCAAAGGCGCCATCGACCGCTTCAATCCTCGAATAGTCCATGGCAAAGAGCCGCTTCAGATCAAGGGGAATACCCCGGTTCTGGGCATCGGCCTTCATCGTATCGACAAAATTCAGGATCCTCTGTTCCTCAGGACTCTTCCGGTATTTCCAGAGGAGTTCGAAATACCGCTCCATCTTCACTCCGGCCAGATCAGCCTTGCATTTCCAGACATGGTACAGGGAGAGCGCTTCATCAGTACAGGTGTCATAGGCGCACTGGCCGAGATGCTGTTCATCGTAGGGGTGGAGGTGCGAGACGATGGCAAAATTAACCCCCCGCGCGGCAGCCCACTGGAGCGCTGCCGGCAGTTCCTCCAGGTTGTCACCCATGACTACGTATTCCACGCCGATCTGCAGATCCGGCCTGGAACAGATATCTTTGGCTGCGGTGATCGCCGAGAGGGCGTGTTCAAGATCGAGCAGTTGCCCCCCCGCGCGGATGGCGCTGAAGGTCGAGGGTGAGACGCCATCCATCGACAGGCAAATTTTGTCAAGGCCGGCAGCGGCGAGAGAAATGGCGCGCAGGTTGTTAAGAAGAAGTCCGTTGCTTTGGAAGCCGATCCACCCTTGCCCCGGCATCGATTGTCTGGCCTGGGCGATGAATCGTTCCAGGTGCGGGTTGAGCAGCGGTTCGCCGATCCCGTTCAGCACCAGCGCCTCGAGGTGGGGAAACGCCTCTTTCAGGGCATCGAAGGTGGCCGGCTCCAGATCACCGTCGGCGCCTGAACCGCTCCGGTTCTGTTTCGGACACATGACGCAGTTCAGGTTGCAGCGGCTGGTTGTCTCGACGAACAGCTTCGACGGGTAATCCCGTAATGCGGGTACGGTATTTATCTCTTCACTGCTGAGCACTGCACATGAACTGGTCGGCATTGATTCCCCTTTAAAAGTGTTCACAAATAGTGGCTGACTTTGACTGAAACGCACCCCACCTGATAAGCCGCGATTTTCGATGCCAGAGTGCGGTTTCCGGAGGGAATCCGCGGAGGCGTAGCAGCGCTACGCCGCAAACTTTCGCTGAGCGAAAGTTGACAGCATCGGGCTGCCCGAAGGGCGAGGCCATCGGCCGAGTCACAAGGAATTTCCGAACTGAAACCGCGCTATGGCGCGAAAAGCGTGGCTTACCTAAGACCCTCGGCAACTACCTCGGCGATATCCTTAACCCTGACTTCATTTGCTCCCTCATCTTTAAAAGCGTCGGCGAACATGGTCATGCAGTAGGGGCAGGAAACGCAAACCGTATCAGGTTTTGCACTGAGGGCCTCCCTGGCCCGTTCCCGGTTGATTCTTGTCCCGCTCTGCTCCTCCAGCCACATTCGGCCGCCACCGGCTCCGCAGCAGAAGGAGCTGTTCATATTGCGGGCAAATTCTTCCGGAGCCTGGCCGGTGGCCTCGTTAACTACCTCGCGCGGGGCCTGGTAGATATCGTTGTGCCGCCCCAGGTAGCAGGAATCGTGGTACATGATCGTGCCAAGTCCGGTGACCTCCCTGTTCAGCTTCAGTTTCCCTTCCTTCAACAGCCGGTTGATAAATTCGGAGTGATGGATGACTTCCAGCTCCAGACCATACTGACGATAATCGTTCCTGAGCGTCGAGAAGCAGTGGGGACACTGGGTGATAACCCTGGTCACGCCGCGTTCGCGGAACACCTGGACATTTTCCGTGGCGATGCGGTCAAAGGCAAACTCGTTGCCCAGCCGGCGCAGACTGTCACCGCAACATTTTTCATCGCGCCCCAGGATTCCCCAGGAGACTCCGGCGGCGTCGAGAATAGAAGCCAGCGCCACGGTGACCTGCTTGTTGCGGGAGTCGAAGGCCCCGGCGCAGCCGACATAGAAGAGATACTCGGTTTTGCCCGCCTCGAACTGCTTCACCTCCAGCTGGGCACTCCATTTGCTCCGTTCCGAGGGTGCGATACCCCACGGGTTGCTGCGGCCCTCGATATTCTCGAACAGACTTAAGAGCTCGACGGGGAAATGCGCCTCCATTTCCACCAGATGTCGCCTCATTTTGACGATCTTCGGCATCTGCTCGATAAGGACCGGACACGCCTCCATGCAGGCGCCGCAGGTGGTGCAGGACCAGATGGCCTCCTCGCTGTTTGCTCCCTCCCCGGTTTCGCCGATGAGCGGAATCTGCGGCCTCTCCCCCTTTTTCAAAAGCGGGGCGTTGGCCAGGAGGTTGGCCTTGATGGCATGCACGACCTGGCGTGGATTGAGCGGTTTGCCGGTCGCGGCGGCCGGACAGGCCGTCTGACAGCGGCCGCATTCGGTGCAGGAGAAGGAGTCCAGCAGGTCCTTCCAGGTGAAGTCGTCCACACCCCCGACCCCGAAGCGTTGCCCCTCGGTAAAATCTTCACGGGGCTGGGTGTTGGGTTTTTCCACCGCCCGAAAGAAGCAGTTGGGGATGGCGGTCAGGATATGCATATGCTTGCTGTAGGGGAGGTAATTCATGAACGCGAGCAGCACGGCGGCATGGATCCACCAGGAAAACACGGCGATATTGTGCAGTGCAGCAGCATCAAAGGAGGAAAACCGAACGGCAAGATACCGGGAGACCGGCATATAACCGGCGGCGGTTTCCATCCCCAGGGAGATCTCGGCGCCGTGCATCCCGAAGAAGGCAAGCATCAGCAGGGCAATCATTCCGAGAATGGCAAAGGCCTCGCCGGTTCGTGCCCCCGCATAGGGAGGATTTACGATGCGCCGCACGACGGCAATGCCGACGGCGAGCAAAGCGAGGAGTGACACCACGTCGAATAGAAAGGCGAGTACCCCGTACATCGCCGGAGGCAGCAGAGAGAGGCTGACACCGGGAAATATGCCGTGGATGAGGAACTCTCCGTTGGCAAAGTCAAGGATCAGGAACGCCCAGAAGATGACGGCATGATTGAATCCAAACGGCCGGCTCAGCACCCTCTTCTGGCCGAAGGCGTAACGCAGAGCAGCGCCGATGCGGGCGCCGGGATTGCTGAAGCGATCATCCTCAGCGCCAAGCGTGACCAGGCTCATACGCCGGTAGCAGCTCCAGGCGAACAGGAGGAG
>DATNCC010000092.1:0-5172 GCA_035571735.1 Dongiaceae bacterium | reverse complement strand
CGGCATTCCGCGCATTCCGGCACTCCGCCGTCACGTATTCAGGCTACAACTCATGCAAAAGAAAAGGCATCCTCTGCCGTGAGGATGCCTTTTTGAGTTGGAAGAATCTCCGTCTTTATTTCAGTTTTTGATCAGCAGAAGCATCTCCATCGTGTCGCCGCCAACGATATGAATCGGGAAGCTGAGCGCTGTGTGCCCGGCGGGTATCGGCAGACCGCTTGCGGGCGGGTGAAGCGTGACCGGCGGGTTGATATCCATAATGATCCCCATCTGGGAAGCTTTGGCCGCCACGTTGCCGCAGACGACGTTAACAAACTCCATGACGGTGTCTTCCAGTACTTCAGCCGGTTCATCATCAACCGATTCCTCGCTCAGAATCGCCTTGGCGATCGACTTTTGCAGTCCCTCCGAAACAGAGATCAGGTAGCGGGCCTCAACGTCTCCACTCAGATCCATCGCCGCCAGCATGAAGTTGGGGGAGATGGCTGTTGCCTGTACGCATTTGCCGGGTCGGAACTGCAGGTCAAGCACACGGGTAATCATCTTGTAGGTAAGATCGGCAGTCATTTCCCAGATGTTGCTGTTGGCGGAGGTGATCGGAAGGTCGATGCCGTTTGATACATACTGGGCCTGATCGGCTTTGAATGCATCCAGATGTTGCTGAAGCGCCTCACTCGTCAATGCGCCGATCTGTACCAGCGCTTCGCCGATGTACAGGTGGGTGTTTTTCTGGCGGATAACGACGTCATCCATCTGAACGGACGTCAAAACGCCCATCTCGACCAGCAGGTGACCCAGTTTCATGTCCCTGGACATCTGGGCGTTGTGGGCACGCTGGATGTCAGCCGGGGTGACCAACCCCATGGCTACGGCCATTTCGCCAAACTTCAAATTGTTTTTGTCCTGCAGGTTAATGGCGTCAAGCAGCGCACTGCTGGTGACGATGCCCTTTTCTACCAGAAATTGTCCGAAAAATTTAACAGCCATATTCCGCCCCTTGGCTAATGCATTGAATTGTATGAATGAATCGGATAAGTCAGAGTTCCCGCAGAATTCGCAGGACATTGTCGGCTTCGAACGGTTTCGAAATGACATTTTTGGCGCCAAGTTTAAGCGCTTCGGTAAACTTGTCACCAACTCCGCCGAGAGATGTCACCATGACAACCTTGACCTCTTTATCCATGACCGAGAGCGTGCGCAGTGCGGTGAGACCGTCCATGCCGGGCATGTTCATGTCCATGCAGATAATCTCCGGATTTTCGGTATGATTCATCTTGATCGCCTCGGCGCCGTTCTTGGCGTGTCCGACACAGGTGAAGTCGCCTGATTCACTGATAATTTTCTCCAGCTGGCGAGCAACCGAGAGACTGTCATCAACAACGAGAACCTTTTTCATTTCCACGCTTCCTCCCGATGAACTGACTGGGTACGGCAGTACGGCATAAAGCCGACCGGTTCAAAACTGCGTTCAGATATATCCGAAAGCAAATAAAATGTCAAAATATGTTTGGCTTTTCATGCCCGGACCAATTGTGCTACACTACCCCAAAATTTTTGCAATAAAGGAGTGTCAGGTACAATGCAGAACATTCATTCGTCAGCATGGTTAAAAGGGATCCTGGTCGCCTCGCTCGTGTTATGCGGAGGCTCTCTGTTTGCCGCCGAGCAGGGTGCAAAAAAAGATAGCGCTGCGGTCGTTGCGTCACCCGCCCCGGCTTCGCCGCAAGGCGCTGTTGCTCGTGTCAACGGTGCGGTTATTGATTCCATCGAATTGCGCCGTGCAAGGAAAGTCATGTTGCGCGGGCAGACGGTTCCGGCCGAACAGCAGGCAGCCCTCGATAATCAGGCCGTGGAACAGCTGATCTCGGCGGAGCTGCTCTATCAGGCTGCCGAGAAGCTTGAGGTTAAGGATCTGGATAAACAGATCGATGCCAAGCTTGCTCAAGGGAAGGCCCGCTTCAAGGATGAACAGGAGTTCAAAAAGGCCATCGCGGACCTGGAGATGAATGACAAGGATCTGCGTGAATATACCCGCCGGGACCTGTTGATCACCCGCCTCATTGAAACCACTTTTGTGCCGAAAGCTGTTGTCTCCGAGGCGGAACTTCGCGCCTTCTATGACAAGAACCCGGACAAATTTACGCGGAGCGAAACCGTCAGAGCAAGCCATATCCTGATCGGGACAGACAGCAAGGCATCTGCGGACGACAAGAAAAATGCTCGTGAAAAGGCCGAAAAACTGCGGAAAGAGCTGGCCGGCGGCGCCGATTTTGCGACATTGGCCAAAGGAAATTCAACCTGTCCCAGCAGTCAGCAGGGGGGAGACCTCGGATTTTTCGGGAAGGGGCAGATGGTACCCCAGTTTGAAAAAGCGGCTTTCGCGCTCAAGCCGGGCGAGATCAGTGATGTTGTCGAGACCCAGTTCGGCTATCACATTATCAAGCTGACGGAGAAAAAACCTGCGGAGACCACAGAGTTCAAAGATGTTAAATTAAAAATTGAAGAATTTCTCAAGGGACAGAAAGTCAACGAATTAATCCAGAATTACCTCACCGACGTCAAAAAAACTGCCAAAATTGAGATCCTTTTGAAATAAACTGCTAAAAATTTTTATCCGATGTGGAGTCTGAGCGGCTGTCTGGTTGAAACCCGGGCAGCCTTTATTTTCAGTGATAAAATGCTTTTATTCACTCCCTATGGTAATTGATGACAAGCGGCAGCAGCGTATTCCTTGAGAGGCATGGTTCCGTAATGAAATCTTTTCGACATCACGATATCACGGCACGTGTGGTGACGGCCATAATCGTAGTCTGGGCTTTTCTAGCCCTTGCCGTTACGCCTGTTCATGCCTCCCCACCGTCCTCAACCTTTGCCATCAACAAGACAGCGGTATGGCTCGGGTTCCTGTTTACCTTGTCAAGCGCCATCGGCATGCTGGCTTTGGCTCTGAATATACGTAAACGCAGGCGGGTTGAAGAGATGCTGAGCCTCAAAATCGACGAGTATCAGCAGTCGCAGGAGGAACTGCTGGCGACCGAAGAGATGCTCAGGGCGCAGGTCGACGAGTATATTCAGAGCCAGGACGAACTCCAGTCAACCGAGGAGATGCTGCGAGAGCAGATCGGAGAATACCGTACCACCCACGACCAACTGCTGGTTGCCGAGGAGATGCTGCGGGTCCAGTTGGAGGCGGTTGAAGAGAGCTCTATCAAGTTCAAGGCTGTTTTTGAAAACTCACCTATAACGGTTGCCCTTACCACTCTGCCTGAGGGGACATTCAGCGAAGTAAATCAGGCCTTTGTCGATATGTTCGGCCATACACGGGACGAGGCGGTCGGCAAAACCACCGTTGAGCTTGGGGTCTGGCTGCACGAATCCGACCGTAAACGCTATCTGCAACTCTTGCGGGAAAACAGGTTCGTCAGCAACTTTGAAGCCAAAATGCGCCGTAAGGGTGGCGAGGAGATTACGGTTCTCTTTTCCGGCGCTCTGCTGGAAATTGC
The DNA here is from genome assembly GCA_035571735.1 of Dongiaceae bacterium. Lineage (GTDB taxonomy): Bacteria > Desulfobacterota > Desulfuromonadia > Geobacterales > Pseudopelobacteraceae > JACRCG01. The sequence continues at coordinate 1,669 of DATNCC010000092.1, read as the reverse complement.
CGGGAAACCCTTCACTCTCAGTGCTGTCATGGATATTTCGGAACAGAAACGGCTGCAGAATCAGCTGCTGCAAGCGCAAAAGATGGACGTTGTCGGTCAGTTGGCCGGTGGTATCGCCCATGATTTCAACAACATGCTGGCGGGGATCATGGCCTCTGCCGAGTTGCTGAAACTGCGACTGCCGAGCGATGACAGAAACAGTAGACTGGTGGACACCATTATCGAAGCCGCTACCCGTTCGGCAGACCTGACCAGGGAACTGTTGACTTTCTCGCGCAAAGAGACCGCGGTTTCAAAACCGGTTCATATCCATGACACCATTGCTGCCGTAATGAGCCTGCTGGAACGCACGATTGACAAGCATATACACCTCACGGCCCGGCTGGAGGGAGGAAATCCGGTTGTAATGGGCGATCAGACCCAGCTGCAGAATGCTCTGCTCAATCTGGGGGTTAATGCCCGTGACGCCATGCCTCAAGGGGGCGTGCTGACATACTCGACAACTGCAAAAATGATGGATGAGGCCGCTTGTCAGTCACTGGGCATCTCACTGGCGCCCGGTCGTTACCTTGAAATATCCGTATCGGACAGCGGGGTCGGCATGACAAAGGCGGTCATGGAGCACATCTTCGAGCCGTTTTTTACTACCAAGAGGGTTGGCAAAGGCACCGGCCTTGGCTTAGCCGCTGTTTACGGCACCGTCAGGAATCATCACGGCGAATTATATGTTCGGAGTGAACCGGGGGCCGGTTCGGTGTTCAACATCTACCTGCCGATGATAGAAGAGTCGGATGTTCCTCCGGTCTTTGATGGCGAAGTTGTTGCGGGTAAAGGCGGGGTTCTACTGGTAGATGATGAAGAAATTCTGCGTGAAGTTGGTCGCGACCTGCTGGAAAATCTTGGATATACAGTGTATCTGGCTGAAAACGGTGCGGAGGCGCTGGATGTATTCGCCAGGTACCGGCACGATATTTCGCTGGTTATGCTCGATATGATCATGCCGAAGATGGGGGGGAAGGAGGCTTTTCTGCGGCTGCGTGAACAGGCTCCTGAACTGAAAGTGCTGTTTTGCTCCGGATTCAGCAATGAAGGGACAGGAGATGAACTGCTGAGCCTAGGCGCCAGCGGCTTTATCAGAAAACCGTTCAACAGGATAGATCTGAGCCGGGCGGTTGCGGAGGCAATGGAACTTTGAATGCAATAATCACCTCTGCTCAGCAACCAGCTGTCCTGGTGGTCGAAGATGAACGGTATGTCAGGGAGTCGCTGACGGCCTATCTCGACGACATCGGTTTCCGGGTGTTGTCGGCTGAAAACGGCCGAATCGGGCTGGAACTGTTCCGTAGCGAAGCCCCGGACATTGTCATGACCGATCTGCGGATGCCGGAGATGGACGGTTTTGCGCTGGTGGAAGCCATTGCCGCAGAATCGGAATTCACGCCGATCGTGGTAGTTTCCGGTGTCGGTGCGGTCGATGAAGCTGTGCGGGCCATGCGTTTGGGGGCCTGGGATTATGTATCCAAGCCGATTGTAAATTTTGAAGAGCTGCAGATTACGCTGGATCGATCTCTTGAGAGGGCCAGAACGAAGTATGAACTTGAGCGCCTGCGTCGTCACCTCTCGGACGGGACGCTGGGGGACGAGACAGCTTTCAGCGGCATCATCACCA
>DATNCC010000091.1:0-2932 GCA_035571735.1 Dongiaceae bacterium | reverse complement strand
GGAGCGTTTTCGGGAACAGGAAGATGCAGGGGGCGGCCATAGACCGTGCCGCCGGACGAGATAAAGACGACTTTTTTAATACCGAATTCCAGGCATTTTTCCAGCAGGAACAGAGTCTCGATTACATTGGACTGCACATCATAGGCTGGGTCGTCATTGGAAGTTTTCGGCAAAGAGGTGCTGATCAGATGGAAGACTGTGTCAACGCCTTGGAGGGCTTCCGCCAAAAGTCCGCGATTGCCGAAATCGCCGAAGCGGTAGTCAACGCTCTGCAGCGGCTTGCGATAGCGCTCTTCGTACTTGTCAAAGGCCCGGACAGAATGACCATCGGCAATGAGCCGGTCAACCAGATGTGAACCGATAAAGCCGTTACCGCCAAGCACCAAACATATCACACTCTTACCTCTCAGCAGTTTTAGTCCGGCAACATCTTGCCACTTTTCAATAAAACATCCCCCAGGGAACGTAGCGGTTTTGTTGCCTTCCAGCTCTTGGAATCAAGAATCGAGTCCAAATATTCACTACGTTCAAGAAGAGGCAGGATTGCTCTTTCCCTCAAAGCAGCAAAATTGGCACGGTCTGTCTCTTCCTGAAGGAACAGGGGGAAATTATCGACCAGTATTTCAACGACTTCGCGGTTTGCAGCCGCAGGAGATTTAGTTATGGTATTGCCACCGTGAATGCGATAGCTGAGCAGGCTGTCAGGTATAAAACGGAAAAGGTTACCGCATTCAGCCAGAGCACGCAGAGCGAAATCGTAGTCATGAGCATAACGAAATTGCCGAAAATTGCCAATCTTCTGCACGAGCTCAACGGAAAAGAAAAAATTGGAGGTACTCACCGCGAGATTCCCCATGAAAAAGCATTGCTCCTTTGAGCAGCTTTGTGAATAGAGTCTCCGGAGACCATTATACCATTCCAGGAATTTGTGCGCCGGGTCGACCACAGGTTGCGAATGGTCATCTATCACTGTAATCCCGGTAAACAGAAACCGGGCTTCAGTAGCCCTTGCTTCATCAAGTAGTCGCGCTAAACGATCGGGGTGGTACAGATCATCAGAGTTCAGAATGCTTGTATATTCACCCGTTGCAAGCGAAATCCCGTTGTTTATGGCATTGAAAGCGTCCTGGTTTTTCTGGGCAACATACTTGATCCTGGGATCGTCATATCCCAGGATTATCCGCTCTGTGCCGTCAGTCGAGCCGTCGTTGATGATGATGAATTCGAAATCGCTAAAGCTTTGCTGCAGCACACTTTCAATCGCCTGACCGATATAGTGCTCGTGGTTGTAGGCAGGCATGATGACGGAAACTACGGGAGGATTCATGATGGATATCTCACTCAAGTTATAACCTCAATCACTCAATTTCCGAAACCTGTCGAGAAGTCCACGAATCGGAGCAGTAAGCCGCCAACTGAGTGATGCGGTCATTGCCGTCAACGTCGCCTCGTTTCGGGCAGAGATCTTTGATAACATCCGGATTATTTCTTTCTCTCCATTACCAGACTGACCTGTCTTCACTAAAGGGATGATCGCCGCCAAGAGCTCTTCGGGTGAAGCATTCTGCGCTTCAGAAGAAAATATCTCTGAAAACAAGGTGTACCAACCCTCTCGTGAGTCATTATCAACTCTTCTTTGGCAGTTGATCGCCAGCACCGAGTCGTAATATCGCCCACATGCCACTGCCGAGCGGACAGCCTCCAGCCATGCCATGCCGTAACGTTCGTCAGGCTCCAGATGACACCCTTCCCCCCATTCGTTCCACGCATTGATAAACACCATTCGTTCATCCCCCTGCCGTTTCTCCAAAGTCTGGAGAATGACTGTCGCGAGCCAGAAGGCAAATTTCTCGGGGGATGAATTTACAACTATTGACGGTTCGTTCTTTCTCCGGGCAGAGTTGTCCCAGGAAGGGAAGACTCCTCTAAAAAAAGGATAGTCCGGCACTTGACGAACCAGCATGTCCTCCACACCTCTATCATAGTCGTAGACATACATATTTTTTAGTGAAACAGGTGGCCCGCCGACCTCGGCGAGGCTCTCAATAGTTCCACCGGCAGCCCTCCAATAAGGCGCAAATTCCACTGCCGCATCAAAACCGATTTCAGAGGGAAGCACTTCAGAACCATCCATGAAATTCTCTACCCGAACAAGATAAAGGTCGCCAACCCCTGCCTTGAGCATGGCATCGCGCCATATATCGGCAGTCCGTTTCGGATCAGGGAGAAGCCCTGTCCGATAAACCAACAGAAGCGGCTTACCATTCACCCGGATGTAACGGCTATCGCGAAACGCCGGAACAAGCGACTCGATAAAGGCCAAACTGTCTTCGTCAGAATAATTCTGAGCTATCAGAATTTCCTGTTCGGAACCATCCCAACGACGAGACCAATTCTCGTTTGCCCAGCAAAGACAGAAGGGAAAATCCGGTTCGCCAGATTTCAGAACTTCGTTGAAAGGGGTTTCCAGCAGGCGCTGACCGTTAAACCAGTAATGGTAGTAACAGAACCCGTGGATGCCATGAGAACGTGCAAGGTCGGCCTGGGCGGCACGCGTCCCCGGGTCGCGCAGATCATAATAGCCCAGTTGCCCCGGAACGTGAGGCTGATAATGCCCGGGAAAACGAGGAGTAGCCTTGCGGACATTGGTCCATTCAGTAAAGCCTTTCCCCCACCATTGGTCATTTTCCGGAATCGGATGGTATTGAGGAAGATACATGGAAATTAATTTAATACTATGACTGTCGAATTCCAAGAATACCTCAGGAACAATGTATATTTTATGTGCGGTTTTGTAATTTACGATTTACTGACAGAACACAGTCCGGCTTCGCATATGGATCCAAGTTTTTTACGGTTATAATGATACAGAAAATCACGACATTTTTTCAAATTATTGCTATTCCATATGTCATGTATACCCATTGTGACC
>DATNCC010000090.1:0-8998 GCA_035571735.1 Dongiaceae bacterium | reverse complement strand
GGCCAGGGAGCTGAAAAACAGCATTCCGAGAAAGCCGATTATCCCGACTACCTTGCGGCTCTCAAGGAATCCCCTCACCTGTTCGGTCAGCATTGACGCATAACCGGGGATAACCATCTCCAGGTACGTAGACAAAGTGTGGATCAACTCATGCTCTTCGATAAAATTCGTCAGCACAATGAGAGCAATGATTGACAGAGGGACTATAGACAACAGGGTATAATAGGCAACAGCGCCGGATAACAAAAAACCCTTATTCCTTACGAATTGACGCAAAACCTGCAAAAGGAAACTGAAGGTGCGATCCATTAACGGATATATGTCTTGTCGTTTGATCATGATTTCATGAAACATTATCCGGTCAGGTTGTGATATTCAGCAGCCTGAGCCCTGAAGAGACGCCAGTCAGTGAATAACAAGGCTCCTACTTTCCAAAGACCTTTTTGACCTGACCGACCTTTTCCTGAACTTTTCCTGCTATCTTTTCAACCTTTCCTTCAACCTGTAACTTCGGATTATCGGTCAGTTTCCCGACTGCTTCCTTGATCGTCCCCTCTACTTTATGAAGCGTTCCTTCTGCATTGTCTCTGGTGCTTGATTTCATGGTATTCTCCTTGTAGTGGTGACAGATGTATTCTCTGCCAAATTTGTTCAGCCTGTAATAATCCCTTTCCTGCATCTCCACAACCGGCCTCATTTGAAAGAGAACAGCCTACTCGATTGTCATCCTGTTTCTAACACCCTTAACGCCGTTTATGTCGTTAACGAGTTTGGTGACCAGATCCATTTCGGCTGAATTCCTGGCCTTGCCGCCAACCGTGACCACGCCACGCTTCGTCTTCACCTTGGTGTTGATGACACTCGTCGAACGATGATTCAGCAACGTCATATTGACCTGTGCGGTAATGGAAGCGTCATCGATCTTTTCCCCGATTGTCCGGCGGGCCTTCCCGGGAGTTTTAGACACGGTCATCTCATTGATTACGTTTTTAACTCCTTCGACATCCTTGGCGTATTCAGTTGTCAGTTCCTTTTGCGCCAGGCTGGCTGCTTCGCCTCGCAGGGTAGCGATACCATCCTTGACATCAACCTCGGTGGCGACGGCGCTCACGCTACGATGGAACAGCAGTGCGACTTTCACCTTATCCCGGAGCCACGCATCCGAGTTTGCAGTAGGGGCTGCTCCTTTGACTTCCAGCCTGTTGTCCACACTCTTGACCCCGGGAAGACCTGCTACGGTCTCCTGGGCCAACGATTTGTGGAAGTTTTCGTTGACGATCCCTGTCAAGGTGACAGCACCTCCTTTGGACTGGATTTTGATATCGTCGCCCTGAAGGTAGGTCTTGAACACATACGATTGCTTGGCAGATGATTCGATCCGGTTATCCATATTCGTAGCGTGTACCGGCACGCTGCAAAACAGCAGAGCCACAGCTGACACCATTATCAATATAGAATATTTTGTTTTCATGACACTTCCTCCATTAATTCAGATATAGCTGTGAAACACTGCACTTAGTCACTATTTCCCCAAAACTTTCTTGAACTGTCCGATCTTTGCCTGAATTTTGCCCACTACTTTTTCAATTGTGCCTTCATCTTGCAACTCCTTGTTCCCGGTTAGTATTCCGGCAGTCTCCTTGACTTTGCCCTTCACCTCGTGAAAAGTTCCTTCCGCCTTATCCCTGGTACTTGATGTCATGTCATTCTCCTTGAGATGATGAAAATTCAGCCAAAAGCACAATAGTGCTCGTGCTCTGCCTAGAAGGAAAACGCAACTAACGTGCCAGAGAATACCTCAGTGCCTAGAGAGTGCAAGAGCTTGATTTTAAAGGATGAAATGGAAAGAGCGCTTGCGGGGTGAAATGAATTGCTTAAACATAAGCCGTCGTGTTTAACATATCTGCCATATATGATAGGTCACGTTGAGGCTAATATTTGTGTGACTTCAGGGTGAATGCAGAATGTAGAAGGCTGAGCAAAGTCATGTCGAAGGATGAGAGTTGAGAGATTTTCTCAATCTTCAGCACTCAACTCTCGACAAGTGAACTCTTCAGCCTGAGAGCTGATTTACTTTCGGGAGATGCCGTATTTCCGCATCCTGGCGCGAAGAGTGCTGGCGTTGAGACCAAGGATTCCCGCTGCCCCGTCTTTACCCTCGATGCGCCAACCGGTTTTCTGGAGAACCTGGAGAATATGGTCCTGTTCCAGTTCGGCAAGAGCTTTGACATCCCGCCTTGCCGGTTCCTCTGCCTTCAGGGATATGTCGAACCGGTCCAAAACCTGAAGTGCACTCCCCTGGCTGATGATTATTGCCCGTTCTATGACACTCTCAAGCTCCCGTACGTTGCCGGGCCAGTGGTATTCCTGAAGGACGGTCAGGGTATCCTTTGACACGGTCTCTATCTTCTTGCCGATTTTCTTGTTGAATTTGGCAACAAAATGATTGACGAGCAGCGGGATATCATCCTTGCGCTGCCGGAGTGGCGGCATCGTGATCGGAAAAACATTGAGCCTGTAAAACAGGTCTTCACGGAACTTGCCATTTCGGATCGCTTCCCCCAGATCCCGGTTGGTAGCAGCGATGATCCGCACATCGATCTTGATGGTGCGGGGGCTGCCAAGTCGCTCGAACTCCCCGTCCTGAATGACCCGAAGCAGCTTGCTTTGCAGCTCCAATGGCATCTCGCCGATTTCGTCGAGAAATATGGTGCCGCCGTCCGCCAGCTCGAAGCGTCCGATCTGCCGGGCATCAGATCCGGTGAACGCACCCCTTTCCCGGCCGAAAAGCTCGCTTTCCACCAGGGTTGCCGGCAGTGTCGTACAGTCGACCGTTATCAATGGCTTTCCCTTGCGATTGCTACTGCTGTGGATGGCGCGTGCTACCACTCCCTTACCGGTGCCGGTCTCGCCAAGGAGAAGAACGGTCGCATTCATGGGTGCAACCTGTTCGACCTGCAAGAATACGCTCGACAAAGCTTTACTTTTGCCAATGATTTCACCGAAATTGTACCGCCCGTCAACCTCCTGATGCAGGTAGATGTTTTCAGCCTGGAGCCGGTCTTTTAACAGTTTTATCTCCGCATACGTACTCTGGAGAGATCCTTCTGCTTTCTTGCGTTCCTCTATTTCCTGCGTGAGCTGCATATTCGCCTTGAGCAGATCTCCGGTTCGCTCCTGAACAGTCTGCTCGAGCACCTTGTTGTAGTTATCGAGTTTTTTGTACAGCAGCCGTACTTCCAGCATGCTGTGGATACGTGTCTTGACTTCGACCAGATCGAACGGCTTAGCTATGAAATCCTTTGCCCCGGCTTGCAAGGCGCGCAGTTTGTGATCCGGTTGGGCGGTTATCACGAGGACCGGAAGATAATCGTCCGTATCGTCAGCCTTGAGACCCTCCATCACCTGGAAGCCATCCATGTCAGGCATCTGAAGGTCGAGCAGAATCAGGTCGTAACGATTTTTTCGATGCAGCTCGCAGACTTCCAGTGGATTCATCGTTGAGGCAACGCATGTGTAACCTGTATCACTCAGTAATTGCTCGAGCAGAGTTACATAAGTCTCCTGATCGTCAACGATGAGGATGTTGGCGTTATGAATTTCATACTCGGTAATCATCATTTCTGTTCCTTTTTCGCATATTTCAGTACCTCATCCAGCGTTTCCATGAACTCGTTGACTTTGACCGGCTTGGTGAGATAACGAAAGAATCCCGTCTCCAGACCCTTCTCGATATCTCTGGGCATTGCATTGGCACTGAGCGCAACTACCGGGATGTGCGCAGTTGCCGGGTCTTCAGCCAGTATTTTCAACGCTTCGACCCCGCTGATACCGGGCAGATTGATGTCCATCAGAATGATATCCGGCAAGAAGTCGCGCGCAATCGCTACACCAGTGATACCATTCTTAGCACTCAGCATGCGGATATCGGGCCGGCGCGCAATGAGATCCTCGACCAGCATCAGATTCGCCGGGTTATCTTCGACGTAGAGCAGGGTCTGCAACTTCGCCAGGCCTTGAGCTTGCGCCACAGCTTCATCATTGGGGGCTGCTTGGACAACAGCTAGTGGTTCAGTCGTCAGGTTCAGTTCGACCCAGAACACACTGCCTTGTCCGACCGTGCTTTCCGCTCCGATTGTGCCCCCCATCAAATCGACCAGCCGCTTGCATACCACCAGACCGATACCGGTACCTTCTTCGACGCTAGCTTTTTGCCCAAGACGGTTGAACGGCTGAAAAAGCTGCGAAAGTTGTTCCGGAGCAAGTCCAGCGCCGGTATCCCGGACGCTGATACGAATCGAATCCGGAGGGCTCAGGGTACACTCCACGGTAACCGTTCCGCCCGCCCTGTTGTATTTTATCGCGTTGGAAAGAAGGTTGATGAAAACCTGCTTCACCCGTGTCCTGTCGGCGTTTACAAAGTAGGGAGTCTCGAAACGGGTAAAGACCACGCTGATGCCACGCTTTTGCGCCTGCGGTTCTACCATGGCCTCGGATTCGTGCAGGAGTTCGGCCAGCGATACCGGTTCCAGTGACAGCGACAGCTTCCCGGACTCGATAAGCGAAAGATCGAGGATTTCGTTGATCAACTCCAGCAAATACCACCCGGCCTTGAGAATCTGATCGATGCTTCGCTTCTGGGCGGGCGTCGGCTGCGGTGAGCCGGATTCCATGAGTTGGGCAAAACCGAGGATTGCTCCTAGCGGCGTACGCAGCTCATGGCTCATGCTGGAGAGGAATTCGGATTTCGAGAGGTTGGCTTTTTCCGCAACGAACCTGGCGCTCTCCAACTCTGTGTTCTTATCCTGCAGAACCTGATCGAGCCGAGACCTCTCGGCTTCGACCAACTTGCGCTCGGTGACGTCTTCCATGGCCAGGAGGATAATATGTGAGCCGATATTTTTTCGTAAAATCTGCCGGGCGTTGAGCAGAATAATCTTGCGGCCGATACCTGGAAAAACATGATCGACTTCATAGCCATTGAACGCGGTATCATTGGGGAGGATCTCCTCAAAGAGTACCCTCAGCCTGGGAATGTCCCATTGCCCGTTACCGAGCTCGTAAATGAACTGCCCGATTGTTTCGCCGGGCATTACTTTGAAGGTATCGTAGAAGCTGTGGTTGGCAGTGAGAATCTTCAGATGGGAATCAAGCACCACCAGTGGTTCACGCACGGTTTCTACAATGCTCTCGGCATATTCGCGGGCATCCTGAATTTCCGTTTCCAGCTTTTTGGCAACAGTTCCATCAACGATTGAACAGAGGATATAACCGTCCGTACTTCTGACATTGTCCAACGAAACGCTTTTAAGGTGGCCATAGACCACCGTGCCGTCTTTTCCAATGAGTCTGATTTCACATCTCTGCATCTCCTCCTTTTGTAAAACTGTTTCGAGGTGATGAGAGAAAGTTTCTCTCCCCTCCGCATCTGCAATATAGCGGATAAAGGGTTTTTCGACCAGCAAGCCCCTCTCTAATCCCAGCAGTTGAGCACCGGTAAGATTTACCTCCTGTATCACTCCGAATGCATCAAAAATGAAATATCCGATGGGCGAAAAATCATAGAGCTCGGCATACGTATTTCGCGATAACTCGAGCTCATCCTGGGCTCGGCGCAGCTCATCATTTTGCAGCTCCAGCTCGACCTGTTGAGTCTCAAGCTCCTCCTGGACCCGGCGGAGCTCTGTATTTTGCACCTCCAACTCTTCCTCGTAGACCTCTGCCTCCCTGAAGAGAGTCTTCGCAGCTATAACGGTCAGGGATGGCTGCTGTTCAGCTGATTTGGAATGCAAGCGTTCTTTTGCCTGACGACGTCTTTCGGCGGCTGCTGTTAACAGTCCCTTCTGCTTGTCAATTCCCATTGTTACCTCGTTAATTCAGGTTATCAGGCTGCTTGCCAAGCATGCCATCATGCTATCCCTTTGTATCGCATCACAAAAAGCGATGTCCTGGCACTCAAGAATAGCTATTCAGCCTTCAATTTAGTCGCCGCATCCGGCAATGGAGTGCTGCATTTGGGCGGCTCATGCTGACTGCACACCACCGCCGACAGGTCTGTGCGCTCAGCTATTCGATAAGCGTTCCTGCCTGCGGCTTTGGCCTCGTACAAGGCCAGGTCCGCACTCTTCATCAGCGTGTCCGCATCCTCGCCATGGTCGGGATAAATACTGACGCCAGCGCTGGTGGTTATGGTGACGGTGCCCTCTATGTCATAGGGTTGCGACACCGCCTCGATCGCTCTTGACGCCACCGTAGCCGCATAGTCGATACCGGTGACGTGCCACAGTGCTATTATGAATTCGTCGCCCCCAAGACGCGCTACGGTATCCTCTGCGCGCACCGTTGCAACCAGTCGCCCGGCGACCATTTTCAGCAGAATGTCCCCTACGCCGTGCCCCAACGTGTCATTGATCTGCTTGAAGCCGTCCAGATCCAGGTACACCACTGCCATGGCGCTACTGTTCCTGCGTGCGTGGACCAGGGCCATCGACATCCTGTCGGATAGAAGTCGTCTGTTCGCAAGCCCGGTCAGCGGATCATTCAACGCCAGAGCTTCCAGCGCCTTGCTGTAATTGCGGGCCGCCTCATGCAACAGGCGGACTTCCAGCATGTTATGAACCCGCAATAACACCTCGGCCAGATCGAACGGCTTACTGACGAAATCTTTAGCGCCGCTTTGCAGCGCGCGTAACTTGTGAGCCGGCTGGGCGGTAACGGCCAGCACGGACAGATAGCCATCCGTTTCGATCTCCTTAAGACCATCCATCACCTGGAAGCCATCCATGCCGGGCATCCGGAGATCGAGCAGGATCAGGTCGTAATGGTTAGCGCGATGCAGGTCGCAGACGGCATGCGGATCCATCGTCGACGAAATGCGAGTATAGCCGGCACCCTTCAACATCTGTTCAAGCAGCTGCACATTGGCTTCCTGATCGTCCACGATCAGAATACCGGCATTGAGAATTTCGGCGGTACTTACCATCACTGGGATTCCTCACTCTTTTTTGGTTCTTTTCCCGCAACCTCCAGCGCCATATCCAGCGCCTCCATGAACTCGTCGACTTTGATCGGCTTGGTGAGATAGCTGAGGAATCCGGCTTCCAGCCCTTTCTTGATATCATGCGGCATGGCATTGGCGCTGATGGCCAGCACCGGAATGTGCACCGTAAGCGGATCTTCACGCAAGATATTCAGCGCCTGGATACCGCTCATGCCGGGCAGATTGATGTCCATCAGGATCACATCCGGCTGGTGGGTGTGCGCCAGCGCGATGCCGAGTATGGCATCCCCCGCACTCAACAGCCGTATGTCGGGGCGACGAGCGATGAGTTGTTCAACCAGCTGCATGTTTGCCAGGTTGTCTTCCACATACAGCAGGGTGCGCGGCACTGCACCATGCTGAACATGTGCGTGATGCGGCGCCGGCGGTGCGGTTGCGCCGACAACATGCTGCGGTTCAGCCGCCAGGTTCAGTTCGAACCAGAACACGCTCCCCGCCCCGACAGTGCTTTCAACGCCGATTCTGCCCTCCATCAGTTCGACCAGCCGTTTGCTCATCACCAGGCCGATGCCGGTGCCTTGCTCGGAACTGGCCTCTTGGCCGAGTCTGTTGAATGGCTGGAAAAGTTGCGCCATTTTTTCGGCAGTCAATCCTTCACCGGTATCATGCACGCTGATGCGTATCCGGTTTTCGCCACTCGAGCTGCAGGTCACTTCGACAGCTCCCTGCTCGGAGTTATATTTGATCGCGTTGGAAAGCAGGTTGATCAGGACCTGCTTCACCCGGGTTCGATCGGCATGAACAAAGACAGGAATTTCAAACTGGGGAAAAGTCATGCGGATGCCGTTTTTTTGCGCCTGCGGTTCGATCATGGCCTGGCATTCGAGCATGACATCGACCAGCGACATCGGTTCCAGCGACAGCGACAGCCTGCCCGACTCGATCAGTGCGAGATCGAGGATCTCGTTGATCAGCTCCAGCAGATACCATCCCGCCTTGAGAATCTGACCGATACTGGCCTTCTGGGTGTCCGTCGGTTGCGGCGAACCGGATTCCAGTAATTGGGCGAACCCGAGGATCGCATTGAGCGGGGAGCGCAGCTCATGGCTCATACTGGAAAGGAATTCGGATTTTGAGAGGTTGGCTTTTTCCGCCACGGACTTGGCGCTTTCCAGTTCGACGTTTTTCTCCTGAAGCACCTGATCCAGGCGTTTACGCTCGGTGATGTCGCGCGCAGCAGCAAACACCCCCTGCAGCTTCCTGTCCCGGTCGTAGAAGGTGGTCGCGTTGAACGAGACGACCGTTTCCTTGCCGTCCCTGGCGCGTGCGGTGAGTTCGTAGTTGGTGACCTTCTTCTCTCTCAGCACCAGTTTGGTGCTCTTCTCGGCCCGATCCGGATCGGTGAAGTAGTCCTTGAACGGTGCGCCGATAAGTTCATCGCGCGTGCAGCCGGTCAGCACCTCCATCTGCTTGTTGACATCGGTGATGATGCCGGACGGATCGGTGGTCATGATCGCATCGATGTTGGATTCGAACAGGGAGCGCGTGTAGAACTGATGGTCGCGCAGCCGCTGACTGAGCTGTTTCTGCTCCGCCTCGATCTGCTTGCGCGCGGTGTTGTCGGTCCCGATCAGCAGATAGCCGATGATGGCATCCTGTTCGTCGCGCAGCGCCGTGACCGAGACTACCGCCGGGAAGCGGCTCCCGTCCTTGCGGATGTAGGTCAGCTCGTAGATATCCTCGATGCCGCGCGAAGCCTTGAACACCAGCGCTTCGAAACCGGGTGTTATAGGGGTGCCGAGTTCGAGGCTCAACTCTTCGGCGCGCGCGATGACCTCCTGCGGGTCGGAAATGTCTGCCGGCGTGATCTTGTTCATCACCTCGGCGGCCGTGTAACCCAGCATCCGTTCCGCGCCGACGTTGAAGATCTGGATGACCCCTTTCGCGTCGGTGGCGATACTCGAAAAGTTGGCGCTGTTGAAGATTGCGCTCTGCAGT
>DATNCC010000089.1:0-4703 GCA_035571735.1 Dongiaceae bacterium | reverse complement strand
GAACAACCTTAGATATTAAAGTTACTGATGTTTTACTAGTAGCGTACAGCGTTGAGTCAATTTGATCCGGCCAGTTACCATTCTCAAATACGGAATGAGTGATTGTCGCTGCCGGATCCAATTCTTCTCCAGTTGTGTTGTTGGGATCTTTACAAATCTTTTTAAGTCTTTTGTTGAGGTTTTTGATTTCAATGTTTGCATTGAAATCAAGCAGATAACACGTAAGACAAAGTTGAAATAATACCTGATACTTTCTGATAATAGTTGAGTATATGTCGATCTCAGCTTTATTTGACAACAAGAACAAATGATATAGGCCTTTTTGAAAAACGGCGGCTGATGATTCAATTCTGTGAATTTTATTGTTCAAATCTTTAGTGAGTGCCATCTGTCCTCCTTTAATTTTCAACTCGTTAATCAACCGGTTAGATAAGTTCCTTATGTAGGTATCCTGTGTCATCATCGCTATTTAACGCGGCGGTTTTTACTGTTTTTCTTCTACAACTAGCTCGACTGTCTTCAGTCTTACACCACGGTTTGCGTCGTAACGATAACGGACACAGAGCAACGCATCGCCAAACTTCTCAACTAGCCGTTTGGTTCCTTTCTGCCCCGGTTCAATTTCAGTCTTGTAATCACTCATCACTCCGAAAGACAAGGCTTTTTTACGCCACGGCACTATATCATTAACTTTTTATTGTAAACAGTTAAAATTAACGACTGCCGAACCATTACTCCAATTTAATGCCGTCCCCTGCCGCCTGGCGTGTTGATTACCACAAGACATTCCGGCATTTTAGGGTATACTTCCGGGCAGATGGGGTATTTCAAGTCTATTCCCGGAGGTTCACATGATCAGGAAAATCGGCATCCTTACCGGCGGCGGCGACTGTCCCGGCCTTAACGCCGTCATCCGCGGCGTCGTCAAGAGCGCCATTATCCGGCATGGGTGGGAAGTGATCGGTATTGAAGACGGGTTCGACGGTCTGCTGGACCTCGATAAATGCCGGCCGCTGACCCTTGAGAGGGTCCGTGGTATCCTGCCGCGCGGCGGCACCATCCTGGGCACCACCAACCGGGGCAACCCGTTTTCCTATCCGGTGGAACGGGACGGTGTGGTCACGACTGTCGACCTGTCCGACAAGGTCGTAGAAAACTTCCGCACGCTGGGACTCGACGCGCTGATTGCCGTGGGGGGGGAGGGGTCGCTCAAGATCGCGCTGGAACTGGCGAAAAAGGCGGTGCCGGTGGTGGGGGTGCCCAAGACCATCGATAACGACCTGTGCGGCACCGATTTTACCTTCGGCTATAATACCGCTCTGGAAACCGCCACCGATGCGCTCGACAAGCTGCATACCACCGCCGAGAGCCACCACCGGGTGATGATCCTGGAGGTGATGGGGCGCTATGCCGGCTGGATCGCGCTGGAATCGGGCATCGCCGGCGGTGCCGATGTGATTCTGATCCCCGAGATCCCCTTCGATTTCGGGCGCATCTGCGCGGCCATCCGGAAGAGGTGCGACCGGGGAAGCCGCTTCAGCATCCTCGTCGCCGCCGAGGGGGCGTTCCCCGCCGGAGGCAACCGCGTGGTGACCAGGTCTGCGGACGAGCGCAATGCCATCGAACGGCTGGGGGGTATCGGCCAGTTCGTGGCGAAAGAGATAGAAAAGTGTCTGGAGATGGATGTGCGCGTCACCGTGCTCGGCCACTTACAGCGCGGCGGATCACCGACGACATTCGATCGCTCTCTCGGGAGCCGTTTCGGCACCAAGGCGGTGGCGATGGTTGCCGCCGGGGAGTTCGGCCGGATGGCCTGCCTGCGGGGCAGAAGCATCGGCACGGTGTCCATCGAGGAGGCTACCCGCGAGCTGAACCTGGTTGACCCTGAGGGGGAAATAGTCCGTTCGGCCGAGGATCTCGGCATCATGCTGGGACGGTGAAGAAGCAACTGCACAAGGGCAGGGTCTCCGCGTGAGTCCGGTTTTAACGTACATCAACGAAGGGAATGCATGAAATTAACCGTTCTTTCCATTGTCCTGCTGCTCTGCCTCTCTTCCGTTTCCCATGGGGCGCGGCTCGACACCTCGTTTGTCTTTTCCACCATCGAGACCCCCCATTTTTCCATCCATTTCCATCAGGGGCTGGAGGGGGTCGCGCGGAAGGCAGCGGTCATCGCCGAGGAGGCACATGACAAGCTGGTCAGGGAATTCATCTGGGAGCCGGGTGGAAAAACCGAGCTGGTGCTGATCGACGACAGCGATTTTACGAACGGCTTTGCCACCGCCCTACCGGATAATACCATCTTCATTCATGTGGTTCCGCCAAACCTCGCATCGACCCTCGCCGAGTACGATGACTGGCTGAAGGTTATGATCACGCATGAGTATACCCACATCGTCACCCTCGATGCCTCGCGGGGGTACTCTAAGTTTACGCGGGCGATTTTCGGCAAACCGATCCCCGGTGCCGACCCGCTCTCCGAACTGCTCTTCCTGGTGACGGCCCCGCCGAACTCTTTTATGCCGCGCTGGTGGCACGAAGGGATGGCTGTCTGGGCGGAGACGGAGTTCACCGGGGTAGGGCGCGGCAGAAGCAGCTACTTCGATATGATCTTCCGGATGGCGGTCGCCGGGAACAATCTGCCCACCATCGCCCAGATCAACGGCGATGTCCCGTATTGGCCCGCAGGCAGCCTTCCCTACATATTCGGCTACCGGCTGCAACGCTACATCGCGGACACCTACGGAAAGGATGCCCTCGGGAAGCTGAGCATCGCCCATTCGGGGCGCCTTCCCTATCTCATCGATGCGCCGCCGCAGGAACTGTTCGACGGGAAGAGCTATGACAACCTCTATGGCGACATGATAACCGCGCTGAAAAAGGAGGAGTCGCAGCGCATAGCAGACCTCTCCAGGCTCCCCTTTACCCCGCTGCAGACTCTTTCGAACAGGGGGGAATCGCTGACCAATCCGAGGTACTCTCCTGACGGCAGCCGCATCGCCTTCACCAGACACGATCCCCACGACCATACCGTGGTCGTCGTCACGGACAGGAGCGGAAGCAGCGTCCTGGCCGAATTCCGGCGCCTTTTTTCGGACGGAAGCATCTGCTGGTCGCCCGACGGAGGGAGTCTCTACTTCACCCAGTCCGAGAACAACAGCGGTTTCAACACCTACCAGGACCTCTATGAGTATGACTTTGCCAGTGACTCGACCACCCGCCTGACATACGGGAGGCGCCTGGGAGATGTGGACCTCTCCCCGGACGGCAGGCGTTTCGCCGCCGTCGTCAGCTTCAGGGGAAGCCAGAATCTGGTGCTGATCGAGACGAGCGGAGCGGAGAAAGTGGCGAAACCCCGGCCGGTTACCGGCTATTCGCTGCAGCGGGTCTCGTCGCCGCGCTGGTCGCCGGATGGCAAGGCGGTTTCGTACGCAGTCACGGACAACTCGGGCCGGACGGCAATCCGCCTTTACGATGCAAATTCCGGCGGAGACCGCACCCTGTTCAGTGTGAGTCATACCGCGTCCTACCCGGTCTGGTCGAGGGACGGCTCCTTTCTGATCTACGTCTCCGATGAGACAGGGGTCTTCAATCTCTTTGCCTATGACCTGAAAGAGGGAAAAAGCTACCAGGTGAGCCACCTGCTCGGAGGGGCTCTGCAACCCGATCTCTCCCCCGACGGACGGGAGATCATCTTTTCAAGCTACGACTCGCACGGTTTCAGCATTGCACAGATGCCGCTTGACCGGGAAAAATGGTTGGCAGGGCGGGGGCCATCGCTCCCGGCGGGTCGCGCCGTGACGGTTCCGGCCGGTTCCGGCAGCGCAGGGGAGGGGGGTGGGGCAGCCCAGGCTGCCGCCTCTCCCTACAACTCCCTGCGCACGCTCTTTCCCACCTTCTGGCTTCCGAGAATTTCCGGTGACGGCTCGGGCACTCCGGTCTTCGGCCTGCTTACCGCTGGAGCGGACGTGCTCGGCTACAACTCCTTCTCGATCACCGCCGATTACGGTTCGGAAAGAAAACGCGGCTATTTTAACATCAACTTCCGGAACGACACCTTCTATCCGACCCTGTTCCTGAGAGCGCACTCGGAGCCGCTTCTCTATACGAACCTTCTGCAACGGGGCGATTACTACGAATTGAACCGGGGGGTATCCCTTGAGGCATCCGTTCCGGTCAATTCCCTGGAATCCCACTATCGCATCAATGGGGGATATCAGCTGCAGGATCAGAAAGCACTCAGCTCCCTGGACAGCAAAGGCCTGTTCAACGGCGTTCAGGTCTTTCAGGGGAGACGGGATAACCTGTTCACCGGCATCAGCTTCGACAATGTCCTCAGATATCCATATTCCATAAGTTCCGAGGAGGGGCGCCGGATTTCCCTGCTCGTCCGGCGCTTTGGTCGGGAACTGGGCAACACCAGGGATCTTTCCGAATACAGCGCCGTGTATCAGGAATTCCTGCGCCTGCCTACCGCCTCGCCGACGCACCAGGTTCTCTATCTTCGGCTTGCCGGCGCCCTGGCCGACAGCAGCCAGACGTATGCCCAGCAGTCATTCCAGATCGGGGGCATTCCGTCGGAGCTGAATCCGTATCCGCTGCGCGGTTATCCGGTACGCCTGGCGGCCGGAAAGTATGTTGCCACCGGAACGCTCGAATACCGGGCGCCGCTGTTCTTCCCGATGTACGGTCCCGGCACCTTT
>DATNCC010000088.1:0-7081 GCA_035571735.1 Dongiaceae bacterium | reverse complement strand
CGGGATTATTGGCTTTCAGCTGTTCCTGACCCCGATTGTAGTGTCCTTCGGCGCTAAACAGCTTCCGTTGACGTTCAAACGCGGCCTTAGCCTCTCCGCCACTTGCTGCATGTTTCAGTCTGAAGGCAGCCTTCTCGAAATAACAATTTATTGAAGTTCCCTGAGGCTTCTCATGCAACTCTCCATTCATTCCGTCAGGAGTAGGTGAAAGAATAAGGGTATGCCCTTTTGCAACGGAGCCTGTCTCGTCGGGATAGATCACCTGAAGGTGGATGATATCAGTGCCTGAAAGTTGTCCAGTCTGAATCTCAGGTCCATTGAAATAGCCGGCAATCTGTGGGGTGCCAGAGGAGCTGTTCATTTCCAGCACCAATTCCAACGGTATATGGTTGTTGGCCGTTTCCCTCTCTGAACAGGAATCGCCGGAAACATTGATCAGCTCCATATCACCCCGAAAGAGCTGCGTAGTGCTGGATACGCATGCATTTAACGGCATGAGGGACAGAAGGGTAAAGAAAAGTAGCCTGGATAATGGAAGATTCATGGATCGTACCTCTTTGAAAATTTGAGCTATTTTATCACGATACGGTGAAATTCGGAAATGAAGTGGAGCGCATGGCAAAAAAAAGCCCCTCTCTTCACTTCATAACTTTCTTAGTGAAAGTTTTGGTGAAAACCAGGGGCTTAACAGGCATAACCAGATGATTATGCTAAACAATTAGTGGCGGAGAGGTGGGGATTGGCCGCCAAAAAGATCGGACGTGACCACAAGACCATTATTGCCTTTTCAAAGCAGCCTGCAACAGTCGAGGACGAAAGAGAGATGAAAGAAGACCTCGCCGACGCATACGAAGGGCTTGCCCGGAGAATGATCGCGAGTATCACCGATTCCGATATATCCAAGATTAACGCGTACCAGCGCACCATTGCCGCTTCGGCGGCAACTGATAAAATGCACCTAGTCAACGGAAAACATCGCTACATTCATGGCGACGGCACAACGCGTGGCGCTGTCAGAGGGGGATATACGCCTGTAATGTCAGCAGCAGTCCCATGCTTCATGACAAAATCTTTGCCATATTAATTACTCACCAAGCGTGAAGAAAAACGTCGCTCCCTTGCCCGGTTCCCCTTTGGCCCACACCCTCCCGCCATGGCGCCGGATGATCCGCTCCACCGTTGCCAAGCCGATGCCGTGTCCCGTTATCTCTTCTGATCCCTGCAGTCGTTTGAAGGGGATAAAAAGCTTATCGGCTTCCTGCATGTCGAATCCTCGGCCATTGTCCCGGACGAAATAGGTCTTCCTGTCGTTCATTTCCATGGCCCCGAATTCGATGGTCGCCTGTTCAATGTTGGCGGTAAACTTCCAGGCGTTACCGAGGAGGTTCACTAATACCACCTGCAGCAGTTCGGGGTCGCCATAGGCCGTCACTCCTTCCTCGATCTTGAATGTTACCCGCCTTCCGGAATCCGACAGCATGAGGTCTGCGGTAACAACCCTCACCATTTCGCTCAGGTCGCTTATTTTGCCATGCAATTCGTCGTGTGCCGCTTGTGAGAACCTGAGAAACACGCCGATCAGGTTTCTCATCTTCATTGCCCCTTTTTTGATTATCTGCAGAAACTCTTTGCTCTCAACGTCGATCTTGTCTGCGCACAAAATCTCGATCGCCTGGGCGGAGGTGTGGATATAATTCAATGGCTGGCACAGGTCGTGGGATGCCATGTAATTGAACGCTTCCAGTTCCCGGTTGGAGTTTTCCAGTTCGGCGGTCCGTGCTGTCAGGTCGGCGTTCAGTTGTTTGAGCTCAGCCTCGTCCCGCTTGCGCTCTGTGATGTCATGAACGGTGCCGGTCAGCCGCAGCGGATTCCCCTTCTCGTCGTATGTGGGGCGTGCGAGGATAAAGATCCAGCGTACCTGACCGTCGGAACGGATAATACGATACTCCATATTGTAAACCGTTTTTTCAGCCAGCGCCTGGTTGGCTGCAGCCATGACGCGGTCGGCGTCATCGGGATGGAGGATGTTGGTGAAGGTTTCAACTGTCACGTCGCAACGCTCCATGCCAAAAATTGTGAAAGTCTCAGGCGACCAGAATATGGTGTTGGTACGCACATCCCTCTCCCAAACCCCCATTTTTGAGGCTGTCAATGCAAGCTCTAGACGCTCCTCGTTCCTGCTCAGCTTTTCCTCAATCAGCCTTTTCTTGTTGAAGGATGCAATGATCATGCAATAGAGGATTACAGCCGAGGTGACAATAAAAATGGAATCCATGATTGAATCCGCAATATTCCACGCCAGAATTATCGAAAGCTCATTGGAGAGAAAGAGCCATGCCGTGCCAAGCACGGCATAGACGGCAACGATCATCAGCACCGACACGCGGTCTTTTTTGATACGATCTGTTTTCATGATCACTCCGGGTTTATAAAAGTATCCCGGGGCCAAAGCCCAGAAAGCTTCTCTATCCTTTTATATTATACCATTACCAATGTTCTCATATCACGCCCCCTTAAAAATCGCACGAAATTATTAATACATTTTAAATCTTTACATCGAACCGATTTCCATGTCAATGTCGCTGCTGGTATTATTCCACCCCGTCATCGGGAAGCATACCAAGCCTTTTTGTTTTACTCAGATCAGTAGGGGACTTACAGAAATATCACTACCTCTCCAATGCCGCCCCCCCCCCAATTAAAATATTCACTTACCGAGCGACCGTCATGCTCAAGGCACAGAACAGCCAATTGGAACATGAACAATTGCTTTTCTCACTTTATGACAATTTCTGCATGATATAAATCCTCGCTAACCCGCCTAAAATCTGAATTAGGAGGAGTTTGCTAAGTTTTGCGCTTTTCCATCTGTTTATCCCTGAAAAACACCATAAATTTATCATATTGATGACTTGTACTCCAGCGAGGGAAAGACTATGAGTGCTTGACGTTTCGTGAAGGACTGGTGAAGGGAACTTTAAAAAATATTGTCGCGCCTATACTGAGGGGTAGGACATATCTCACGAGCGGTATCATGCTACCCCCCCTCTAAAAAAATAACCGGCTTACCCAGGAAAGGGGGCCGGTTTTTTTAATGCCTGAGCTTGCACCAGAATATTTATTGCGGCATTTACTACGGCACAAATATGCAGGTAAAAAAAGGGCTACAGTTTATCGCTGTAACCCATTGTTTTTGTGGCGGAGAGGTAGGGATTCGAACCCTAGGTACGTTTCCGTACACCTGATTTCGAGTCAGGCACCATCGACCACTCGGACACCTCTCCGTAGGAACGAACTGTATAACCTATTTTGTTCTCTTTTTCAAGATCGGTTTTTATTTCCGGTAGCCGGTTCTGCTACCGGTCTGAAGCTGCATCGCCGGAAACGGGATGACGAGCAGGGAGTTTAATGAGAGTGGCAGGATTATGGGGCAGGTAGTGGCGGATTGTGGGATGTGGATTTTATTTTAAATATTAAGTACCTGGTGCAAATTAATCCCATACCATTCAACTGTCTTGCAAAAAGGATCACTCCTCCAGCAGGTCCGGGAGTTCGTTGGTATCGTCCTTGCGGTGTGGAAAGTGTTCCGTCAGGATATTACCCACCTCGGTGATGGTAGTGACGAGCGTTTCCACCATGCGTCCCTCGCGTATGCCCGAGGCCAGGCCGGATGCCAGGGAGGTCCAGCGCTCGGGCGCGATGACCGCGTTGATGCCCCGATCGCCCAGTATCCATACCTTGTGCTCCAGCAGTGAGATGAAGATCAGGATGCCGTTTTCCTCGCGGGTGCGATGCAGCCCCTTTTCATGAAAGGCGTGTATCGCCCGCTCGTGTACGGCTTCGCGTACGCGTGCCGCCGGAGTGAAGGCAAGCTTGAGCGAAGGGAGGCGGCGAACCAGAACCGAAAATGGAAAGTAGAGGACAAAGGTCAGGGGGATAAAGAACCAGATCGAGGTGTCATGGACAGCGAGCGAGACAATCAGGGACAGGAGGGCGGCCATGATCAAGGCTGCCTGCACGGCGGCTTCCCGATAGTCGTCGCTCCAGGCCACCAGCATGGGGACGATTTCCCCCGACGTGCCGGCCTCGGCCCGGCTGACCGCCTCCCGAATAATGGCCTGTTGTTCCGCGTTCAGGTATTTGGAAATGTTCTCGGTCATGTTTGTCACCAGCCGTCCGAGGCGCCGCCGCCGTCGAAACCGCCCCCTCCTCCGAAAAATCCGCCGTCGCCGCCGGATGAAGATCCACCGCCGCCGAATCCCCCTCCTCCCCAGTAGAAGCCTCCTCCTCCGCGTCCTCCTCCGTGTCCGAAGAGGGCCAGAATGCTGAGAAGGAAGCCGCCGGCAAACCCGACAGCGCCCAGTATGAGCAGATATTTCAGGGCCAGACCGGGAAAGGCAATGGCGGTGGCCAGGGGGAGACCGACTGCGCCGGCAAGGCCTCCCAGGGAGCGGGAATAGGCACCCAGAGACATCGCTGCGATGCCGGTGAAGATGAGGAAGGTGAGAAAAGAGTGTGCGCCACCATGCCTCGGGGGGTGCTTCCGCTCTTCCGGCGTTGCCTTGAATTCTCCCCTGGTGGCGGCCATGACCGCTTCGACACCCGCCTCGACACCCCGGTCGAAGTCGCCGCTGCGGAGGTAGGGACGCATGATGTCGCGGATGATGCGGGCAGCGGTAATGTCAGGCAACACCCCCTGAAGCCCCATACCCACCTCGATTCGTACCTTATGCTCGGCCTGGGCCAGGATGAGGATAACGCCGTTGTCTTTTCCCTTTTGACCGATCTTCCACTGATCCGCTACGCGGATTGCAAACTGGTCGATGTCTTCACCCTGCAGCGACGGGACGGTCAGTACGACCACCTGCGTTGACTGCTCCTGCTCGAAGGCGGCCAGTTTCCGCTCCAGACGGGTTGCCGCCTCTGGGGAGAGCACCCGGGCGTAATCGTTGATCCGCCCTGCAAGCTGCGGGACGTCCAGAGCCGTTGCCGAAAACGGCATGAGAACCGGAATGGCCAGGATGAGAAAGCGGAGAAAGCGCTTCAAGCGAAACATGGGTAACCCCGAAATCGGTTAGAACTTTACCTTGGGCGCTGTCTTTGCCCCTTCTTCAGCCTTGAACGCCTCCTTGCGCTGCAGGTGCAGGATCAGGGAGTTGGTCACGGAATTGGGGAAGGTGCGGATGCTGGTGTTGAAGACCTGCACCGCCTGGTTGTACCGCTCGCGGGCCACGTTGATGCGGTTCTCGGTCCCTTCCAGCTGTTTCTGCAGATCGATGAAGTTCTGGTTGGCCTTCAGGTCGGGATATTTTTCAACCACCACCATCAACCGGGAGAGAGCTCCGGAGAGTTCTCCCTGCGCCTGCTGGAACCTGTTCAGAGTATCGGGGTTGTTGAGGACATTCTTGGTGACCTGCATTGAGCCGACCTTGGCGCGTGCCTCCGTGACCGCCTTGAGGGTGTCGGCCTCATGCTTGGCGTACCCCTTGACCACCTCCACCAGGTTGGGGATCAGATCGGCCCGCCTCTGGTAGCTGGATTCCACGTTGCCCCAGGCGGCGATCACCGCCTCCTCGTTAGCCTGCATGGTGTTGTAGCCGCAGCCGGACAGAAGCGCCAGCAGCAGGATAAGAGGGGTCTTCGTAATAAATCGTTTCATGGTGGTGCCTCCTTAGCGCATATCGTAGAATACTATCCTACATGATTCGGCGTTCTTTTCAAGCTACCAGCTTTGCATGCCACGCAAGCGCCCCGCCTCCTTTCGGAAGCGGGGCGCTTTTATTCGGTTCTCATCCGCACTGCAAAGCTATTTCCCCGTCATGGGTCGACCTTGTAGCGGGCCAGCATACCGGCCTTGATGTGGTCGTTGACATGGCAGTGGAAGAGCCAGGTGCCGATGTTGTCCGGCATCATGTCGGCCATTATCATCTGGGCCGGAAGAACGTCGACGACGTCGGTACGCATCCCCCCCATGGTGAGGAGCGTGTTGCCGTGCCAGTGAGGAGTATGGAGGTCGACCTCGGTCCCCATGGACATCAGATACCAGCGCACCATCTCTCCCTTTTTCATGGTCATGGTCTCCAGCGGGAGGTTGCCGTAAATGTAGCCGTTCATGGTATGCTTCAGGTGCGGTTCCGGATTGAAGCCTCCCCCGAGGATGACCGCTTCGATATCGGGTTGGGCCAGTTTGGTTGTCAGCAGGTTGCTGTTGAAATGAAAACTGTCGGTTTCGTCGAAGACCTTGAACAGCACCACGAACTCCCGATCGATACCCACCGCCCCGACAGGTTTCATGGCTCCCTTCCTGTAGACGATCATCGGGCCGATCAATCCGGTATTCTCATCCTGGGGCTCGTTGACGTGGGAGTGGTACATCCACATGACCGACTGCCCGTCGGCCGGGCCGGGGCCTGCGCGCTCGGGAACTTCCCAGGTATACGTAAAGGTGGTACCGGGAGCGACGCTGTTGCCGGCAGTGAAATCGCTGGGGGAGCCGCTTGCATAGGCCGCGCCCTCGCTCGGTTTGTCGTAGAAGACCCCGTGGGGATGCACGGTGAAGCTGCGGCCGGTTTCGGTCTTGTTCTTGAAGACGACCTTGATGGTGTCACTTACTTCGGCCCGGATGACCGGCCCCAGGCTGCCCAGATGCCGCCATTCCGGTGCCGCCGTCTTCCTTGTGGTGAAAGTGCTGTCGGTGTACTCGAAATACAGGGTCTTCCTGTACTTCGTGCCGACCTGGATTGCCGCAGGGTCGGCGGTGAAGTTCACCGGGTCGGCGGCGGAGGATACGTTGTCGAAGGCGATCCGCCGTGTCATCGTCGGGACAGTCGGCTCCTCATTCGCCAGCGCTCCCGTGTAGTTGGCGAAGGGGGTGCCGGCGATCTGGTTTACCCCGGTCGGGGCAAAGTCCCAGACCACATCCTCGGCGGCAATGTAGATGGTGCGGGTCACGCCGGGGGTCGGCGCAGAGCCATCGCTTTTACTGCTGCTGCCGCAGGCTGTAAGCAGAGCGAGCAGGAACAGCAGGGTCGTTGCGACGACATTTTTTGCGATTTTGTCCATGTGATGATCCTCCGTTGAT
>DATNCC010000087.1:0-3663 GCA_035571735.1 Dongiaceae bacterium | reverse complement strand
GGTGGTTAACATCATGGATGAGGCGGAGAGAATGGGGATCGGGATCGATATCCCTCTGCTGCAGGAAAAACTGGGAATACCGGTGATCGGTGCCGCCACCGCCAAAAAGCGGGGGGTCCCGGAGATCCGGCGTGCGATCATTGGCCATGAAGGCAAGCGTCATGCGGTTTTCGGCTATTCTCGCCGGCTGGAGAGGGACATCGACGAAATTGCTTCAAGCCTGTCAGGTGACTACCGTCTCTCTAGCAAGGCGTTGGCACTGCTCCTCCTTCAGCGCGATGACGAGGTGGCGGAGCTGGTGAGCGTCACCGAAGGGGCAACCGCCGGCGTTGTAGCCGAGAAAGTAAAGGCAAAGCGGTTCGAGCGGCGTGAATCATTCCACATGGATCTCTCCATGGAGCGTAAGGCGATCGTGCACGGTCTGCTGAACGGGGTGATTACCCTTCCGGACAAGAGGCGCGTGACCTTGGCCGAGCGTCTGTCCACCCTCTCCGTGCGCCCTCTCACCGGTGTGCCTCTTCTGCTGATCGTGCTTTATTTCGGGCTATACAAGTTTGTCGGCGACTTCGGCGCCGGTACACTGGTGGACCTCCTGGAAACAAAGGGGTTTAAGGAGCACTTCAATCCCTGGATCACCGAGGTGGTCAAGGGATTGGTCCCGTGGGAAATTGTGCAGGAGCTGTTCATAGGTGAGTACGGCGTCATCACCCTCGGTATCCGTTATGCGGTGGGGATCATCCTCCCAATTGTTGCGACCTTCTTCCTGTTCTTCTCCATTCTTGAGGACAGCGGCTACTTTCCCCGACTGGCGCTGCTGGTCGACCGGCTTTTCAAGAAAATCGGCCTTACCGGCCGGGCGGTAATCCCGATGGTACTCGGTTTCGGCTGCGACACCATGGCTACCATGGTGACCCGGACCCTGGAAACGGTGCGGGAGCGGATCATTGCCACTCTGCTGCTGGCACTGGCCATTCCCTGTTCCGCCCAACTGGGAGTCATCCTTGCATTGTTGTCGAAGACTCCCGGCGCCCTGCTGGTCTGGGGAGCGTGTCTGCTGCTCATATTCCTTGTTGTCGGTTTCCTCACTGCCAGGCTGATGCCCGGGGAGACCCCGATGTTTTACATGGAGATCCCACCCATGCGTCTGCCGCAGCTGTCGAACATCTTCACCAAGACCTACACCCGGATGCAGTGGTACTTCATGGAGATTCTGCCGCTCTTCATCCTGGCGTCCGTCCTGCTCTGGCTCGGCAAGATAACCCATTTCCTGAATGTGCTAGTCGGGTGGATGAAGCCGGTCATGACCGCAATCGGCCTTCCCGGCGAGGCTGCGGTGGCCTTCATTTTCGGTTTCTTCCGCCGCGATTATGGCGCCGCCGGGCTCTACGACCTGCAGGAAAAGGGGCTGATGGACGGGCGTCAGCTGACCGTTGCTGCCGTGACCCTGACCCTCTTCATCCCCTGTGTTGCCCAGTTCCTTATCATGAAGAAGGAGCGAGGCTGGAAGGTGGCCACGGCCATCGGCCTGTTCGTCAGCGGATTTGCCTTCGGCAGCGGCTGGCTGCTGAACAAGCTCCTGCTTCTGACCGGCATTCTGGCTTAGGGGTAGATGATGAAATGCGGCTACTGTGGTCATGAGTTCGACGAGAGTGAAGGGGCAAATGGATGTGGCAGTTGCCCCGGCGGTTGTCATAGTGTCCACTGCCCCCGCTGCAACTACAAGAACCCGCTGGAACCTGCCATCTTGAAGAAATTGAAGAAAATTTTGAATAAAGGAGCCGATAAATGAAATTGACCGAAAAGGCAGAAGAGATACTTGAGTCCATGTGGATTGCCATCGAGGAAGAGGGCCGGGGGTTTGTCGATCTGGAGAGTGTCGGGGTCACTGTTGATGACCCCGCCATCAGGGAGCTGACTGGCCTCGCTTTTGTCGAACTGAAGGGGGAGCGGATTCACTTTCGCCCTGAAGGGCGCGCGGAAGGGGAGAAGACGATCCGCCGCCACCGTCTGGCAGAGCGCTTGATGATGGATGTTCTCAATATCCGCGGCGACAATGCCGAAATCAAGGCTTGCCAGTTCGAGCACCTGCTTAACGAAGGGGTCGATACCAAGGTCTGTACCATGCTCAACCATCCGACTACCTGCCCCCATGGCAAGCGCATTCCTCCTGGGGATTGCTGCGAGGAAGCGGCAAGCAGCGGCGACCTTGGGGTGGTGCCGCTCACCGAACTCAAATCCGGGGACCAGGGCGAGATCGCCTACATCCTCACTGAGGACAACAAGAAGATGCAAAAGCTGATGGCCATGGGGGTCCTACCCGGTAACCGGATCGTGCTGACGCAGTCTTTTCCTTCCTACATCTTCCGGGTCGGTTATTCGGAGTTTGCTATTGATACGGCCATGGCGCGGGAGATTTTTGTCAGAAAAGCATAGGCAGCTGTAAGCAAAAATAAGGCAGGGAAATTCTCTGCCTTTTTTATCCTGTGCAGATGAAAATGAAAGTCAATATTGACGGTCCGGGTTTCGCATCAATCAAGAGAGGTGAAGCAGATGGGATATTTAAATCTGGCAGCAAAGCGGCCGGCATGGCAGGATATCTCGGCACGGTTCAGCGATCCGCGTGATTGCCTTGTTTCTTTCCTTGCCCTTGAGGCGGCTGAAATTCTCGCGGGAGCCAAGCCGGCCAATCTGATCAGCATTGCCAATAGGGAACGCAGCTGCGGCAGGAACCTGTATCTTCTCTGGAAACAGTGGGGACAGTCGGTTATCGAGGAAAGCGGACTAGAGTGCTATGAGCTGGCTGATCGTGGTGAGTCGCTCCTGCTCCTGATCTACCACCCTTCGAGCCTCGCCGAGCTTCTGCGTCGACCGAACGTGACCGCGATTCTTCGCAGGGCCGGTTACCCTGTTCCGGCAGCACCGGAAAAGCTTCTGCGGGTACTTGCCGCCCGCTTTACCGTTGAATCCTTTCCGCACGAGATCGGGGTGTTTCTTGGCTATCCTCTTAAGGATGTCCTTGGTTTCCTCGGCTGGGCGCGGATACCGTTCACCTGCCAGGGCCCGTGGCGAATCTATGGGGCAGCGGCTGAGAGCCTGAGGCTGGCTGAACTTCACCGGGAGTGTCGCTGCCGGATGGCAGGAATGCTTTCTGCCGGCGGGAGTCCTGTGGAGTCCTTTAGGATCGGAAGGGACGGGAGACGGTTGCCGAACTGTTCTCAAAAAACCTGCTGAAAAGTCACTGGTCGTCCGAATAGCGGAGCCCGGCAGAGCCGGCAGTTTACTGAGCGAACAATTAAATGCCTCGAGGTCACATTGATCATGAATAAGTTACTGTTTCTTTTCTGCATAAACATTTTTACCCTGCTTCTGTGTGGCGTTGCCCTGGCTCACGAGGGCCATGGCGAAATTCCGGCAAAGGTCTCGATGGAGCACTGGTCCTGCAAGGAGATCGCTGAGCTGGCCACGAAGTACGGCGCGCTGAACAGGCTTCCCGCTGATGAAGTTCTGGAAAAACGGGCGCTGGTGGCGCCTCTCCTTGCAATTATTGACAAAGTGCTGGAAAAGTGCGGCAAGGATGGCACTGGAGCGGTTCCGGCAGAGGATCTGGCGCAGATTGCTGTTCTGTATGAGGCGCTCAAGGAAGAGCTTGCTCAGTATGAGGGG
>DATNCC010000086.1:0-10115 GCA_035571735.1 Dongiaceae bacterium | reverse complement strand
TTCGGTCACACCGGGTACAGCGGTTCATCAATCTGGATGGATCCGAAGCAGGATCTGTTCGTGGTTCTGCTGACAAACCGGCTAAACTACCGGGATACACGGATGTTCAACCAGCTGCGCAGGGATGTGTCCGACATTGCCGTGGCTGAGTTCGGGCTCCCTGCCGATAGTATGGGGCTGACCGCAGTCATGGCAATTGCCAGGATTACCGCCGACCTGATGCGCCCACCCCCACCCCCAACAAAACCTACTTTGTCCAATACCAAGCATGCAAAGGTATCGTCTATCAGGCACATCGCCTCACGTCAAAAGTTCGGCAGGAAAAGCGGCAAAAACCATCGGCGCAAACCGCATGGACGCAAACATTTGGCTTAATGGGTGTGGAAAGATTTTTCAGGAAAAAATCTCGCTCCACCTCTTGAGAGAAAGCACCCTGCCCAGGGATTCGGCCTTGCCAAGGTATCTTTCATCCGAAGTTATCAGGGTAGCTGAAGGGTGGACCAAGGCGGAGGCGTGATAGATAGTATCGAAGAGGTGATGGTCAAGCTGGATTGAGAGTTGAACCGCCTTGAGGTAAACAGCGCTACTCGATGCCTCGCCATGATCGAAAGCCAGCAGCTTCCACGTGTGCTGCTCAACTTTATCCGGCACAATCCGCGAAAGCACCGCCAACACTTCAGCCCGCCAGATCGGCGGCTGATAGAACTCGACCCGGTCGTCACGATACGCCCGCAAGAGCTCAAGGGCCTCATCCGTATCCCCTTCATCGGGAGATTCAGAAACAAACCATTTGATTGCGACGCTGGCATCGATAACTACAACCGGTTTCAACGCCGCACTTCCTCTCGCGCAGCACGTACGGATTTCCGGGGCACCTGCGGAGCCTTGCTGCGTTCCGCCAACAGCGCATCGACAGCCTCTCTGCGATGTTTGAGGCTCAACTCGTGTTCGGCAGCCTGGCGCATCAACTCTGAGATCACGGCACTCCGATTAGCGCCAACAAACGCGGTGTTGAACAACTCTTTTACTTCATCTGGAACACTGTAATTGACTGTTGCCATACACCTCTCCTTTGTATAGTTATTTATACAATAATTTACACAATATTTTCAACAATATGTGTCAACAAAGGCAGGGCGTTAAGCGCATTCAGGCTTACCTGTCCTTGCGCGGCACCACGGTAATGCCTGATTCGGTGACGGTGTAGCCGCTCTGCAGGTCGGATTCGGTATCATAGCCGATCGTCGAACCGTCCGGGATCACGACATTCTTGTCGATGATCGCCCGCTTGATCTTGACGTGCCTGCCGACGTTGACGTTTTCAAACAGGATCGACTCCTCTATCAGGCTATAACTGTTGACCTTGCAGAGCGGACCGAGGATCGAGCGCCTGACGGTGCTGCCGCTGGTGATGCAGCCGGCGCAAACGTATGAGTCGATATTGACCCCCCGGCGGTCCTCATCATCGAACACGGTCTTGGCAGGCGGCAGATTCCCCTGGTTGGTCAGGATCGGCCACTTGTAATTATACAGGTTCAACTGTGGAGAAACATTGATCAGGTCCATGTTGGCTTCATAGTATGACTCTATCGTCCCCACATCCTTCCAGTATCCCCGCTCTTCAGCCCTCATGCCGGGAATCAGGTTGTCGTTGAAGTTATAGGCAAAGACCCGGTCACCGCTCTCCAGCATCATCGGAATGACATGCTTGCCGAAGTCGAGATCCTCATACTGTTTTTTACCTTCCAGCAGCACATCGATCAGTTTCTTGGTCGAGAAGATGTAGTTCCCCATTGAGGCGAAACAGGTTTCCCGTCCCGGGATTTTCTCGGGCACCTCCGGTTTCTCGGTAAAAGCGATTACCCGCGCGTCATCATCCACGGAAAACACGCCGAAGCGGCTCGCCTCTTCCGCCGGAACCTCGAGGGCGGCTATGGTGATGTCGGCCCGGTTCATGCGGTGAGCGTAGATCATCTGGGTGATGTCCATCTTGTAGATATGGTCGCCGCCAAAGATCGCGACATAGTCGGCATCCGATGATTCGACGAAGCGCAGGTACTGGAGGATCGCATCGGCGGTTCCCTTGAACCACTCTTCGCTCTCGCTTTTAGTTTCAGGGGAGATGGCGACGTAGAATTCTCCCAGGCCGGTCCACTTGCCCCAGGATTCGCGGATATGCTTGTTTAACGAATAGGCCCGGTACTGGGTCAGGATATAAACTTTCTTGATGCCGGAGTTGAACAGGTTACTCAAGACAAAATCGATGATCTTGTACTTGCCGCCGAAGGCAACACTCGGCTTGGCACGGCGCAGGGTCAGCGGGCTGAGGCGCTCTCCTTTTCCCCCCGCCAGAACCATTGCAATAGTGTTTCTGCCGACATTATCCATGGAATACATACACACCTCCTGATTATGGAACTTCCCGCGCAGTAACCCTACCGTATTACTGCGAACTTGAACATAAAAAATGTTCAATTATCACCATTTACTCATATCGCCCGAAAAGGTACATGTTTCAGGTGCCGGATACAGTAAATGGCTTGCCTGAATGATAACAAAAAGTATATAGTTTGCAATTGTTGAAATTATTCCGCTACGCGAAGCGAGGTCGTTGTGACATGGAAGTCGATCGGCATATTTGATTCCGGCGTGGGGGGGTTGACGGTCCTGCGCGAGATCATGCAGGTGCTTCCCCAGGAGGACACGCTCTATTTCGGTGATACCGCCCGGGTGCCGTATGGTACCAAGTCCCCCGAAACGGTAGCGCGTTATTCCGTAGAGATTGCCTCGTTTCTGATCAAGCGGGATATCAAGCTGCTTGTGGTGGCCTGTAATACCGCCTCGGCAGTGGCGTTGCCCGCTCTCAAACGTCAATTGTCGATTCCGGTGGTTGGCGTCATCGAACCGGGAGCCCGCAGGGCGGCCGAAGTGACCCGCTCCGGTCGAATCGGTGTCATCGGTACTGCCGGCACCATCCGCAGCAGCGCCTACACCCGGGCGATCAAACGCCTGAAGCCGGATGCCGAGGTCCTGACCCGCGCCTGCCCCCTGTTTGTGCCTTTGGCCGAAGAGGGGTGGGTCGACAACCAGATTGCACGCTTGACGGCACAAACCTATCTTCAGGAACTGAAAGAGGCCGCGGTAGATACGCTGGTGCTCGGATGCACTCATTATCCGCTGCTTAAAGGCATGATAGCGGCCGTTATGGGACCGGGCGTGACACTGGTGGACTCGGCCGAGGAAACGGCCCGGACGGTGGCCGCCATCCTGGCTGACAAGGGTATGCTCCGTCCCCGGGCTGAAAAGGGCAACCATGACTATTATGTCAGCGACATACCGGCAGGTTTTGTCCGGGTCGGCAACCGCTTTCTGGGGGGAAAACTGGGCGATGTATTCCAGGTAAGTCTCGATGAAGAAGAGGGAATCGCCTGATGTTGGAACATCCGCAAAAAAAGATCACGATCAGCACACTTATACCGTTTCTGGTGTTCATCCTGTTTTTCAGCCTCCTGATCTGGCAAAAATACCGCTCCAGCCATGAAGTGCCGATTTCTCCACCGCAGCAGCACGTTGAAGGCAAACGGTCCGTCACGCTTTTTTTTGCTGCGGACGGGACACGGCTGGCACGTGAAGCGAGGGAGATTGATCCATGTGAAGATGACATTTCCTGTCTGAAGAGTGTCATTGACGAGTTGCTGAACGGTCCGGTAGGGGAGTTTGATGAAACAGTGCCGGAGGGGACCACCGTTGATGCCGTACATATTGAAGGCAATCAGGCGACAATCGAATTTAATCAAACATTTTCCGATGCAATGCTGTCCGGCAGTTCCGCAGAGATGCTGGCGGTCTACTCCGTAGTCGATACCGTTGCCGTCAATTTCCCCCGGATTCAAAAAGTTAAAATAAACGTCGACGGCAACAGCAGGGTCATCCTGCGCCATCTCGACCTTTCCGATCCGCTGCTGCCCGACTATTCTCTGGAGCGGTCTCCTTTACAGGAACCTGTTGAGAGTTCGGCCGGATCAACAACCAACCGTAAAGGGACACCCAAATGAGACCATTTCGTGAGGCAATAAAAGAGCGTGTACTGATCCTTGACGGTGCCATGGGCACTATGCTTCAGGAGCGTGGGCTGCAGCCGGGACAGTCACCGGAGGAACTCAATCTGACCATGCCGGAAGTCGTCGCTTCGGTCCATCGCGACTATATCCGGGCCGGCGCCGATATTATCGTTACCAATACCTTTGGCGGCACCAGGTTCAAGCTGGCTCATTACGGACTGGAAGATCGTCTGGCAGAGATCAATACCCGTGCGGTCGAGATTGCCCGCCAGGAGGCTGGAACCATGGCTTATGTCGGTGCTTCGATCGGTCCGACCGGCCAGTTCGTAGAGCCGCTGGGTGAGGTGTCGTTCGACCGGATGAAGGCGGCATTTCATGAGCAGGCCGAAGCGCTCGTCGCTGCCGGGGCTGACCTGATCACCCTGGAAACGTTCCTTGATATCAAGGAGTGCCGTGCCGCCGTTATCGCGATACGGGAGGTCTCATCCACTATTCCGGTCATCGCCATGCTGACGTTTGATGATAACGGGCGCTCCGTGCTGGGGACTCCGCCCGAAGCGGCCGCCATCACGCTGGCCGCTGCCGGTGCCGACATCGTGGGCTCTAATTGTGGTCTTGGTGTTGATGGTATTTACGACATTCTCTGTCGCATGCGCCGGGTGACCGGTTTGCCGCTGATTTCCCAGGCCAACGCCGGCCTCCCGCAACTTGTCGGCGACCGTACCATTTTCCCCGGCACACCGGAAGAGATGGTCGCCTATCATGAACGAATGATTGAACTGGGAGTCCGGATAATCGGCGGCTGCTGCGGCACGACGCCGGCCCATATCCGTGCCATGAAACAGGCACTGGCACCGAAACAGCACTTCCGGACCCCTGATGCTCAAGAACGTGGAGTGACCCTGCTCTCCAGCCGCTCCGGTTGGGCAGCCGTTGGCGCTGGCTCCGCCACCGCAATAATCGGTGAACGGATCAATCCGACCGGTAAAAAAACCTACTCGCAGGAACTGCGGGAGGGGAAAGTGTCCTACATCCGCCGTGAGGCGCTGGAACAGGTTCAGGCCGGCGCAACACTGCTGGATGTCAACGTCGGCGCGCCCGGCATCGATGAACCGTCGGCGATGCAGCGCGCCGTATTCTGTGCCTGTGGCGCCGTCAGCGTACCGCTGGTGCTGGATTCCTCCAGTCCTGCCGCGCTGGAAGCCGGACTGAAGGCGGCTGACGGCAAGGTGCTGATCAATTCGGTATCCGGCGAAGCCAAAAGCCTGAAACAGGTACTGCCGCTGGCGAAAAAATATGGTGCGGCCATCATCGGACTTGCTCTTGATAAAAAGGGGATACCCGATACCGCCGAGGGGC
Organism: Dongiaceae bacterium; assembly: GCA_035571735.1. GTDB lineage: Bacteria > Desulfobacterota > Desulfuromonadia > Geobacterales > Pseudopelobacteraceae > JACRCG01. The sequence goes on along the minus strand of DATNCC010000086.1, from coordinate 4,695 downwards.
GACTGGCCATTGCCCGCCGCATCCGCAATGCCGCCCGTCGCATCGGTATTCCCGATAGCGACATCATCATTGATTGTTTGACCCTGACGGTAAGTGCCGAACAGAAACGGGCGGCCGAAACGCTCCGCGCCATTCGTATGGTCAAGCAGAAACTGGGACTTTCAACGGTGCTGGGGGTCAGTAACATATCATTCGGACTGCCGCAACGGCCTCTGATCTCGTCGACGTTCTTCGCGATGGCGATGGAGGCCGGACTCGATGCGGCCATCATCAATCCCAAGGACAAGCCGATGATGGATGCCTGGCGCTCGGCGATGGTGCTGCTCAACCGGGATCATCAGGCGGCTGCCTATATCGAAGCCTATCGCGATCAGCAAACAGTTGCCGAAAAGCAGGCTCCACCGGACGGAGCTGGCAGGACTACCCTTGAGCGTCTGTCGCAGGCAATTATTGGTGGTGATCGCGATGGCATCGTTGCCCTGGTGGAACTGGCGCTGGCGGAAGGTGTCGCCCCGTTGGAAATCAGTACCAAAGGTTTCATGCCCGGACTGGAAGAGGTCGGCCGGCGTTTTGAGCGCAACATATATTTTCTGCCGCAGGTAATGCAGTCTGCCGATACCATGCAGACCGGTTTTGCCCGGTTAAAGCTGGAGATGCGCGGTGAAAAGTTCAAAAGCCTCGGAAAAATTCTGATGGCGACGGTTGAGGGGGACATCCACGACATCGGCAAGAACATTGTCTGTACTCTGCTTGAGAACCACGGTTTCGAGGTGTTTGACATCGGCAAGAATGTTTCAGCCGCTACCATCATCGCCAAGGCGAAGGAGCATGCGGTCGATGCGGTCGGACTTTCTGCCTTGATGACAACAACCATGTCGGAGATGGACAACGTTGTAAAAAAACTTAAATCCGCCGGAGTCATCACCTTTACCATGGTCGGCGGGGCGGTTGTGACTCAGGAATACGCTGATCAGATAGGCGCCGACCTTTATGCAAAGGACGCCATGGAGGCTGTTGCAAAAATCAAGGATCTTTTAGCACGTTAGAAATTGTTTTCTGCGGTATTTTGCAGAGAAAAAGTTCGTTAACGGACTTATCCTGTTTATCAGAGAATAAATGTTTATTAAAGTGGTAACAGTCTGCTATTATTCTGCGTGATATGCTGGCGTGTCGGGTCCAATTCCGGGTAAAGGTAACACTTAATGGTTCAGGGCTTTAATCACAACCTGATGTACAAAGGGGTGGTGTTTCACGTTCAGACCGAGGATAGTGGCGTGGCTAATCCGCACATTATTACGGTCCTTTATCGGGGCGGGGTGGTTATCAGTTCAAAGAAAACCCCCTATGCCGATATTCTGAAGATGGATAATTTGAAAGCGGTCGTGGAAGAGTTGATGAAAGAGCAGCACAAGGAGATGATGCGCAGGCTGAAAGCGGGCGAGTATGACGAAAAAGCGTTCTCATGATGCAAGCTGAAAAGTCGTAAATCTTGATGAAGCGATTCCTTCGTTTTTGGGTCCCATGGAATTAAATAGTACTCATTCACAGACACATCATCCGGCAGCAGTAAAGGTTTCCATTTATGTTTCGTAGCCTGACGACACGCGTAATCGCAACTACCATTTCCCTGCTTGTAGCAGGCATTTTTATTTATACAATCTTCAACGTCCAACGACAGCAGGAAATGCTGATCAATACCGCCCGGGAAAGTACCGAACTGCTGCTGCACACCGTGGAAAGCAGTATATACAACACCATGCATCTCGGCAATGTCCAGGATGTCGGTTCAATCCTCTCCATGGTCGGTCAGCACAACCAGTTGGTCGGGGTCCGCATCTTCCATCCGCACGGAGTTATCCTCCGCTCGTCCGTGCTTAATGAAGTCGGCAGGAATGTCAACCCTGACGATTACAAAATCTACCAAAGTCCGGTCAATTACAGCATTTTTACGGTGCAGCCGTATGGTGAAGTGCTGTCAATGGTCAAACCGATCTATAACGAGGCCGCCTGTCATGCCTGTCATGGCAGCAAGGCCCGGGTTATCGGGGTCCTGAATATCAATTATTCGCTGAACCGTACCAAAATGCAGATGCTTAATGCCTCGCGGATCTTTGTCCTTTCGTCAATTGCAATTACGATGTTTTTGGCGATCACGATATCGTTTCTGTTGCTGCGGTTTGTCAAAAAACCGCTGGATAACATGGTTGATACCATGCAGAAAGTCGAAAACGGTGATTTTGCGGTGCGGATTGCATACAAGGGAAAAGACGAGATTGGCCGGGTGATCGAAAGCTTCAATTCAATGGTCGATCGCCTTGATGTCGCGCAAAAGGAGCTGGAACAGCTGCATTTTCAGCAACTGGAGCGAGCCGACCGTCTGGCGTCCATTGGTGAGATGGCGGCGGGCATAGCACACGAAATTAAAAATCCCTTGGCTGGAATATCGGCAGCCGTCACGATAATAAAAGACGATATGGCTGCGGATGACCCACGGGGGGCTATTCTGGGTGAGGTCAATGATCAGGTCAATCGTCTTGACAAGACGGTCAATGATCTGCTCTTCTTCGGAAAACCATCGCTCCCCGAGCTTTCCTGTATAGATATAAATGCAATACTGACAACAACACTCAAGTTTGCTTCGCAGCATCGTGGCGTCGCCCATATTGAAAGGCGTTTTGAACTCCAGTCCGACCTGCCTCCGGTGTATGCCGATGACAAACAGATGCAACAGGTTTTTCTGAATATCATTCTTAATGCCTATCAAGCTATGCCGTCAGGAGGTGTACTGGGCATCGCAACATCACTGACGAACCGGAGCGAAATAGAATATGTGCGCGTGGATATATCAGATACCGGATCCGGCATTCCTCCGCAGATACTTGATAAAATATTCACCCCCTTCTACACGACAAAGGCACAAGGAACCGGACTGGGGCTACCGATCTGCAGCAAGCTCGTGAACCTGCACAAGGGCGATCTCAGAGTAATCAGTAATGACAAAACAGGCACGGTCTTTACTGTCGAACTGCCGTCATGCCGCCGTACATCTACTGACGTGAGCGAGGTAACAGTTTGAAACAGAACAAACTATTAGTGGTCGATGACGAACATCTTATCCGTTGGTCGCTTGAGCAAAATCTGAAAAAGCAGGGGTATGAAGTTGTCACAGCAGGAACCGGAGAGGAAGCTTTGCGACTTGTTCGCGAGGAACAGCCGGACCTGGTCCTGCTCGATATCCAGTTGCCGGGCATCAGTGGCATTGATGTTTTGGAAAAAATTAAAGATATCGACGATGATATTGTTGTCATCATGGTTACTGCCAACAGCGGCCTTGAAAATGCCGTCAATGCCATGAGACTCGGAGCATTTGACTATATCAGCAAACCGTTCAACCTGGACGAAATATCAATCGTTGTCAAAAAAGCGTTGGAAACTTCGGATCTTAAGCAGGAAGTTGTCCGGCTGCGTTCGGAAACCAAGAAGAACGGACCGCCGAATATTATTGGTAAAAGCCGGCAAATCACATACCTGATGGAGGTGCTTGATAAAGTTGCCCGCAGCGAAGCATCGTCAGTTCTTGTTCAAGGTGAATCCGGCACCGGCAAGGAACTGGTGGCGAAATGGATTCACTACAGTTCAAGCCGTGCAGATAAACCATTCATAGCAATCAACTGCGCAGCTGTTCCGGCCACCCTGCTGGAAAGCGAACTGTTCGGCCACGATAAGGGTGCCTTTACCGATGCCAAGGCTACCAAAAAGGGGTTGTTTGAATTGGCCGATGGCGGCACGGTTTTTCTGGATGAAATCGGAGACATGGAGATGGGGATGCAGGCCAAACTGCTGCGCTTCCTCGAAGACCGCTCATTCCGTCGCATCGGCGGCGCCCGTGTTTTTACCGTGGATGTCAGGATAATTTCAGCAACGAACAAAGATCTGCAGAAATCGATAGAAGAGAAATCATTCCGTAATGACCTCTATTACCGCTTGCAGGTAATCCCGATATTCCTGCCGTCGCTGCGTGAGCGCAAAGAGGACATCATACCTTTGGCCAATCATTTCATCAGCGTGTACAACAAGGATTTCAACAAGAAAATCCAGGGCATAACTGATACGGCTGAACGGATCATGACCGACTATAACTGGCCCGGCAATGTCCGAGAGTTGAAAAACGTCATCGAACGGGCAATCATACTCGGCAATGACGATACTCTTCTCCTTGAGCACCTGCCGCAGGAAATTGTTGCCAAGGCAGCGCCACAGGCCACTGCATCGGCGTCGTCATTTTGCCTCCCGCCTGAAGGCATAGATATCGAAGAAGTCGAAAAGGAGCTCATCAGGCAGGCGCTTGAAGTTACTGAATGGAATCAGTCCAAAGCGGCAAAAAAACTTAATCTGGGTATCGATGCGTTCCGGTACCGGATGAAAAAGTTCGGATACTTGAAGTGAGATGTTTAGACTCTTGATCGAGTATTGAAACGTGATATGCTGATAACATGTTGAGTAGCAGATTTTTGACGGTTACTTTGAGGGTACGTATGAAAACAGGTGTGATGGTTCTGCTTGTCATGATGCTTGCTGCGGCACAGCCCCAGACTTCAGACAGCACCGGGTGGTATAGCGGTGACGAACGCTGCCCGCCCCCCAGGAACGACGGGACGTATTCCGCACCCTACAATGCGCTGGATCATCGCCATG
>DATNCC010000085.1:0-6312 GCA_035571735.1 Dongiaceae bacterium | reverse complement strand
GAAAACGGCTGTCGATGATATGGAAATGGCTGTCGAATAGCGGGAAGGCGGAAAGCAGGGAGGTTTGGTTGGGTTGCCCGGAAGCGTGCTTCTGTTTTCCTGGAACGTTTTCGTTCATCCGGCACTCCTTTTCGTCGTGTGTTGGCGGCATTATACCTGTCATGACTTCGATGGCAAATGTAATTTGTTTTGAAGCGTTTGAAAAAAAATATTGAAAATAACTTGACAAATCACTGTTTTATGTGTTTGAAAACTGTGTTGTTTTGTATACTGTATGCTATGTAATGACACAAAAGGGGGATGTTCATTGTGTTGAAAAATAACCTGATACTGCTTCTTATGGTTGCCATCCTGTCGTTTCCGCTGGTTTCCGGCCTTGCCCGGAATGCGGGCGCGGTAGGCAATCAGGCACCCCCCCAAAAAACATGCAAAACAACTGATTGCCATGACCGGATGGGAACCGACAAGTATGTTCATGGACCGGTGGCAACCGGTGATTGCGCCTTCTGTCACAAGGCGAAAAGGAAACACTCCTTCGAAAAGATCGCAGACACCGGAAAGCTGTGCGCTGAATGTCACGAACGGCTCGATACGCACAAGTACGTGCATGCGCCGGTCAGGGAAGGCAAGTGTTATACCTGCCATGACTCGCACCAGTCTCCCAACAAGTACCAGCTTCGTGCCGCCGGCGCCGAACTCTGCTTCAAGTGCCATGATCGCTCCATAATGAAAGGCAAATTCGTGCACGGTCCTGTTGCCGTTGGAAGCTGCACGACCTGTCATGCCGTTCATCAGGGTGATTTCCCGAAATTGCTGCGCGCAAACGCCAATGCCGTTTGTTTCGAATGCCACGCCGACAAGGCCGAGGCGATGAAGAGCAAGAAATTTACTCACGCCCCGGTCAAGGGATCCTGCTTGGTTTGCCATAATCCCCACAGCGGCGATTTCAGGTATAACCTGAAGGCTGAAGGATCGCAGGATCTCTGCCTCTCCTGCCACAAGGACAAGGAGAAGGGCGTCACCACGGCGATGGTAAAGCACCAGGGACTGGCGACAGAGAAGAAGTGTCTTGCCTGCCACGACCCGCATGTGTCCGATTACGTCAAGCAGCTGACCAGGCAGCCCGCTGATTTATGCATGAGCTGCCATGACAAGGAGTATGTGTCGGAAAAGGGGCGTGTTGCCGATATGAAGGGGCTGCTCGAAAAGAATGCCGTGGTTCATGGCCCGATCAAGCAGAAGGACTGTTCAAGTTGCCATAATACCCATGGTTCGGACAATTTCAGAATGCTGCGTGAACATTTCCCCCCCATGTTCTATTCCGGGTACAATCCCGAAAATTACAAACTCTGCTACATGTGCCATGAAAAGTCGCTTGCCAGCGCCGAGAAGACCACCACCATGACCGCATTCCGGAATGGAGACCAGAACCTGCATTTCGTACATGTCAACAAGGCGACCAAGGGGCGCACCTGCCGGGCGTGTCATGATGCTCATGCCACCAATAATCCGCGTCATATCCGGGATTCGGTCCCCTTCAATGCCTGGAAGCTGCCGGTCGGCTTCGTAAAGAGTGCCGAAGGGGGGAGCTGTCTGCCCGGCTGCCACAAGCTGTTTATCTATGACCGTAATCAGGCGGTAAGGAATCTGTAGTGAGAATGTATCCCGGCATAATTTTTTCGCTTTGCGCCCTGTTTTTTTCGGCCTCTGCATTCGCGTTGCCGATGGAAGCGGGCAAGACCGGGACGGAGCCCGTTCCCGGCCGGCCGGCAGCACCGGCCGCGGTGGTGGAAAGCCCGCTCGATAAAGAGATACGCGGCATGCGGGAGCAGATTGCGGCAACTCCCGCGGACTCCATACTCCATGTTCGTCTTGGCTATCTTCTCTTGAAGAAGGGTGTGCCGGACGAGGCCCATCTCTTGTTTGCCGAAGCGCTGAAGCTCTCCCCCCGGTCTCATGCCGCTCTGACCGGAGAGGGCATCGTTCTGTCCCGCAAGGGCAATCTCAAGGAAGCTGAGCAGACGTTGAAGGCGGCCCTCGTCCAGAACCCCAATCCGGTCAGAACCCATTATGAACTGGGAGTCGTCTACGAGAAGCTCGGTGACCTCGATAAGGCCCTGCAGGAGTACAAGGAAGGTATCAACAAACACCAGCAGGGCAGGAAATAACAGTTCAATCCGGCCAATCAGCCCTGTTAATCCGTTTTTCGCGCATACCGGAAGGATCAAGAACCCTGAAACCATCAACTAGTTACCAGTTTTTAAAAAGAACCGCTCAACTGATGGCGCTGTTCACGTGCTGCAGTATCTTTCTGTTCACGCCCGCGGCTGCAACGCTGCAGCAGCTTCAGGTCGGGATGGCGGTCCCGGATTTTTCCCTCAGGCTGATCTCCGGTGAAACCAGGTCGTTTGCCGATATCAAAGGGCAAAAGATGACGGTCATCGCCTTCTGGACCACGTGGGATAAAAATTCCGAAAAAGCCCTGGCCAGACTTCAGAAACTGCATCTGAAGTACCATGACCAGGGCCTTGCGGTCATTGCCGTCAATGCCGACGCGCAAAATATCCCCGATACCGTCATGGAACAGATCAAGGCAAAGATTGAGCGGCTCGGGATTACCTTTCCGGTCTTCATCGATCATGGCCTGACGTATTTTCATGATGTCGGCGTCATCGCACTGCCTACAACCGTGATTGTTGATAAGGACCGGAACATTACCTACGAGCTTTCCGGGTACCCTCTGGTGGGATCGGAGGAAATGGCGGATTTCATCGTTGCGACGCTGGAGGGGAAGGCCCTGAATGCCGTTGTCGCCAAAAAAGGATACCAGCCCAATAAACAGGCGCTCCGGCTTTACAATATGGGAATCAATACGCTCAAGTCGGGACGCATGGCGGACAGTGCCGAGATGTGGTTCAAAAAGGCTGCTGAAGCGGATACCAGATTTGTCCTGCCGCATATCAGCCTGGGGAAATTCTATCTGCAACGGGGCGAAAAGGCGCAGGCAGCGGCGCAGTTCAAGGAGGCCCTTGCCAAGGAGCCCACACATGTCATTGCCCTGTGCGAATCGGCCCTCATGATGTTTACGGACGGAAAATTTGCAGAGGGGCAGGCACTGCTGGCGCAGGCTCTCAAGACGGATGAATATTATACGCCATGCTATTATTATGCGGGATTTGCCTATGGGAAACAGGGCAAGCCTGACGACGCCGTCCGGATGTTCGATGAGGCGGAGAAGCTCAATCCGATGGATTACAATATCCATGTGTATAAAGGGCGAATGTTTGAGGAGATGAAGAACCTGCCCAAGGCTGCCGAAGCATACCGGAAGGCTCTGGAAACGATCCTCTCGCTCAACTGATTGTTCCGATATGCGGTTTTTATTCTCGTAAAAGACACCGGCCACATCTGCCGGTGTTTTTTTATGTGATATGTCCATTATTATGCAGGTAGCGGCAGTTGCTCATGGATCACATTGTATTTTTTAGCGTTTCCCGCTATCCTGCGACAGACTTTTTTCGTGGAGGCACGGCATGGTATCATTTGAAGAGGCTCGGAGCATCATACTGGACAGCGTACAACCTGTCGGCACTGAACGGATATCTCTTCCGGATGCGACCGGAAGGGTTCTTGCCGAGGATATGGCAGCGCCCTGGGATCTGCCGTTGTGGGACAACTCGGCAATGGACGGCTATGCCGTGCGCCGGCAGGATTGTACGGCGACACCGTGCACCCTGCGTGTGACCGGTTATCTGCCCGCAGGGGCCAAAGCCGACGGGATTCTGGTCGAAGAGGGGTGCGCGGTGCGGATAATGACCGGAGCGCCGACCCCGGCCGGCTGCGATGCGGTTGTCCCGGTGGAGGAGACCTATGACGGTCAGCAGGAAGTCACCCTGCAGGAACCGGTGAAGAAGGGGCAGCATATCCGGTTTCGCGGCGAAGACGTCGCTTCCGGCGTCATCTTCGTCCGGAGCGGAACGCGCATAGGTCCGCCGCAGGTCAACATGCTTGCCGGATTCGGCATGGCGCTCGTGCCGGTGTACATCCGGCCAACGGTGGCGATTCTCTCCACGGGCGATGAACTGGTGGAGTTGGGGATTACGCCGGGCACCGGGCAGATCATCAACAGCAACACTCTTTCCCTGGCCGCCGCTGTTGCTGAGGTCGGCGGCATCCCCCGCATCATCGGTATCGCCCGCGATAACCGGGAGAGTCATCTTGAGAAGCTTCGCGAAGGAGTGAAAGCCGATGTGCTGATTACATCGGCCGGCGTATCGGCCGGTGACTGCGATCTCGTGCGGGACATCCTGGAAGAGCTCGGTGCGGAACAGAAGTTCTGGAAGGTGGGCATCAAGCCGGGGGGGCCGACCGCGTTCGCGATGTACGGCTCTACGCCGGTTTTTTCCCTCCCCGGCAATCCTGTTTCGACCATGATCACCTTCGAGGAGCTGGTCCGTCCCGCCCTGCTCAGGATGCAGGGACACCAGCGGGTGTTGCGGCCGCTTTTCAAGGCGGTCATGCGTGAAGCGCTGTCGAAAAAACCGGGCAAGGTGCAAATCGTGCGCCTGCGCCTTGAAAAGGAAGGTGGACGCTGGTACGCGACTTCTGCCGGAAACCAGCAGACCGCCATTCTCAAAACCATGGTCGATGCCCAGGCGCTCGCCCTGCTTCCGGCCGGGAGTTCCGGCGCCGCTGCCGGCGACGAGGTGGACGTTCACTTTTACGGCAATCACATCGAACTGGAGTGACGAAATGAAGGACTACCTTGGCGCCCATATGTCCATCTCCGGCGGCCTGCACATGGCCATAGACCGGGCCGTCGCCGCCGGCTGCAATGTAGTGCAGATCTTTACCCGCAACTCCAACCAGTGGCGGGGCAAGCCGGTCAGCGACGCCGAAGCGGCCCTGTTCCGCAGCAAGTTTGCCGCCTCCGGCCTGCACGAGGTGGTCTCCCATGACATCTACCTGATCAATCTGGCCTCTCCGCCGGGAGAAACGCGCGACAAAAGCGTGGCGGCCTTCCGCGATGAGCTTGAAACCTGCGCCCGCCTCGGCATCACCAAGGTCGTCATGCATCCCGGCTCGCATCTTGCCGACTCGCCGCAGGCCGGACTGGAGAGGGTGGTCGAGGCGTTCGACCAGCTTTTCAGCGAGGTGCCACAGTTTGAGGGGAGGGTGCTGATCGAGACGACGGCTGGGCAGGGGAGCAATCTGGGGAGGACGTTCGAGGAGCTGGCCGCGATTATCAACGGTTCACGTTTCCCGGAAAAGTTCGGAGTCTGCTTCGATACCTGCCACACCTTCGCCGCCGGGTACGATACCGCCACTGAGGAAGGATATCGCGACACCATGGCGCAGTTCGACCGTCTGCTGGGGTTGGAGCGCCTCGAATGTTTCCATCTCAACGACTCCAAGAAGGGGCTCGGTTCACGGGTCGACCGGCATGATCATATCGGGCAGGGGGCGCTGGGACTGAATCCGTTCCGTTTCATCCTGAACGACCCCCGTTTTGCCGAGGTGCCGAAGATCCTGGAAACTCCCAAGGGGGACAATGACGAGATGGATGCGGTAAATCTTGCGCTGTTGCGGGGGCTGGTCGGGTGATAGGTTGATTATTCTTGAAAGGCTGTTGAACCGCAGAGGACGCAGAGGAAACCTTAAATGATAAATGGTTACACCAAAAATCTGCTAAATCCAAAAGGTGAGGCCTTGTTTTTCATAACTCTTTGTTTTCCTCGCTTAGAAGCGCCTACTTTTGGCTGCGATCCTCTGCGTCCTCTGCGGTAAATGTTTTTTTGGATTATAACTTGTCAAACAGGTATTCCAGCCCGTTGACCTTGATCTCGTAGACTGTCTGCAGCATCTCCCCCAGCTTTCCCGGCGGAAAACCCTGCCCGGCAAACCAGACCACATAAGGTTCCGGCAGTTCGACCAGGCGACGCCCCCGGTATTTGCCGAACGGCATGCGCATCGCGGCCAACTCCAGCAGCTTTGCGTGGTCGAACTCCGGGAAAGGGCCGTTCGTGCCAGTGGTAGTGTCTTTCACATGATCTCCAATCGTGACTGTTATTTGTGTTAGATGATCAACAGCTTTATCGTAGTGCTTGCTGCCTCCAACGGGGCTGAGGGTGTGCGGGTTTCACCGCACCACCCGATGGTTGGCGGCCGCCCTACTTTGTTGTTAACGGTTCAGTCCTGTAGCAACAATCTTAGCGTCAATTGCACAAGCTCCTTCAGGACGTCGCCCAAGAAGGAAGGTTATAGGCATCCCTGTTGCGGCCACTTCCTGATCTTCTTTCGAAAGTTGGGAAC
>DATNCC010000084.1:0-4511 GCA_035571735.1 Dongiaceae bacterium | reverse complement strand
CTTATCCTGAAGCCTGATGAGAGCGCCGAGGGCTTCATGACTCTTGCTGTCAAGGGGCAACATAATGTCCTTGAGATGTGCATCCAGTCCCGCGATATCGTTGGCTTTCATCAAACCAATTCCCGGTCTTATCCCCTTTTCAACAAGTGCGGTGTAACTTGCCAAGACGCTGTTCGCCAACAATTTCTCTTCAGGATTGAGATCTGTGGCCAGATATTCGTGCCAGATTTTGTCCATTTCAGCCAGGTTAGCTTCGATCCTGGCGGCACGATTCGCAGGGGCCGTCACGGGATTTTGCATCGGCAGGTTGCTGGAATTCGACCGGCCATGCGCTACCGACAGCAACACTTCCCGCCTGGTATCGGAAAGCAGCTCTCCGATAGCGGCAAGCTGTATGACGGGAATAAGCCGATCACTGTAGACCGTTTCCAGGCTGTCCCTGGCGCTTTTCATGCCGCTCAGGCCGAGACCCCCTACAGCAACCAACATTGTTGACATAAAGGCGATCAAGCAAATCAGCTTCGTTTTTATCGGCAGATTTCTCATAGTTACCTGATTAGTTTCCATCCGGAAACTCAACCTCAACCAAGGCCCCCCGAAGCGATTTGTCTGTTGAGTTTATCTTTCATGACGCCTCTGATCGCAACGTGAAGTAAAACGTCGCCCCCTTGCCCGGTTCCGCTTCTGTCCACACCCTGCCGCCATGGCGCTTGATGATCCTTTCCACCGTGGCCAGACCGATGCCGTGTCCCGTGTATTTCTCCGTTCCCGACAAGCGCTTGAAAGGAATGAACATTTTGTCCGCATCCGCCATGCTGAAGCCGGTCCCGTTGTCCCTGACGAAGAAAACCGTTGCCCCGTCAATTTCTGCCGAGCCGAATTCGATTACCGCCTGACTCTGCTCGCCGGTATACTTCCAGGCATTGCCGAGAAGATTCTCCAAAACCACCTTCAGGAGATCCGGGTCACCAACAGCTGTCAGTCCTTTGCCAATCTTGAAGGTTACTTGCCGTCCGGGATCGGACTGTCCCAGATTGGCCGCTATGACTCCGGCAATTTCGCCGAGATCGACCATTATCCGGCGTAATTCACTATACGCGGAATGAGAAAATCTGAGGAGAGTCGCGATAAGATTGCTCATGTTCCTGACTCCAGCGATGGCCGAATGGAGAAAATCCTTGCATTGCTCATCGAGATTGTCGCCACCCAGCATCTCGATTGCCTGACAGGCGGTGCTGATAGTATTTAATGGCGAGCGCAGGTCGTGGGAAACCGTGTGATTGAAAGCCTCCAGCTCCCGATTGAGGTCTTCCAGCCTCGTGTTGACAATTTTCAGCTCAGCAGCCCGCGCCGTCAGGTCGATATTCAGCCTCTCGATCTCCTCCTGCGCCCGCTTCCTTTCGGTGATGTCTTCTGCGATGCCGACGGCGAATTTCAGGTTGCCTCCGGCGTCGGAAACCGCCGAAACGGTGAGATTCACCCAGACGGTCGAGCCGTCCTTGCGGACATAGCGTTTTTCCAGGATATAATTGCCGAGCTTGCCCTCCAGGAGATGCTGGTAATGCTCAACGCTCGTTTCCAGGTCGTCGGGATGGGTGATATCCATGAGGGAAAGGGCTTTCAGCTCTTCTTCCGTGTAGCCGAGGATCTCGCACAGCTTTCGGTTGACCCGCAGCCAGCGTCTATCGGGGCTAACCTCTACAATGCCGACCGCTGCCTGGTCGAAGATGGCGCGGAAGCGTTCCTCGCTCTCACGCAGCGCCTCTTCCGCCCGCTTGCGTTCGGTTATGTCGTGGGCAATCGTGGATGCCCCGGTGACCTTGCCATTCCTGCCCTTGATCGGAGAAATGGCCACTAAGACCGGGATTCGCCTGCCGTCCTTCGCCACGCGTATGGTTTCGACGTGCTCGACGCTTTCGCCACGACCGATCTTTTCGAGGATCTGCGGCACCTCGTCGACACGATCGGCCGGGACCAGTGTGGATCTATATCGTCCCTTGATTTCGGAGGCCGTATAGCCGTAAAGCCTCTCCGCCCCTTTATTCCAGTCGACAATGATGTCGTCCAGCGTCGTGGAGAATATGGCGTCATCCGAATTCTCGACAATGGCTGCCAGGCGGCTCCGATCCTCCTCCAGGCGCCTGCGCTCGGTGATGTCCAACGCGTATATGCGTACCGAATTGAACTCCGGCGCCAGGTAGATCAGCTCATCTAAAACCAGGTCACCCACTTCTACCGTCCGGCGGTACTGGCGGAGCTTCTTCTGGTGCAAGTCGCGGAGAATATCCGGCAGGTCCCTCGGGATGAGGGGGTTGCTGCTGTCGAAACATTCCACCTTGCCCAGCATCTTTTCCGCCGCACTGTTGCAGAAGGTCACCTTGCCGTCGGAGTCCATCTCCATGATCGGGGTCGGGTCGTTTAGCGGGAATGAGGCAAAATGCTCCAGTTCGGCTTCCATCCTCTTCCGCTCGGTGATGTCGGTGATGAACCCTTCCAGGGCAAGTATCTCGCCGTCTGGACCAAAGATGCCCCGCCCCCGCTCCCAGACCCATTTTTCTACCCCGACAGCAGTGCTGATGCGGTACACGAGCTCGAACGGCCTTTTTTTTCGCAGATCGGCCTGGACGTCGTTCCAGACGAACTCCCGGTCATCCGGATGGATCAATTGCGCGTAACTGGTCTTCTTGTTCCGCACCAGACCGGCTTGCTGGTAACCGGTCAATTCGACGCAACCTTCGCTGACGAATTCCATGGTCCAGTCCTTGTCGTTGCGACAGCGGTACGCCATGCCGGGGAGGTTGGTCATGAGTGTCGTGAGGGCGCGCTGGCTTTCTCTCAACGCTTCTTCGGCCCTCTTCCGCTCGGTGATGTCGAGAGCAACGCCGGCCACGTATGCCGGCTTGCCATCGGGACCGGCGAGGGGGAACTTGCTGACGATGGAATGATGCTCGATACCGTTGGCCTGGCGCAGGACCTCGGTGGTTTGGATGGCCAAGCCTTCGGCCAGTGCCCGCTGGTCGTTCTCCCGGAACTGCCGGGCGGTTTCCGGCGGAAAAATTTCATCGTCGCTCTTGCTGAGCAGCGCGGTCAACGGCATGGAAAAAATGCGTTCGGTTTCCGCATTGGCATAGACGTACCTGCCTTGTGTGTCCTTGATCCAGGCTGCGGCAGGCAGGTTGAGCATGAAGGAAGCAAAGCGCTGCTCGCTCTCTCGCAACTCCTCGGCGATCCGTTTGCGTTCGATGGCATAGCGGATCGAGCGTGCCACCATTTCGCTGTTGCTCTCCCCCTTGACCAGGTAGTCCTGGATGTCCATCTCTAGCGAAGTTATCGCCATATCCAGATCATCTAGGGTGGTCAGCACGACGACCGGTGCGTGTTTTGCCTGGTTGCGGACCGCCAGCGCCGTCTCCAGCCCCCGGCTGTCCGGGAGCCCGAGATCGACCAGGACGACATCGAACCTCCGGCTTCTTAGCAGGTCGAGGCCCTCCGCCAGGTAGCGGGCGTGCTCCACGGAGAACTCCCACCTCCGCTCTTCCGCCAGCATCTCCCTGATCAACTCCACTTCCGCATGTTCATCCTCGATCACGAGGATTTCCAGCTTCCCGTTCTTCATCTATTCACCTCGGCGGCAGTTTTACGATGCCGAACCAGAAATCTTCGATCCTCTTCATCACCTCGAAGAGTTCGCTCAGGTGCACCGGTTTGGTTATGTAACTGTTCACATGCAGGTCGTAGCTCCTGAGGATGTCCTCTTCCGCTTTCGATGTCGTCAGGATGATCACCGGGATGCGCCTCAGGCCGGGGTCTGCCTTGACTTCTGCCAGGACTTCGAGCCCGTTTTTTCTCGGCAGGCCGATGTCGAGCAGGACCAGGTCCGGACGGTGAGTGTCGGCGAACTCGCCCCGCTTATACAGATAATCGAGCGCCGCCTCCCCATCGTTCACCACGTGCAGTTCGTTCGCAACCTTGCTATCACGGAAGCTCTCCTGGAGCATGTTCACGTCCGCGGGGTTGTCCTCGACGAGCAGAATCTCGACGAATCCTTCATCCGGTTTCTCATCGCTCATGGCCTGCTCCTCTCGCCGGCAGTGTGAAGTAGAATGAGGCCCCTTCGCCGAAAGTCGAATCCACCCAGATGCGCCCGCCGTGACGTTCAACGATCTTGCGGCAGATCGCCAGCCCCATGCCGCTCCCCCCATATTCATCGCGGGGGTGAAGCTGCCGGAATATCTCGAAGATTTGATCGAAAAAACGGGGCTCGATGCCGATGCCGTTGTCGTGCATGCCGAAGACCCATTCGTTCCCTTTGTATTCCACGGAAACGCGGATCCTGAGAGGCACATCCTTTTTCCGGAACTTGATGGCGTTGCTGATCAGGTTCTGGCAGAGCTGCGTCAACTGGACGTCGTCACCATCCACTTCCGGCAGTGCCTCACGGTCGATTGCCGCAGTGCTCTCCTCTATCGATTTCCTCAGGTTGCTGAGCGCCAGCCCGAGAACAGCGTCCA
>DATNCC010000083.1:0-13913 GCA_035571735.1 Dongiaceae bacterium | reverse complement strand
TCCTGACCATGGAATACATTGCCGGGGTAAAGGTTTCCGACCGGGACAAACTCTCAAATCAGGGGCTTGACTGTAAGCTTATCGCCCGTCGCGGCGCGGATGCATTCCTTGAGATGGTGCTGGATCACGGTTTCTTCCATGGTGATATCCATCCCGGAAATGTCCTGATTCTTCCGGATAACGTCATCTGCCTGCTCGATTACGGAATCGTGGGGCGCCTGGATGAAGAGCTCAAAACCTTTCTGACCGATATCCTCTCGGCCATTATCAAGCGTGATATGGACGAAGTCGTGTCACTTCTGCTTTTTGCCGGTGATATCTCCGACAATCTGGACATACGTGCCCTTAAACGGGATCTGTTCAGTTTCATCGACGGTTACTACGAAATCCCCCTCAAAGAGATTGAAGTGGGGCGCATGTTGATGGAGTTCATCGAAATCATCACCCTGTACAGCATCAGAATTACGCCCGACCTGATGCTTTTGGCCAAGTCATTGGTTTTGATCGAGGGTATGGGGCGGGCGCTTGATCCTGCCTTCGATATGGTTGAACACCTGCGTCCCTTTATCGTAAAGGAGATCCGTCAGAAATTCTCTCCGCTACGCATCTCGCGAGATCTCAACCAGATTCTCTCCTCTTATCTGAACCTGGCACGCAATATCCCCCGTGATCTGAAAGAGATCATCAATCGGATCAACCGTAACAAGTTCAAGATCGACCTTGAACACCGCGGCCTGGATAAATTCACTGCCGATTTCGACCGCTCCATCAACAGACTTTCAACCAGTATGATTTTGGCGGCCATGATCATCGGATCTTCAATCATCATGCATACGGACAAGGGTCAGAAAGTTATGGGTTTTCCGATGCTTGCCTTTATGGGGTATACCGTGGCGGGGATTGTCGGGCTATGGCTGGTTTATGCGATAATCCGGTCCGGGAGAATGTAACAAAAAAAGCCACCTAGAAATTAATCTAAGTGGCTTGTTTTATGGTGGGCGAAACAGGGATCGAACCTGTGACATCCAGCTTGTAAGGCTGGCGCTCTCCCAGCTGAGCTATTCGCCCATGAATTAATGGCGGGGTTGACGGGGCTCGAACCCGCGACTTCCAGCGTGACAGGCTGGCACTCTAACCAACTGAGCTACAACCCCTCAGCAATAATCTACAAAAAATTACTTCTTTTTCTTGGGAACAACATTAACAGCTTCTTTCAAGGTCTTACCTGGTTTGAATTTGGGAACAGTTGCGGCAGGAATATCAATCTTCTTGCCTGTCTGAGGGTTCTGGCCTTTGCGGGCAGCACGTTTAGCAGTGGAGAATGTTCCGAAGCCGACAAGGCTGAGTTTGTCTCCGCTTTTCAGAGCAGCAGTTACACTGGCGATAAATGCGGATACGGCTTTTTCAGCTTCTACTTTTTTCAGGCCGGCCTGTTCTGCTACTGAACTGATCAATTCTGCTTTTGTCACGTTACACCTCCAAAGTTTGATTGTTATTTCAAAGCGAGACACTGTTTATCAGATGTTCTTAAATTGTGTCAAGTGTTATTTCGTGCAAACGTGCATATTATGGGCGGTTGAGCATGTTTTTAACGAATAAATAATCAAACTGTTCTTACACGCTATATAAATACAGTCTAACATCTTGAATTATAGGCGAAATCAGGCGGCCTCTTTTAATTCCGGTTCATATGCGATAATCGGCTTTTCTTTGCGATATATGACGTCTTCATTGATAACTACTTCCTGAACATTCAATTGAGATGGAATCTCATACATAATATCGAGCATCGAATTTTCCAGAATTGCCCGAAGTCCGCGTGCACCGGTATTGCGTTTCAGAGCTTCCTTGGCTATTGCAATCAGTGACCCGTCAGTGAACCGCAGACGCACCTTCTCAAGATCAAAAAGCTTCTGATATTGCTTAACCAGAGAATTTTTCGGTTCTTTTAATATCTGGACCAAGGCCTCTTCATCCAACTCAGTCAGAGTGGCAAGCATCGGCAGACGTCCAATAAATTCAGGAATATAGCCATATTTAAGGAGGTCTTCGGGGGTCAGGCTCTTCAGCAGTTCTCCTTGTTTCTTCTCTTCGCGCTTCTTTATGTCCGCCCCGAAGCCCAGGGACTTCTTTCCAATCCGCTGTTGAATAACTGTTTCGAGTCCGGCAAATGCACCACCACAAATAAAGAGGATATTTGTGGTGTCAACTTTCATGAACTCCTGTTGCGGATGTTTTCTGCCACCTTTTGGCGGAATGCTGGCAATAGTGCCTTCAATGATTTTCAGAAGCGCCTGTTGAACTCCTTCACCTGAAACATCGCGGGTGATCGAAGGCGAATCTGACTTACGGGCAATTTTATCAATTTCATCAATGTAGACGATGCCTTTCTGGGCACGTTCAACATCGTAATCTGCTGCCTGCAACAGTGTGAGGATTATATTTTCGACATCTTCACCGACATACCCTGCTTCAGTAAGATTGGTCGCATCCGCCATCGCAAATGGTACTTTGAGAATCCTGGCAAGAGTCTGGGCAAGGAGTGTTTTGCCGGAACCGGTTGGTCCCAGCAGCAGAATATTACTTTTTTGCATTTCAACATCACCCGGTTTTCCGCCGGAATCAATTCGTTTGTAATGGTTATATACCGCTACAGAGAGAACTTTTTTGGCCATTTCCTGGCCAATGACATATTCATCCAGAATATCCTTGATTTCGCGCGGTTTGGGGAGTTTCTTCAGATCCGGTCCGGTTGTTTCCTGCAGTTTCATTTCCTCTGCAATAATGTCATTACAAAGTTCAATACATTCGTCACAGATAAAAACAGCAGGTCCGGCAATAAGTTTTTTTACATCGTCCTGGCTTTTTCCGCAGAAAGAGCAGGTCAGATGTTCCTGTGCTGTGTCACGACGACTCATAGTGCATCTCCAGTGAGCGGTGGTTTACGAGTAAATATAGCATCAATTAAACCATACTCCTTTGCATCTTCCGCGGACATAAAAAAATCTCGGTCCGTGTCTGCTTCAACTTTTTCTTTTTGCTGGCCTGATAGTTGGGCAAGAATATCGTTCAATTCGTCTTTCATGCGCAGGATTTCCTTGGCATGGATGCTGATATCGGTCGCCTGCCCCTGGAAACCTCCAAGCGGTTGATGAATCATGATCCTTGAATGGCTGAGGCTGAAGCGTTTCCCCTTTTCACCGGCAGTCAACAGTATTGCTCCCATTGATGCGGCCTGTCCGACACATATAGTGGACACGGGGGCCTTGATGTATTGCATGGTGTCAAAGATGGCCATGCCTGCGGTGACAACGCCTCCTGGCGAATTAATGTAAAAATGGATATCTTTATCCGGATCTTCGGCCTCCAGGAACAGAAGCTGCGCGATGATGAGATTGGCTACGTTGTCGTCAATCGCTCCGCCGAGAAAAATAATCCGCTCTTTAAGCAGGCGGGAATAAATGTCATAGGCGCGTTCCCCTCTTCCGCTCTGTTCGACAACCATCGGGATATACATTGTGTTTCTCCTTAGTAAGTTAGAAGATATTTTCTGCGGTTCTCTGGCAGAAAATGACTTCGTCAACTTACTTATCCTGTTTACCAGGGTTAGGCCGTTTTCAGTTGGTCTGCGTCAACTTCGGTGACAATGGCATGGCCAATCAGGTAAGAAATGGCCTTATCCTCTTTGATTTCCGAGATAATTGAATTCTTTGCATTAGAATTGGATGAGTAATACGACTTGATGCGATCAAGCATTTCCGGATTTCCGGCGGCAATTTTCTCGTACCGTGCAGACAGATCCTCATCAGATACGGAAACATTTTCTTTTTCAACCAAAGCCATCAACAGTAAACCGCCCTTGACCTTGTCAATGGCATCGTCACGAAAGCGTGCTCGAAAGCTTTCCGCATCAAGTCCCATCATCTCCAGCGACATCTGCTGACTCTTAAGGCGGTTTTTAAGGTTTTCGAACATATAATCCAGTTGCTTTTTAACCATTGATTCCGGAACATCCAACGGATTTTTCTTGATCAGTTCCTGAATAACCCGTTCTTTAAGCTCATTATCGATACGCTCTTTTTCATGTCTTTCGTGATATTCAGCCATTTTGGCGCGCAAATCTTCCATGGTGTCATATTCGCCAAACTGCTGCGCGAAATCATCATCAAGTTCCGGAAGCTCTTTGCGTTTGATTTCTTTGACGGTAACACTGAATACACCCATCTTTTTGGCAGATTCCGGCTGGTCAGCGTTTGCAGGAAGTTCAAGGGTGAACTTCTTCGACTCACCGTATTTCATGCCGATCAGCTGTTCCTCAAAACCGGGGAGCAGGCGGTTGGTTCCGACTTCAACCTCTGCAGTCTGATCTCCGCTGTTTTCCTCTGGTGAACCTTCTACCTCAACTGTGTAATCTACGGAAACGGTGTGGCCATTTTCAACGGCTGCGTCTTCGTCAAGCGGAATCATCTGAGCCATGTTTTCCTGCATTCGTTTCAATTCGTCATCAATGCTTTCGGGCTTGGAAACATAAATTTCCTTGTTTACGATCAGGCCGGTATATTCCTTCAATAATATCTGCGGCATGACCTCAAAAATGGCGCTGTATTTAAACGGAGCCCCCGGTTCAAGTATGTCGCTCTCTATGGTGGGAGAATCTATCGGCTCAACCTTGTGCTCATCCATCGCTTTATAGAGTGTCTGCTGATACAGGCGACGCATCACATCGTCGCGCATGGCATCACTGTAAGTACGTTTGATGAGTTGCATGGGCGCCTTGCCGGGACGGAAGCCCTGTATCTTGGCTTTTTTCTGGATCGCTGAATACGCCTTCTCGATCTCTTCATTAACCTGCTCAGCTGGAATCTCGATCGTAATCTTTTTTTGAACCGAGCTGATGTCTTCGACGTGAACCTGCATGGTAACGTTCCTCTTCCATAGTGAAATGTAATGCTTATCTGGTTGGTGCGAGCTGGGAGACTCGAACTCCCATACCTCTCGGTGCTAGCTCCTAAGGCTAGTGCGTCTACCAATTCCGCCAAGCTCGCAATATCCAATAAAAGAATAAACAAATACCATAATTTGCTTAAATAGGTCAAGGAAACAATCGGGATTAGGCATGGCATTAACATCCCGGGATAGGGTTTGGTGGGGGCTCAGCCGTTTATTAATTGAACCGGATTGGTAATCGTGCTATACAGGAACTCTGTTCGAGGTGCACCAGCAATTGGATAACAGTCAATCAATATCTGATGAGTCGCGGCTCCATGTGATTTTGAATTGATGCTTGCGTTACATTATTTTCAAGGGGGTTTTCGATTGGCATCCATTACATTTGAAGAGATCATGTTCACCATTATGTCCGCTACACAGGATACGTTTAAGAGCTATATGAATATTGACCTGCTGGCCGGCAAGGTTGAAAAAAAGGTAGAACCGGTTGATTCTGATGTAACCGGTATTGTCGGAATTGCCGGCGACCGGGTCGGGTACATTATTATCGCCACTGACAAAGCGAGCGCACAGTGTGTTGCAAAAGAGCTTCTGATGGTAGATGAAGCCGATGAAGAGTGTATCAGGGATGCAATGGGCGAATTGGCCAACAACATCGCCGGTGCTTTCAAAACAAAATATCATGCCCAGTACGGCAGCGTTGCGCTTGGATTGCCTTTGGTTGTATCCGGTCAATTGAGGACCGTATCCGATCCCCCGGATGAGTCCGATCAGGCTGCAAGTATCAACGTGCAGTGCAAGGGGGTGACAATCCCTTTCAAAACGGCAGATGGCACTATTTCCATAACAGTCATGGTGTACATGTAGTCACTTCTGGTCTATTCAATGCATTTACCCGCTTTTTCTTCTGCGCTTTACCTTTCCGATGGCGGGATGTGCCGTTCCGACATCCCTTCGGGCGGGATGCCGCCTGAAATCATTTCAACTCCCCAGGATAAATGGATGCCATGAAAGCGTTGCTTGAACGATATGGTGCATTGTTAAGTGAGGTTGATGCCTGGTTTCGGCGCTGTCTTGAACGGCACCCGGATGAGATTGCATGCCGAAATGGCTGTTCTGCCTGCTGCCGTGGCCTCTTTGATATTACACTGATGGATGCATTATATCTCAGGCAAGGTTTTGCCGAGCTTCCCGAACCAATAAGAAATGAGCTGGCTGGAAAAGCATCTCAGCGACTGGAGCAGTTGTCGCTTATTAATTCCGCTTTTGTCGAACCATGGCTGTTGAATGGAATTCCGGAGAGCGATTGGGATGCACTCATGCCGGAAGAGGATGATACTCCATGTCTGCTGCTGTCAGAAACCGGAGGATGCCTGATCTATGATCATCGGCCGATGACCTGCCGACTGAACGGAATTCCTCTGATTGACGTTTCGGGGGAAGAGCTGTTTGATGAGTGGTGTACTCTGAACTTTACCCAGGAAAACCCGCGGCAGCTTGCTGATCTGCGTTTCAGCTTTACAGAGTTATTTTCCCAGGAGCTGCTTCTGTTTCAGGAGCTTGTCCGCCGTCTGACCGGCAGCGCGCGAAACGAGGTCGATCTGTTTATACCCGCGGCAATAGTGATGGATTGCAATAAGATTGTACCGGCAATTGCTGCTTTGAACAGCTAGTCCACAGCAACGACAAAATTGCCGGGAAAACCTTTGCGCTCAAACGATTCCTGGGCCGATTGCGCTGCCCGCAAAGAAGAGTAATGCCCCAAGCGGACACGATAAAACATGGTCCCTTCAATAATCGCTTCCTGGACGTCCGCCGAGCCGTATTTTCTTTTCATCTCATCTGCATAGCGATACGCGTTCGCCCTGTTTTTAAGCGCGGCAACCTGAAGCGCAAATTTTCCGCTATCGTAACTGACCGGGGTACGGTATTCAGCTTCCCCGTCCTTACGCTCGATTTTGTAACCGAGTGCGGTTATCTTGACCGCCGCCACCCCTTCCTGAATCATCTCCAGCTTGCGCGCGGCACCCTCTGAAAGGTCAATGATCCGTTCGCGGACAAACGGGCCGCGATCATTTATGCGGACAACAATTTCCCTGCCGGTCCGCTTGTGTCGTACCTTCACATAAACGCCGAGTGGCAGTGTCTTGTGGGCAGCGGTCATTGCATTCATGTCAAACGGTTCCCCGCTGCTGGTCTTACGGCCATGAAAATCACGCCCATAGCTGCTTGCGATCCCCTCCTGCACGAAACCTTCGTGACTGGAAAGCGGCTCGTAGCGTTTGCCTGCAACGGTATACGGTTTTTGCCCCGGTTTTTGTCCGGAGTATCGGCTTTGGTCCTGAGGTGAGTAGGCACGTTGATGGGTGGCGCATGCTGAAATCAGAAGTGTGATCAGTATGGCGGCAAGATACCGAGCCATGCGAATTTGAACCGTCATGCGCGAAGGGGCACCGTACAGATTAATTTTCTTCTTTGTGACATTGATGGCATACACCTAAAGGCTGAAAAATTTATCAGGTTAATCTGCTGATAAGAGTAAAGATCTCGCGTTCAAAGTAATAGCACACTTACTATGAAAACCACTTTTCGGTAAATGTTTTCTCTCCCGGAAGTATACCGATTTCCACACGCCGTTATTCGAATATTGACAAATGATACGACAAATATCATTTCTATCACATAACCTGGTCTAACCAGGGTACTGATCAGAACAAGTGGAAGGGATTCATGTCAAGTTCTTTGCCGTTCAATTCAACCATGATCCGCGGCCTGTTTACGCCGCTCCCGCCTGAACAGGAGCCGGATGATACTCCCGGGTTCTGGGCGGTCCTGCAGGGCTATTCACTCCTGATGCTCTCCGGTTCGCAACCGTCGCTGCTTCCTGACGTTTCACTCCCGGAAGGAATTCTTCCGGAATCGGAACCGCTGAAAATCGGTCTCTGGCAGGGAAAACCTTTGCGTGCCATGCGGATTGCCTCGGGCACCATATTGCCGGTGGGGTATGAAGCTCTTCCTTTTCAGGGGCCGGATATGCGGCTGGACAATACTCTGGCAACCATCGCCGGCAGGGCCGCGCAGATCCTGCATTGGGAGCGGCGTAGCCGATTCTGTTCGCATTGCGGCGGTGAACTGAACAGAATCCCCGCCGGCTGGGGAAAGCGCTGCCCGTCGTGTGGTGACGAGCATTTCCCCCATATACACCCATGCATCATCGTACTGGTCAGGCGCGGTGCCGAGCTGCTGCTAATCCGCAACGCCGCCTGGAATACGGGGCGCTTCAGTCTCGTGGCCGGTTTTCTGGATTTTGGTGAATCCCTTGAGGAGTGTGTCCAGCGGGAGGTACGCGAGGAGGCGGGGATAGAGGTGACCAATGTCCGTTATGTGGGAAGCCAGAGCTGGCCTTTTCCCAGCCAACAGATGATCGGATTCCTGGCTGACTATGCAGGTGGTGAAATAAAACCTGACGGAGTAGAGGTTGTAGAGGCGGGCTGGTTCCATGAAGATGCTCTGCCAATGTCACCAGGGGGAAAACGGAGTATTTCTCGCTGGATTATCGACACGTTCGGGAAATAGTAAAAAATAATATTTCTTGATTACACAATATGAAAGTTAGTATGAATGATTTTCTGCAACTCTTCGATCTTGATCATTGCGTGGCGGATCTGTTCACGTTCCGCCGTTGGAAGCTGGTAGGGATTGAGGTAATATGAATCCTTCTGGATTCCTTTAAGGGTCTTGATCTGAATCAGTATTCGCTGTTTGGTGAGGATGTGATAGGCGTCGATAAGATTCCGGGCAAAAGCTGATGAAAAGCTCCCTTCTGCTTCAAGCAGCGCAATACGCTCCAGGGTACTGGTTGCAGGGATACCCTGGTTAATGGCCAGGATGCGGACATTCATGACGAGTGGAGCCCAGGCCAGCAATTTTACATTAAATTCACCTTTATGCTCGCCGGTTCCTTCCGTCCAGATGCGCTTCATAAAGCCGAGAGCCAGCTTCATCTCCGTCGCAGCCTTTGCCATCCCCCATAGAACCTGAAAATATTCCCGTTCCATGGTTCTGATCATATCGATCAAATCAGATGCCAGCGGGTAATCTCCGGCCACATAGCGGGCATCGGACATCACAATCAGGTTCATGACATTCTTGCCGATGTCTTCGACTTCGTATCTGACAATTGAAGAGAGCCGACTGCGCCACTGGCTGAATGAACCGCGCCAGGTCTGATTGGTCGGCATGATATTTCCCGTGCAGCGCATGAAGCCGGCTTCTTCCAACCTATCAACCAGTCGGGTTGAAAACTCTGAAAAATAGTGATCAGCCGCTTCGCCGCCTCCGTCGCCATAGACAATCAGGTTGTCCTGGTCTGTAATGAGTGTCTGTTCTTCCCGGCCGTCACTCCCCATGCTTATCAAGGCAAAGGGTACCGGTGGACGAGTAAATCCGGCTGCATCCATGTCCGAGAGAACGGTTTCCATGACACGACACGACAGGAGATCACGATACCGTGTGCATGACCGGTGCAATTCATTTACAGAGGGAATCAGCAGGAAGCGTTCCAGCTCGATCTGGTTGAGGGTCTCATGAATTGATTTAAGCGAGGGACCTTCCGTTTGCATAATAGTCGCAACAAGCTGCTCACTCCTGCTTCTCCAGTCCACAATGCGGTTGTGGTCGGATTTCACAGCCAGAGAAATCATCTGCAGGAACGGCTCAATATCTTCCGTTCGGCAATATCTCGTGATATCGGTCAGTTCGGGTAATTTCACGGGAAGGGCGAGCGCAGCCATGGTCATATCTTGTGAACTCCAAATGTTGGAACCGCCTGAAGACTGAAGGTTACTATAACATAACCTTCGATGGATTTAATGTCTTTCGCAGTTTTTTTTATTCAGGTATATAGACAGGGTTGTCTATAATAGTCATTTGTTGTCCCGATGTCATTAATGTGGAAACTTTCGTGTACCTGACTGAACGGATGGTTGCGCGTAAACGGAGCATGGAATGACGCTGTCCCAGCGAACAATTCTTATTATTATCAGCACCTTCATTGCCCTGCTCTTTATTCTGGCAACCACTTCCGATGTATTTCTGCACGATCAAGGCAAAGTTACAATAGCCTATATTTTTACGGCATTATTTCTGGCCAGCGGCGTGCTCTGCTGCGTAATGCTGTTATTTGTCCGGGGAACAATTCTGTCCCGTCTGAAGTCTCTAACCGCAGAGGTGCGTCAGATTGCCGAGATGCATAACATTTCGGCCCGCCTTCCCCTCTCCGAACATCAGGATGAATTAAAAACCCTGGCTGTCTCCATCAACAGTATGCTTGAGTCGCTGGAAAACGAGCGCAAGATTACCGAAGAGTCCGACCATATGTACCTTGAACGGATTCGCCAGCTTAATGACGAACTGAGCCGCAGAGCAATCGATCTTGCTGCCGCCAACAACGAACTGGAGACATTTAATTATTCGGTATCACACGACATGCGGGGGCCGCTCACCCGCATTTCAGGCTATTGCCAACTGCTGCTTGATGATGGTAGCGGTCTTGATCATGGTACCAGAGAATACGTTGCCCGAATCTATGAGTCTGAATCATGGCTTAATGAAATGATTGACGCCCTGTTGCATCTGGCGCAGGTAACCCGAGTCGAGATCTTGTCAGGTAATATCAACCTGAGTAAAATTGCTGAGGCCGCCTTGAAAGAACTGTCTCTTGAATGCCCGGATCGATCCGTCAGGACATGTATCGAACCGGATATTGTCGTTGCCGGTGATTCCCGGCTTCTGAAAATGGTAATAATCAACCTGCTGGGCAACGCCTGGAAATACAGCTCCTTCAAGGACGACGCCCTGATTGAATTTGGTGCCCTGCAGGCCGAATCAGGCCCGGTGTATTACGTCCGCGATAATGGCGCCGGTTTTGATATGAAGGATGCGGGCAAGCTTTTCCGGGTCTTTACAAGACTGCACGATTCCAGCCAGTTCACCGGTACCGGCATCGGGCTCGCGACGGTCCAACGTATCATTTTCAGGCATGGCGGCAAAATCTGGGCCGAAGCCGAGCCGGGGGGCGGAGCAACGTTCTTCTTTACACTACAAGAACCTCTTTCAATTTGAGTCGTCGCCCAGTTTGCAGCAACCCTGATTTTCATTATATTGCGGATGAATGAGGATTGAGAGACCTTTGCAGAAGCAAAGCAAATTCTGAAAGTATTCCAAATTTCGTGGGGGGGGGGAGGCAAAAATTGCGGAGTAATAAGCCGCAACGTATTACAGAAGTATGCAAAAAATGCGTAGGATATAATTTGCATGTTTATAAAATACAATGATTATAAGGGTATTATGACTGCCGATGAAGCGGCACCGTTCTTGCTGTGAATCAAACAAACTTATGACACGAAAGGAATCGATCCATGTTGAAAGAATTACTCGTTGGTCTTTTTGTCTCTCTTATTGTTACCTCACCCTCTTTTGCCATGGCCAAGGAAGGGTGCGGTGGCGTATGTGCATCCTGCCACTCCCTTACTGAAAAAGACGCCTCCGAACTCATTAAAAAAACCGGTGCTACCGTAACTTCGGTTAAGCAGTCACCGGCAAAAGGGCTATTTGAATTACTCGTGGAAAAAGAAGGTCAAAAAGGCATCCTCTTGATGGATTACGGCAAGAAGCACCTGATTCAGGGCATGGTCGTCGACATCGAGACCCTGAAGCCGGTCTCCGCGCACCAGCAGAATTTCCCCCAACCCAAACAACAGACCTCCCTGGATGTTGCCACTATTCCGGTTGCCGATGCGGTCATAATGGGCAATCCCAAGGGTACCAAAAAACTCTACGTCTTTACAGATCCGGATTGTCCCTACTGCAGGAAGGGGCATGAGGAGTTGCAGAAGCTTGCCAGGATTGCCCCTGACGTTGCCATCTACATCATGCTCTTTCCGCTGCCGATGCACCCTGGCGCCTATGACAAGTCCCGCACGGTGTTTGAGACCATGAGCAGTGAGATGCTGGACAAGGCCTTTGAAGGCAAGGATGTTCCCAAGCCGACAAAGGAAAGCAGCAAAAAGGTAATCGACGAAATCATTAAATTTGCCAATGCCAACGGTATCAGCGGTACACCCACCGTGGTCATGCCGGATGGCAGGATTGAAGTCGGCATGCGGGATGCCGAGACGATTAAGCGGATGCTGGAAGAGAAGTAGGAAGAATTCAAATTTGCGATGAAACAGAAGCCGCACATGTTGTTGGGATTCAGGGTTTTATACGAATAGAGCAAATCAGGCGAGGTAGGTTATGAAAAAGCGATCCGATGCCATACTGCTGGTGCTTCTACTGCTGATTACCGCCTTTCCGGGGAATGTCAGGGCGGCCGACATGCTTAACTACTGCATGACGCCGGCATTTCTGCAGGCGGGTATTTTGCCGAACCTGCTCTTTTTGATTGATAACTCGGCGAGTATGTTTGACCTTGCCTATACCGACACCGGCTTGAAGCATTGCTCTAACTCGGCGACAACCTGTAAGACGGACGCCGAGTGCGGCGCTGGAACCTGCACCGTTTTTGATCGGGTGCCGATGTACTGTTATGATGAAACATACAAAAGTACCAATGAATATATCGGTTATTACAAGCGGTTAAAATCAGACGGTACGAAACAATACTACAACTACGATTTTTTGGCGGTCTCTCCCACTCCTGGCAAGTTCGGTCCGGTCGATACGTACAGCTGCACTGCAGGCGCCGGAGAAAGCGCGTTATCGATTGCAAATGAATTGTGCGTCTTATACAACCCGGCGCTGGCAGGCTCCACAAAAGTGACCAAATTCCTGGCATCCGGCAACTACCTTAACTGGTTGACCGCATCCAAGTTCGACATTCAGAAACAAATCCTTACCGGGGGCCGATACAGTACGGCCGAGCAGCAACTGCTGCCCGAATCGCGAGGTTGTGTCGGCCAGGGATTTATCAAGCAGCCGCTGACGGCTGACTTTGTGGATTTTTCAGGTACAGCGGCTAACGATCCGAACATCTCGCTCAATGTAACCTTCAGGGTGCATGGTCCCACTAACGCCAACAATCCCACGGCACCTTCACAAGGCGGCGGTACGAGGATCGATGTCTTTATCGGCAGCGGTACCTCCTACGACTATGAGTCATGCCAGAATGCGGTCGTATCCCTGGCGACAGGCACCAACGCCGACATCAAAAAGGATGTGGGAGCGTGTCTCGCGACAACCGCTTTGCCGTCCGGTACCTGCAAACTCGATAACCCCGTGACCCACGTCAAGCCGGCGTGTGCGACTTCAAGCGAATGCAAACTTAACACCAGCCTGGCGGACACGGCATTTGTCTGCAGCGCAAACAATGCCCTGACCTGTTCCGGCACCGCGGACGTCACAACCTGCACGCCGCCGGCGCAGAATGTCTGCCAGAACAGGCAGTCCAAAAGCTGTACTTTAGGTAATGATGCCACATGTGATGTCACGACGCCGGCAGTTCCGGGCAGTTGCGGCACGCAAAGCAGCTACTCGCCAGCCCTGCCGAACGGTCTGAAGAATCGTATTCCGGCATCCTGCACCACCAATGCCAATTGCACAATTATCGATACCCAGGGACATACCACAACCACCTATACCTCGACCTGTACCGGTTATGCCGCTGCCAGCACCGCCAATTACGGCCCCTGTGTCAATCTGGCGCCCAACTATGGCACCTGTGTCGCCAATTATTTTGGCGAATGCGTGCTGCCGAGTTCGACGGTGGTTGCCAAGACAAAGGTGGCATTCCAGCAGTCGCTGCAGGCGTGCTGGGCCTTGCGTAACGGTCATCCGCTGGGTGTGGATGAATATAATACGGTTACCAACCAGTGTCCCGATGTCTATGGCGGTTCCGCCAACGGACCGTACGATATCCAGCCAGGCAATTATGCGCTTCTGTGCGGGATTAATTATGAAGGCCA
>DATNCC010000082.1:0-7342 GCA_035571735.1 Dongiaceae bacterium | reverse complement strand
CGGAATTGGCAACGCTTCTGGATACCGTGCCTACCCCCGTGTTTGTTGCCCATGACATCGAATGCCTTCACATTACCGGCAACCGCGCAGCAGACGAACTGTTGTACATTCCACGCGGCGCCGAGGCTTCGCTGTCGGCGCCGGTTGAAGTCAGGCCCTGCCATTTCCGGGCTCTCAAGGACGGGCGGGAGTTGAGGCTTGATGAACTGCCCGCCCAGCGGTCTGCTCGCGGCGCCCATGTGGAAGACTTCGAGTTCAGCATCGCCTTCGACGACGGCACGATCCGCCACGTGCTGGGATACGGCACCCCCCTGAGAAACGAAGATGGGCTACCGCGTGGCGCGGTCCACGTACTGGTTGACATTACCGAGCGCAAGCGGGCAGAGGAAGAACTGCTTAAGGCTAACAGCAATCTGGAATTGCGCGTCAAGGAACGGACTGAGGATCTGGAAGCGACCCTGGATAAACTGACGAGAGAAGTGGCCGAACGAAAGTTGATCGAAGAGGAATTGCAGCAGGCACTGGAAGCCGCCGAGACCGCCAACAGCACCATGCGCAGGTTGATGCGCACTGTTGCGCACGAGTTTCGCACCCCGCTTGGCCTGCTTACCGGCAGCGTCGATATCCTGGATCGGTACTGGGATCGCTTGACACAGGAAAAGCGGATCGAACAGAATGAGCATATTCGTAACGCCGCGAGTCAAATGTCCAATCTGGTAAATTCAGTCATTGCATTCAACCTGTCGGGAGCTGATAAGCGCGGGAGACCTCCTCAGCTGTATGATATCGGGGAACTATGCCGCTCAATTGCCGCAGAAGCGGAAAAAGTCTGGTGCGCCGGACATGAATTTATCGTTTCGATAGATGCGGCTTGCGGCAGTGCCCTGATTGACGATGTTTTATTCCGGCGGATACTGCAGAACTTATTGTCCAATTCCTGCAAGTTTACAGAATCGCACGAAACCGTGTCGTTACTGGTCCGCCGGAGTGATGACATGTTGTTGCTGGAAATAACCGATACCGGCATAGGCATCCCGGAAGAGGATCAGGAGTCGATATTCGATGCCTTCTACCGCAGTCGGAATGTCGAGGGACGACGCGGGTTGGGTTTGGGACTCTCCATCGTCAGAGAGGCATTGTTGCAGATGGGCGGTACCATAAAGGTGACCAGCAGAATAGGCAAAGGGACCACCATGCGGGTGGAAATTCCTCTCCCTGACCCTTAGCAGGTGTGGAAAAACGCCATGATTAAGTAACGATATGAAAATGGAGAGGTTGCCGTGTGTTCAATCCTGATTATCGAAGATGACCCATCATACTGCAAAATGATGACATTGATCCTGCAAATGGAAGGATTTGACGTTTGTACCGCATCTGACGGGCTGTCAGGCCTTGCCCTGTTACGTGAGAAACGTCCCGACCTGATCCTGTGCGATATCATGATGCCGGAAATGGACGGCCATTCCGTATTGGAGGCCTTGAAGGGTGATGATACGCTTGCCGATATCCCATTCATCTTTGTCACCGCCATGGGGGAACGCCAGCAGGTACGCTCGGGCATGTCAGCCGGAGCCGACGACTATCTTCCCAAGCCGTTTTCCGCCGAAGAATTGCTTGCAGCCGTTACAGGCCGGATTCGCCGCCATGAGATGATCAGAATGCATCATGCAACATCGGCTTTTCACGAGGAGCAAGCCTTCCTCCGCCAAAAGATTACCAGGCGGGAACGGGAGGTCCTCTTTATGGTAGGACAGGGCGCTACATCCAGAGAGATTGCCGAACGACTGGGAATCTGCCCGAAGACCGTGGAGGTTCACCGGGCGAACCTGATGAAAAAACTCGATGTCTCCAACGCTGCCGGACTTGCCCGCTGGGCGGTCATCGCTGAAACAGATGCGGAACGATTCTGAAAAAGATTCGCCTTGGCTGGCTCGGAAACATTCATTTCCCGACTCTCCACTTGAGACTGCTCCGACATATCCAGCACATTCCCTTCTTTTGACACTCACCACCTGCAACATAAGAAAAATGCATTTCTAATGGTTTTCCCCAATAGATAAATTGGCGTTAATTGATCTATATTGTAACACTCAAGAAAGCTGTTATTCGGCTAATTCAACAACCTTTATTCGGCGAGTGAAAGAGCTTTATTCATTGCTCAGTACTGTCCTTATACAAGAACGGCATGAAATAAACTTTCTGGCTGTACCTGGCTATACCCGCCACCCTGGTGCGAAAACTCCCCGAACCGGTAAAGAAGGTCATCGGTTGCCGCTGTGGAGCATTCTTCTTGGGCTGAATGTCAGGGCAGAGGAGATTTGAATGACCACCGCAAACAGGTCCGGCAATGAAACGGAAGACGTGGCTAGACCGGCACAGCGCTGCCAGGAGACCATCCTGCTGGTGGAAGACGAGCCGGCCATCCTGGACCTGACCACGGAAATGCTCGAAATAGGTGGCTATTCCGTACTAAAGGCAAGAAACCCCGGGGAAGCCCTTCGCCTTGCCAGGGAGCACTCCGGCGAGATCCACCTGCTCCTGACCGACGTGGTCATGCCCGAGATGAACGGCTGGAGCCTGGCCCAAAACCTGTTGTCCCTTAATACAGATCTGAAGTGCCTCTTCATGTCGGGGTATTCGGCTGACATCATTGCCCGCTTCGGCGTACTCGACGAAGGAGTACATTTCATCCAGAAGCCCTTCACGATACAGTGCCTGACGGCAAAGGTGCGCGAGGTACTGGAAAGCAGATGACAATCACAAACAGATCTGTCCGATGAAGAGTTGATTCATCTGTTAGTCACTAACATTGATACTCTCGAAAAATAACCCTTATGATTAGGCGCATGGAGCTGGACTTAGTTTGGAGGTCTAGAATTAAAATGTAATCGCCGTTATGATTTCAATTGTTTGGGTTTACCAAGTGCACATACATGATTGCGATGTTCTTGTAAACAAGGTGGTTATGAAGAAATTTGAACAAGATTATAGTCTGGTTAAGCTTGTCACCATCTCCCTTTTCCTCGTAACGCTGATCAGCGGCACTACTCTTATGGGCTGGCTTTTCGATTACCTCGTTTTCGCCAGCGTTCGTAGAACATTCATCCCCATGGCGCCCAGCACGGCGATTGTGTTCATTGTCTTGTGCGGTGGCCTCTACATCTACCTCCGTTCCTGTCAGCAGATGGTCAGGTGGATACCTCGGATATCGGCGGTATGCATCGTTCTCGTCTCGACACTAATCCTCATCGATTACTGCAGCGATACTCTTAACTGGAACATTGAAGGTTTGATCCCTCTTACTTTGAGGAAATTCGATGCCGTCACCACCGGCCGCATGTCTCCGATTACTGCCGGCAGCTTCTCGCTGGCCGGATTATCGCTTCTTCTGCTCTCGGTTTC
This sequence comes from Dongiaceae bacterium, assembly GCA_035571735.1. Classification (GTDB taxonomy): domain Bacteria; phylum Desulfobacterota; class Desulfuromonadia; order Geobacterales; family Pseudopelobacteraceae; genus JACRCG01. The sequence continues at coordinate 3,940 of DATNCC010000082.1, read as the reverse complement.
TCCCGGAAAAACAAGACATATGCACGCGGCCTCGGCCCTTCTTGCCGCTGCCGTTACGGCGGTAGGCATGGTTACCTTTCTGGGTTACATGTATGGCTCGCCGCTTTTATATGGCGGGACCATCATTCCGGTCGCCCTCCCCACCGCTGTCGCCCTTATTGCTCTGGGTTCGGGGTTATGCATGGCCAACGGTCCGGATTTCTTTCCGCAGCGTCTGTTCCTGGGGAGCTCCATACGTTCCCGCCTGATGCGGGCATTTCTTCCGGTGACCGTTGCCATAGTCCTTTTTCACGGCCTTCTGGATGCCCGGTTTTTCTCCCGGTTCAGCAACCCGTCGCTGGGATTATCCCTGATGACCCTCTTTTCTCTTGTCGTTGTCGGCACCCTGATTACCTTCATCTCCAAAACCATCGGCAGTGAGATAGATGGGGAAACGCTTTTGCGTAGACAGGCCGAAGAAGAACTGCGAAAGGCCAACGACAATCTGGAATTACGGGTCAGGAAACGGACCGAGGGTCTGGCTGCGACTCTGGATAACCTGTCGAGAGAAATGGCCGAGCGGAAACTGGCCGAGGAGGCGCTGCATGTGAGCGAGGAACGGTTCCGGTCGCTTTTCGAGCAGTCACTGGATGCTGTCTTTCTTACGGTACCGAACGGAAATATCGTCGCGGCCAACCCGACGGCCTGCAGGATCTTCGGCATGACCGAGCAGGAACTTTGCCGGTTGGGCCGCGCCGGGATCATCGACGCCAACGATGTCCGGTTGGCCACTGCGCTGGAGGAGCGACAACGGACCGGCCTGATCAACATCGAACTGACCTGTATCCGCAAGAGCGGCGAACGATTCCCGGTCGAGGTCAGCTCCGTCATCGTGCCGGGCGAACCACCTCGCTCTTTTGTCATCATGCGGGACATCACCGAGCGCAAGCAGGCCGAAGAAAAACTTCAGCAGGCTCACGACGAGCTGGAGCTGCGTGTGGCCGAGCGAACGGAGGAACTGGCACTGTCCATCAAGCGCCTCCAAGACGAGATCATGGAGCGGAAACGGACGGAAAATTCCTTGCGGGAGGAGACCGCCAAGCGCCTGCGGGCTGTGGAAGCCCTTCGCGAAAAGGAACAAATGCTCATCCATCAGAGCCGTCAGGCAGCCATGGGGGAGATGATCGATAATATTGCCCACCAGTGGCGGCAGCCGTTAAACACGCTTGGGCTCACGATACAGCAACTATCGCTTCTTTATGATAGCGGCCAATTCTCAAGGGAGTTTCTGAACCAGATAGTCAGCAGATCGATGAAACAAATTCATTACATGTCCAGAACCATTGAAGATTTCAGAAATTTCTTCAGTCCTGATAAGCAAAAGATCGAATTCAAGGTTCGTGAGTCTATTGATAATATACTGTCGCTTTTGGATGGAAGTCTGCGAACTTCGTCGATCGGTGTCGAAATCGCCGCGAAGGATGAACTCGTCATCCATGGCTATCAGAATGAATTCGCTCAGGTACTCCTCAACATCCTGGTCAATGCCAAGGATGCCTTGATAGAAAAGGAAGTCAGTGATCCCAGAGTGGCCATCACATTATCCCATGAAGACGGCTGTGCCGTCGTAACCATTGCCGACAACGCCGGAGGCATCCCCGAGGAGATATTGGGCAAGATCTTCGACCCGCATTTTACCACCAAGGGTCCACAACGGGGAACGGGGGTCGGTCTGTTCATGTCCAAGGCCATCATAGAGAAGAATATGGGGGGGAGACTTAGTGTGTGCAACGTTGCCGATGGCGCCGAATTCAGGATAGAGGTGTGCGATGAATCCAGAAACTGATCCCATGCCGTTGATTTCAATTTTGCTTGTGGAAGATGATAATGATACCTTGGAGATTCTCGCCGCCATAATTCCGGTCAAATTTCCCGATGTCGCACTCCATACCGCGGTCAACGGCAAAACCGGATTGGAGCTTTTCAAGACACACTTGCCGGATATCGTCGTCACCGACATCAACATGCCGGAAATAGGCGGTGTGCAGATGGTCGGCAGGATCAGGGCGATCAAGCCCGACGCAAAGATCATCGTGATAACTGCCGATACCGGGAAAGCCACTCTGGAGGATGCCGTCGGAGAGGGCTTTGAAATCGACCACTACATCATGAAGCCGATTGATTTCGGAGTGTTGTTTGCGGCGATTGAACAGTGCCTTGGCAAGATTGCGCAAAGACCTGAAATTTTTTTTTCAGATGATGGAGATTACAGCAAAAAGAGGAGAACTGCATTTCATGCGCAAACGGATTCTGATTGCCGAAGATGAGGAGACAGCAAGAGAAACACTGGCTAACATTGCCAGAATGCGGGGATATGATGTTATCACCGTCGCCAATGGAGTTGATCTATTGGCTATCGCAGCCAAGGAACGGTTTGATATCGTCATCACCGATCTTATGATGAAGGATCTTGATGGTGCTTCAGCCGCAAAGATAATGAAAATGCAAGGAAACATTACTCCCGTCATAGCATTAACAGGTGTCTCGGCTGATGATGTACAAATTGTACAAGATTCGTTTACCAGGATATTTTCCAAGCCTGTTGATATTAGTAGATTGTTCCAGTACGTCGAAACATTGATAGGCAATTAAGCTCGATAGACATAAAATTATTCATCCGCACCGGTCCTCCGGCGCATTGTCCTGCCCACATAACAGTTTCTCCCGCTCCTCAACCGAAAGCCCATCCACATATTCCGACATGCCGCGCAGGGTGTTGCCGAAGAAATAACGTTCGCGCGCCTGGATATCTTCAGGCAGCCGGCTGACGTTGCGGTAATGCTCGTCATGCTCCAGAAGCCAGGCGATCATCGCCGCTTCTCGCCCTGATTCCCCGGCTGCAGCGGTCGCCGCCGCCCCCCTGACCCACAAGAGAAGCTGGCTCCGGGCGATCCGCAGATGGTCAAGGGCATTTTCCACCAGACCGTAGTGGGCAAAGACCATCCTGGCTGGGGCCAGGGCGATCATCCGGTCGATTGAATCGAGCGCGACCTCCAGGATGAAGCGCGGCGGCGTGGCGGGCCGCATGAAGATGCCGTCCGGTACGGGGCAGCGCACGCCGGCCGCCTCGCCGCCGAAGAGCAGATCATCCAGCAGGTAGGAACAGTGGTGCTGGGCATGGCCGGGAGTGAGGAAGGTGCGTACGCCGGTCCGGCCTACGGTTTCTTCGAAGCGAATCCGCTCCGCCGGAACCGGCACGATTTCGCCGTAGGTTTCGGCAAGGGGACCGAGCACCTTGCGGGAACCCTCCCAGAGTTTCTCCGGCGCAACTATGTGACGTATTCCGTCAGGATGGCAGATAACGTCCGCCTCGGGGAACTCATTTAACAGCACCCCGGCGCCGCCGGCATGGTCGATGTGGATGTGGGTCAGCAACACGTAGTCGAGGCGTTTCACCCCATGACTGCGGAGCGCCGAGATAAGCCGGGGAATGGTGGAGAGGGGGCCGGGATCGACCAGCAGGGTGAAGCCGTCTCCCCGGTAGAGCCAGGAGCTGATGAAATTGCGAAATCCTTCCAGGGTTGGCTGATCCAGGTCGATGCAGGTTAGGTTGTTGATGTTCATGTGTTTTTCCTGATTTGGTTTTAAAGCCCTTCGTTGCGTCGTCGCTTAAAAGCGCCTACTTTTGGTGCGGCGTTGCGTGAAATATTTCTTTGTTTCTGGCTTGCCTGCCTGAAGCTTCCTGCGAAGCTGATTTATCGCGTAAAGCCGGGCGGCTTGTCAACAAACAAGAGGCAGCTCCTTGACAACCCCCTCTTAAGGCTGTTTACTTGAAAGAGAGATGCATCGTCCCCATTGAACTCATCCGGGAGGAGGTATGGAGAAGACCATTCAGATCATCGGTGTCCCGATCGACCTGGGTCAGACCCAGCGAGGGGTCGATATGGGGCCGGCGGCGATG
>DATNCC010000081.1:0-4029 GCA_035571735.1 Dongiaceae bacterium | reverse complement strand
GGTCGATACCTACGAGGGGACCTACGAGATCCACACCCTGGCCCTGGGACGGGATCTCACCGGGATCGACGCGATCTCATAACGAGCCGTATTAGCACAAATCTTCGGCCAGTCCCTTCTCCCTGAGGACCCACAGGGCCTAAAGGAGAGGGGACTGTCAGAGAACGGAGAACACCCATGACGACGAACAACGACATCATCGCCCGGAGCAACCGGGTCTTCACCCCCGCCTTCCACTTCTACCACCCGATCGCCATCGAACGGGGCGAAGGGTGCCGCGTAACCGACGTGGAGGGAAAGAGTTACCTGGACTGCGCTTCGGGGCTCGGAGCCCTGAACATAGGCCACAACCATCCCCGGGTCATGGCAGCGGTCTCCCGGCAGCTGGCCCGATTCGGCCATACCGGCGGGATCTACTACAACGAGACCACGGTGGCGGCGGCGGAACTCCTTACCTCGATCACCCCTCCGGGGCTTGATCGGCTCTTCTTCAGCAACTCCGGAGCCGAGGCGGTGGAAGGGGCCCTCAAGCTGGCCCGCTTCGTCACCGGCCGCCAAGGGATCATCGCCTTCGGAGGCGCCTTTCATGGCCGTACCCTGGGCGCCCTGTCGCTGACTTCCAGCAACGCCCGCTACCGGGAACGATATTCCCCCCTGTTGCCGTCGGTCTACCACGCCCCTTATCCATATTGTCATCACTGCCCGTTCGGCTGCGGCGCCGCCGGCTGCACCATGAAGTGTTTCGGCTACCTGGAGGAGATGCTGCGGCGCTATGTCTCACCCCGGGAGGTGGCGGCGATCATCATCGAGCCGGTCCTGGGGGAGGGGGGGTACGTCCCGGCCCCGGCCGAATTCCTGGCCGGGCTGCGCCGGCTCTGCTACGATCACGGCATCATGCTGATCTTCGACGAGGTCCAATCGGGGATGGGACGGTGCGGCGACTGGTTCGCGTCCCAGACCTACGGGGTTACCCCCGACATCCTGACGGTCGCCAAGGGTATCGCCTCGGGCTTCCCGCTCTCGGCGGTGGTTGCCCGCAACGAACTGATGGACCAATGGCCGACCTGGGCCCACGGCACGACCTTCGGCGGCAACCCGGTCTCCTGCGCGGCAGCCGGCGCCACCATCGAGGCGATCCGCGACGACGGCCTGCTGGCGCGCTGCCGGGAGGTGGGGAGGGCAACAGTCGATCGGCTGCGGGCTTTTCAGGCGGATCATCCCATGGTGGGCGACGTGCGCGGCAGGGGGCTCATGATCGGGGTGGAACTGGTTGAACCAGACGGCACACCGGCCGGAGCAGCCTGCGGGAGGGTAATGGAAAGATGCCTGCAACAGGGGCTGATCGTCATCAACTGCGGCCCGGAGCGCAACATCATCCGCCTGATTCCGCCGCTCATCATCAGCGATGAGGAGATGGGGGAGGCCCTGGATATCCTGGAGGATGCTATCGAGACCGCCGGGAAGGGATAGAAGAATAAAAGCATTTAAACTGGGATGGATAGGATAAACACGGATAAATCAGATGCTTTGAAGTATAGACATTAAACCCGATAGGTGAAGGCCATTCGCTCAGGTCGTATCCGTGTTCATCCAATTTATCTGTGGTTAACTGTCTTTCAGGGTGTAAATATGTTAATTTGTATTTAGTAATAGTTTTTTTCGCGAGGCACGACCCAATGTTCCAATCCTTCTGGAAACCGCTGCTGATCATCATGCTGTTTACGCTCTTGTTTAACGCGCTCTACGTCTATCTTGCGCAACAGGGCTCCCAGACGGCGGAGATCAGCTACAGTCGTTTCCGCAACGAACTGACGGCTGACAACATCAAAAAAATCAGTATCAAGGGACCGATCATCGGGGGCGAGTTCCGGGCGAAGACCAAGGTGAACGAACAGGTCCAGGGGAAAATTGCGGTTCGGGAGATCAGCTTCTTCAGCACCGTCATGCCGACCATTAGCGATCCGACCCTGATGACCGACCTGACGGCGCACAAGGTGGAGGTGACGGCGATATCCACGGAGGCGTCTTTCCTTGTCAATGCCCTGATTATCGTGGCCCCATGGCTGATCCTGATCGCCATCTGGTGGATGGGGATGCGCGCCATGCGCAGCCAGAGCCCGGGAGGGATGCTGGGCGGTGTTGCAAAGTCCGGGGCCCGCACGTACACGACACAGGATAAGGTTCCAGTGACCTTCGAAGACGTGGCGGGGATGGAAAACAGCAAGCAGGAACTGAAGGAGATCGTTGACTACCTGCGCAACCCCAAACAGTTCGAACGAATCGGTGGCAAGGTTCCCAAGGGGGTGCTGCTGGTCGGCCCGCCGGGAACCGGCAAGACCCTCCTGGCCCGGGCAGTGGCGGGAGAGGCCGGGGTGACCTTCTTAAGCATCTCCGCCTCCCAGTTCATCGAGATGTTCGTCGGGGTCGGCGCCAGCCGGGTGCGGGATCTGTTCACCAGCGCCAAAAAGGCCGCTCCAAGCATCATCTTCATCGACGAACTGGACGCGGTGGGGCGCAGCCGGGGCGCCGGCTTCGGTGGCGGCCACGACGAACGGGAACAGACCCTGAACCAGTTGCTGTCGGAGATGGACGGCTTCGACCAGCACCAGGAGGTGATCGTGCTGGCCGCCACCAACCGCCCCGACGTGCTCGACCCGGCCCTGCTCCGCCCCGGCCGCTTCGACCGGCACGTGGTGATCGAACGCCCCGACTGGCGCGACCGCGAGAAGATCCTCCAGGTCCATGTCCGCAAGATCGCCCTGGACGAGGGGATAGATCTGAGTGTCGTTGCCCGCGGTACGCCGGGCATGACCGGCGCCGACCTGGAAAACCTGGTGAACGAGGCGGCCATCCTCGCCTCGCGGGAGAATGCCGCCAAGGTCACGATGGAGCACCTGGAAAAGGCCAAGGACAAGATCCTGATGGGGGGTGAGCGAAAGATGTTCATCACACCAGGGGAGAAGCGCATCACCGCCTACCACGAGGCGGGCCATACCCTGGTGGCCAAGCTGCTTCCGGGCACCGATCCGATCCACAAGGTGACCATCATCCCCCGCGGCATGGCGTTGGGAGTAACGCAGCAGCTCCCCGAGGACGATCGCTACCACTATCCGCAGAGCTATCTGGAAAAACGGCTGGCGGTGGCCATGGGTGGCCGGGTGGCGGAACGGCTGGTGTTCGGCGAAGTTTCCACCGGCGCCCAGAGCGATCTGAAGCTGGTCACCGACCTGGCGGAGAAGATGGTCTGCCAGTGGGGGATGAGCGAGAAGGTCGGGGCCATGACCTTCAGTCGTGGTGAGGAACACCCCTTCCTGGGGATGAAGCTGGCCGAGGAAAAGACCTTCTCCGAGGCCATGGCCTGGCGCATCGATCAGGAGATCGCCGCCATTATCCGCAAGGCGGAACAGCAGGCCGAAGAGATTCTGTCAGGCCACCGCGACAAGCTGGACCGGCTGGCGGAGGCGCTGCAGGAAGAAGAGACCCTGGACGGAGCGCGAGTGAACGAGATCGTGAATGGTGAAAAAAGGCAAGCTGAAATTTGAAATCAGGACACAGGGAAAGTCGAAAAGCAGAAAGTCTTATTAGTCTATTACGACTTGCGTCGTGACAATGTGAGCAAAATTCAAGGCAAAATCGGCCTCACGCGGAGTCGCGGAGAACGCGGAGAAAGTCAAAAACAAAAGATTTATGGTTTAACCCCTAGAAAAAGCAGTTGAAACAAGGATGAATAGGATAAACGCAGATAGTTCAAATACATATAACTACATCATTGATTTGTTGATTTTATCGGCGTTTATCCTGTTTATCGGCGGTTAACTGCCGTTTTAAGGTTTAATCTTGATTATCTCCGCGTACTCCGCGTCTCCGCGTGAAACGCCCTTCTCTGACTCCTATTCCCGCTCATAACTCTCCACGATGGCCCGATAACGATCACTGAAATCGGCAGCGGTTTTACCTTCTGCCGCATGGTATCCCTTCAGGATGCCATCCCGCATCTCCTCCGGGATTACCCGTTCCGCCAGGGGGTAG
>DATNCC010000080.1:0-2364 GCA_035571735.1 Dongiaceae bacterium | reverse complement strand
CATGCCGATCCTGACCGGTTGCTGCAGGACGGCGACCAGCTGGCTCTCTTTCCCCTTGTCGGCGGAGGGTAACATGGATTCCCTACAGATTTTCTCCGCATCGGCGTGGAAAAGTTCTACAGTTTGCGGCAGGCAGCGAGGAAATATGCTACATTTAAAGAAGGAATCTAGTAGTCATTGGTTGCTATCGTGATCTAACTTCACGCCGTATCAATTGGTTACAGGTTTGCGCACGATATTTGCTTGATAATGTCGGTAATTGTTGTTAGATAAGTTTTTCATCTCCGAGCCGTAACGCCTAAAAGGGTATTCCCCTCATGGCGAGCGGCCAACGGGTGCTGTCGGAAACGGCAGTGCCTCCTTTTGGAAAGGAGAACCCGCAAGGCCGGATTGTATCCAGCTCAAGAGGGGCTCTTTCCATTAGAGAGAGCCCTTTTTTTCGTCTCGATTTGCACCGAGCGGCAATTATGAGGAACAATGTACTTTCAGGAAAAGGAGAAACTAATGAGGCGACTGCAGAGTTTTGTACTTTTTCCGGCACTCACCGCCCTTCTGGGCTCTTTCCTGGTGACATCGCCGGCAGAGGCAGCAAGCAAAAACCTCATCCTCGCTACCACCACCAGCACCCAGGATTCGGGGCTTCTGGATGTTCTTATACCGGTTTTCGAGAAAGAGAACGGCTATTTCGTCAAGACCATTGCGGTCGGTTCCGGCCAGGCCATGACCATGGGGGAGAAGGGGGAAGCAGACGTGCTCCTGGTTCACTCGCCGGATGCGGAGAAGAAATTCATGGAAAAGGGGGCCGGTAGCTCCCGTCGCCTCGTGATGCACAACGATTTCATAGTGGTCGGACCGGCAGCCGATCCGGCAAAAATCCGCGGCTCCAAGACGTCTGCTGAGGCTTTCAAAAAGATCGCCCAGTCGGGCAGTCTCTTCCTATCGCGGGGCGACAACTCCGGCACCCACGCCAAGAAGAAGGGGCTCTGGAAAGGAGCCGCTGTTACTCCTGATGGGCAGAAATGGTACCAGCAGACCGGTCTCGGCATGGGGCAGACCCTGAATGTGGCTGCGGAAAAGAAGGGGTACACCCTGGCCGACCGTGGCACCTATCTCGCGATGAAGAAGAACCTGGGGATGGAGATTCTGGTCGAAGGAGATGCCAGGCTTCTCAACGTCTACCACTTGATCGAGGTGAACCCGGCCAAGTGGCCCAAGGTAAATTCCCCCGCCGCCAAGGCCTTTGCCGATTTCATGGTCTCGAAGAAGGTACAGGACATTATCGGCAAATTCGGCGTGGACAAGTTCGGCGCACCGCTCTTCTTCCCCGATGCCGGCAAAAAACCGGAGTCATTGGGGCTGTAAATGGATCTGATCCTCGACGGCATACGCACCGCCTGGCATCTGCTGATAACTCTCGATCCGGAGGTGCTGGCCGTCACCCTGCTGTCGCTGAAGGTATCCGGTTTGGCGACCCTGATCAGCCTGGTGATCGGCGTTGTCGGCGGCACCGGCATTGCCCTGACCGATTTTCCCGGCAAGCGGCTCCTGGTGAGCGTGGTCAACACCAGTATGGGGCTGCCGCCGGTGGTGGTCGGCCTGTTCGTCACCATCATGCTCTGGCGGAACGGTCCCTTGAGTTACCTGGAGATTCTCTACACCCCGGCGGCCATGGTCGTTGCCCAGACCATCATAGCTGCGCCCATTGTCATGGGAATTTCCATCGCCGCCATCCAGAATCTTCCCCCCAACCTGCGCCTGCAGATCCTTGCCCTTGGGGCATCGAGGCCGCAGATGGTCTGGCTGCTGGTGAAGGAGGCACGGCTTCCCCTCATGGCCGGAATCATGGCCGGCTTCGGCGGGGTGATCTCCGAGGTTGGGGCATCCATAATGGTCGGCGGCAACATCAAGGGTTACACTCGGGTACTGACCACTGCCACGGTAATGGAGACCGGCAAGGGGAACTTCGACACGGCCATCGCTTTGGGGATCATCCTCCTGGGGCTCTGCTTCGGCGTCAACTACCTGCTCACCCTGATCCAGCAACGGGAGAGGCCGCGATGAACGGTGAAGCCGTAATTCTTGAGGCAAGAAACCTGGTCGTAAGGCGGGGTGGGGCAGAGGTTTTGTCCGTACCGGAGTTTTCCCTGCACGAGCGCGAAAGTGTGGCTCTTATCGGCCCCAACGGCGCGGGAAAATCGACTCTGCTGCAGAGCCTGGCGACCCTGCTGCAGCCGTCTACCGGTGAGGTTCGCTTCCACAATGCGCCTGTGGCGAGTTCAAGCGCTGATACCTCCTACCGTCGGCGGATCGCCATGGTTTTCCAGGAGCCGCTCCTATTCGATGCCACGGTGTTCGACAACGTCG
>DATNCC010000079.1:0-11101 GCA_035571735.1 Dongiaceae bacterium | reverse complement strand
GCCGACCACCGCGCTGCATTTCCGCAGGCCATCGCGCAAGTGCGTAAACAGTTCGGCAAAACGTATCCGCTTTACATCGGCGGCAGGGAGCTCATCACGGCAGACACCGTCAACACGGTCAACCCGACAGATCCGACCGAGATACTGGGCAAAATTTCCCAGGCCGGGCTGGATGAGGCAAAGATGGCGGTCGCGGCCGCAAAGAAGGCTTTCCCGGCCTGGCGCGACACCACCCCCAGTGACCGTGCACAGTATCTTCTGGACGGAGCCAAGGCGGCCCGCAAACGGATCTTCGAGCTATCTGCCTGGCAGGTACTGGAAATCGGCAAGCAGTGGGACCAGGCATATGCCGATGTCACCGAAGCGATTGATTTCCTCGAATACTATGCCCGCGAAATGATCCGCTACGGCGAACCGCAACGAATCGGCAATGCCCCGGGCGAGATCAACCAGTACTTCTATGAGCCGAAAGGGATTGCCGCAATCATTTCGCCATGGAACTTTCCGTTGGCAATCAGCCTCGGGATGGCGGCGGCCGCGGTCGTAACCGGCAATACGGTAATCTTCAAACCGTCCAACATCACCGGCATCATCGGCTGGAACCTTGTGGAGATCTTCCGTGAGGCCGGTCTGCCGGCAGGAGTATTCAACTACATCCCCGGCAAAGGGTCCGTTATCGGCGACTACATCGTTGATCACCCGGACGTCTCGCTGATCGCCTTCACCGGCTCGGTCGAAACCGGACTGCGCATCATCGACCGCGCCGCCAGGGTGTATCCCGGCCAACCTAACGTCAAGAAGATCATCGCCGAGATGGGGGGAAAGAATGCCATCATCATCGACGACGATGCCGACCTGGACGAGGCGGTGCCTCATGTACTCTATTCAGCCTTTGGTTTCCAAGGGCAGAAATGCTCCGCCTGCTCGCGCGTAATCGTGCTGGATGCGGTCTACGACCGGTTCGTTGATCGGCTGGTAAAGGCCGCCCGGGTCTATCAGGTCGGGCCGGCCGAGGATCCGAAATACACGATGGGCGCCGTATCGGATGCAGGGGCGATGAAGAGCATCAAGGAATATATCGAAATCGGAAAGCAGGAGGGTAAGCTGCTCTACTCCAGTCCGGTCCCGTCCGGTGACGGCTACTGGGTGCCGCTGACGATCATCGGTGGTATCACCCCGCTGCACCGCATCGCCCAGGAAGAAATTTTCGGGCCGGTGCTGGCCGTAATGAGAGCCAGGGATTTCGACCAGGCCATCGAGTGGGCCAACTCCACCCGTTTCGCCCTGACCGGCGGCATCTTCAGCCGCAGTCCGGAACATCTCAATCAGGCACGGCGCGAATTCAGGGTCGGCAACCTGTATATCAACCGCAACAACACCGGCGCTCTGGTCGATCGCCAGCCGTTCGGCGGTTCACGCATGTCGGGAGTCGGCACCAAGGCCGGCGGCCCGGACTACCTGCTGCATTTCATGGACCCGCGGGTGGTTACCGAGAACACCATGAGGCGAGGATTTGCACCGATTGAAGAGGATGATGACTGGGTGGAGTAGCGGCAGGAAGAATGGATTGACACGGACGGGCCGGCATTATGCCGGCCCGTTTTTTTTGTGCGATGATTTAGCTTGTTGCCGCAGTGCCAGCGACTGTTTTTTATCCAGCAATTTTGCGGTAAAAAGCCGTATTCGTTCGGACTTTGTCTCCGGTACCGGATATTTGTCACAAAAATCAAGATTGTAACGCAGCAATTTTTTGTATTCCGCACAAGAAGCGGCAGGAACTCCGGTTTTGCTGAGATAAGCGATATATTTCGTAAAAACTTCATTTGGGATAGTTATCATGCTTTCATCTTTGACAGGAATCGTTCTGTGGATATATAGTGCCGGCTTATTTAAGATTTTTTATAAGCTTCTTCCGAAATACAATCCGATGGGCTTTCACGAAACAGGTGGCGTGGTGTGTTGACCGGAAACCGGTCAACAGTAATTTCAGAATATTATCCTTTGATATATACGTATATTTATTTGATAGTTATGCAAATATAGTTTTGTTGTTGATTTTGAAATATCGTAAAATATTGGCAGCTGACCGGAATTCCGATCAAATACGAGTTATACGGAAGGAACAAATGAGATTTAAAATCTTAATTACTTGCGCTGTTGCTCTAGCTATTTACGCCTCGGGAGTAGTTGGTTATCGAGTGGGAAGCATCCGAACGTTGGATGAGTTGTTCAAGCTGGAGCTAGGTACTGGCATGGCGTCATTAAGTACAAATTTGAAGGTAGCGGAACTGCTGAAGACCAACCAGAAAGAACAAGCAGAGGAATTTCTTGAGAAGCTGATTGATATGGAGGTCTCATCCCTCGGTGTTCATGCTGGGAATCCGCAGTTTAAGTCAACAAAACAAAAAATAATTGAATCAATTCATAAGGCAAAGGATTACCGACAGCGATACCCCACACCTATGCACAAGATCAACGAGAATCTAAAGTCAGGTGTTGAAGCGGCTTTTAAGCTGTGAACGTATACCCAGGGCCTTAGTCGCCGGCCGGGGCTGAGAAGCGCCCCGGTGCGGGTCAAGGCCCGGCCCGTTGGTCGTATTAAAAGAACGAGTTGATTTATGGCGAATAATTGGAATATTCCGGATTGGCTAGAAAATGAAGTCAGGAAAAGAGATAAAGCTTGTGTCTATTGCGGCATTGAATTCACGCCTGCAAAAGTCTCTAAAAAGTCAGCGGCCAGCTGGGAGCACATAATTAACGATGCAAAAATTATCTCCAGAGAAAATATGGTTCTTTGTTGCTGTGGCTGTAATGCCAGTAAGGGGCAAAAGCAGCTTTCTATATGGCTCCAATCAAAATACTGTAAAGATCGCGGCATAACTGCTGATTCTGTAGCACCGATAATCAAGCAGGCAATTGAAAGTGGGCAATAAACGAAAAGGAGTGCGACATGCATAGCAGCAATGAATTCGCAAACCTGTCTCGCCTGCTGGCCGAGATTAACGTGTGGCATAGAGGGGTCAGCCCTTGACACGAGACATGATTGAGTTTTGAAGATGGCAGAAGGCTAAATTGTCTCATGTCAAGGGCTGACCCCTAAGACACTCCCGGGTGGGGAGATGATCATCATTTCGTGTGTTTAGGATAGCGACCTTCGGGACGTGCGCCCCGAGGCAACCATGAACCGGGAGGAAACATGAATTCCATTACCTTGATTGAAGAATATTTTAAGGATCATGCAGGAATATCCAGCTTCATAGACGTAGAACTGCGCCGGGTGCATGAGTCGGTCAAGGACGCCGAACATTGCCTCGCGCGGGGGGAAAAGGATTATGCCGTCGCCAACATGGTGTTTGCCCGCCACCTGATAGACAACTTGACAATGATCCTCATTCTGTATCCTTCCCACATCTGGGATGAACTCGTGGTTCTATTCCATGCCGTGGACAATGAGCTGAACAGTTTGAAAGGGAACTAGCCGGCGATAAGCCGGGGGCTGTGTGCCCCGCGCTAGCCGGACCTGGAACGGGAAAAAAACTAGTGTCAGACCTATGCGAGTTACATCAGGCTGGGTGGCAGCGTGGAGACCGGGTGAGACCTGAAAAAATCGATTCATACCTTCGCATCCCGTTACGAACTACTGGCCATCCGGACATTGAGAAACACCGACAACAGCACAATCGCCATGCCTAACGCCTGCAAAGGGGCAATGCTTTCCTTCAAAACCAGGGCGATGAAAACCAGGGAAAGAATCGGCACCAGCAGCGCACAGTTGGACGAGCGGCCGGTCGGGATCATCCGCAGCGCCTTGTTCCAGAGGATGAAGGCCACCGCAGTCGGAAATATCCCCAGATAGGCCACCAGCAGCATGTCCGTCCCGGAAATCGACCACTGCATGGGATAGACCGACAGCAGGCAGAGCAGGAACAGCAGGCCGAACAGGTTCAACAGAAACATGCCGGGCGTGACGCTGAAACTCGCATGCTTGATAAGCACGCAGAACAGGGCAAAACTGACGGCGGTTCCAAGCGCTACCGCCACCCCGATGGAAAACCGCACATCCCCCAACCCGCCTCCCGCTGAAACCAGCACGAACACCCCGCCAAATCCAAGAATGACACAACAGAGCGCCCTCCAGCCGGATTTTTCCCGGAACAGCAGCCATGACAACAGCAGCATCATCAATGGATAGGTATAGTGCAGGATCACCGCCTGACTGGCCGGAATATATTCGTATGTTTTCAGACAGAGAATCTGCTGGACGCCCAGCCCGATTGCTCCGGCCACCGGAAAAAACAGCGGCCGACGACAAAATTCCAGGGCAATGGCACCGACCCGACGTTCCCTGACCAGAAGGCAGAAGAGCGTCAGGGTGGCCCAGACACCCATCCATACAACGGCAGAAAAGCTGCTCATGCGGGTGACCGCCATCTTGAAACCGGCGCCGAGCGTGGCAAACATTGCCACCGCCACCAGGGCATAGAGTGTCCCTTTGAATGTATCAGTCATGCAGCTCTTTTCCTAACATGCAGCAAGCCTGATGACCGGTCTCCGCATGGCACTGTGATTCACAGGCATTTTCTCGATGTTACACTCGGCCGTTTGCAGTGCTTCTGCCACCACAAACTGACGTGCGGTAATCGCAAAACTCTTCCCTGCGGAGAGCAGGTAATCCCGCCCGTCTCCACATGTCACCCAGATAGTGCCGCTCGTACAGCGCAGGACAGTACCACCCTTCCCGCCATCCAATCGTATCAGTTCACCCTCTGCAAGACCACATTCCATGACCGACTCCCCTCTTGTCCGTGATGCTGACACCCTACGCCGCTCCCAGGTAAAATAACAGATACAGAAAATCACTTTTGTAACCATAACAGTTCCATGATATACAAACTGTACCCATCAAAAAGAACTGCAACTGTACCTGCCGGTGTTGGGATAACGGGAGTATGCTATGGCAATGAATAACATGCAGAAAGCCAATACCGTGGGCGCGTTGCCGCTCTATGAGCAGGCAGCCGGAGAAATAGCCGGACTGATCGAGCAGGGTACTTTTCGGGCCGGCGACCGGCTCCCTTCAATTCGGCAGCTCAGCAAACGGTTTGACGTCAGTATCAACACCGTCATGCAGGCCTATGCGCTGCTGGAGGATAAACGCCTGATACAGGCTCGGCCGCAATCCGGTTATTACGTCCGCAGCAGGGTTCCGGAGATACGGGAACCGGATCTTCATTCGCGCTCCTTTACCGCCCCGACAACCGTCACGATCAGCGATCTGTGCCAACAGGTCATGCACAACATGATGAACCGCGATCTGCTGCCGCTGGGAAGCGCCATACCGAGCGCCCAGAATCTGCCGATCGACAAGCTCAACCGGATCATGGCGAGTGAACTGCGGCGACTTGGCGAACAGGGGGTCCTGTACCAGATGCCACCTGGCTATGAGCGCCTGCGTGTTCAAATCGCCCGCCGGGCGCTCGTGGCCGGCATCAGCAGCGGTCCGGACGACATTCTGGTGACCTCCGGCTGTGTTGAAGCCGTGTTTCTGGCACTTCGGGCCACCTGTCACGCCGGAGACACGATTGCGGTCGAGTCCCCCTTCTACTTCAATTTCATGCAGATGATCGCCGAACTGGGGCTGAAAGCCCTGGAGATTCCTTCGACCCCCAGGGACGGCATCAGCATCGAAGCGTTGCGCTATGCCATCGAACAGGGGAAGATCAGCGCCTGTCTGGTCATTACCAATTTCAGCAACCCGCTGGGGAGCCTGATGCCGGAGGAACGCAAGCGCGAACTGGTAGAGCTGCTGGCCCGTCACGAGATTCCGCTGATAGAGGATGATATCTACGGCGATCTGACCTTCGGCAACGAGCGCCCCATAGCCGCCAAATCATTTGACCGCTCGGACCTTGTCATTTACTGCTCGTCGTTTTCAAAAACAATTGCCCCCGGTTACCGCGTGGGGTGGGCGATAGCGGGTCGTTTTCAGGGAGAGATGGAACGGATCAAGATGATCATGAATATCGCCCCTGCATCACCACCGCAACTTGCTGTTGCCGAATTTCTGGCAACCGGCGGCTACGACCATCACTTGCGGAGCATCCGCAGAGTCCACGCTCGCAACATTTCCCAGATGGCCGAGGCCGTGGCCCGCTATTTTCCGGCCGGCACCCGCATGACCCACCCGGCCGGCGGCTTTATCCTCTGGGTGGAGATGCCGGAAGGAACCGACGCCATCCTGCTGTATCACCGGGCGCTGGAAAAGGGGATCAGCATCGTGCCGGGGCCGCTCTTCTCCCTTTCCAATAAATACGGCCATCATATCCGCCTGTCTGCGGCGCAGTGGGACGAGCGGATCGAGCAGGGGATCAAGGTATTGGGGGCGTTGGCTCATGAACTGCTGCCTAGATAATGTTGCTGAAATGAGTCTGGGATAATGCCGGAATCTGTTGACATCAAAAAAAGAGGGGTTGTTCTGGCTGGCCTGGCTGCCGCCTGGCCGATCTGCCTCGGCTTTGTTCCGATCGGCCTTTCGCTGGGGGTTCTGGCCCAAAAGGGAGGATTGGCGCCATGGCAGATGGCCGCCATGTCCCTGCTGGTCTTTGCAGGCGGTTCCCAGTTTATAGCCATTGCCATGCTGGGTACCGGCGCCTCGGCGCCGGCGATCGTTTCCACGGTCTTCATGGTCAACCTGCGCCACATGCTGATGAGTTCGGCGCTTGCGGTCCATTTTCCCGGCGTCTCCCGCAGCTTTCTGGCACTCTTTGCCTACGGCGTCACCGACGAAAGTTTCGCCGTCAACATGACCCGCTTCAACCAGGGGGGGTGGGACCACCGCAGTGCCTTGACCCTGAATCATGTGACCAACGCCACATGGGTCGTCAGCAGCGTGATCGGCGTCTATCTGGGGCAACTTGTCCCGTCCGGCGCAGCCGGAGTCGACTTCGCCCTGACCGGGATGTTCATCTGCCTGCTGGTCTTCCAGCTGCGCGGCCCGATCTTCACGGTCACCGCCCTGATAGCTGCGGCCTGTTCCCTGCTGGCGTATCTCTGGCTGCCGGGCAACGCCTACGTAATCGTCGCATCCTGTCTGGCAGCCACGGCCGGACTGGTTCTGAAACGCACCCTCCGAAAGCGGGAGAGGTCCCATGAATAACCGGGACTTCCTGCTGTTGATGCTGGCCATGGGGGCGGTAACCTACCTCCCCCGCATGCTCCCGCTGGTGGCGCTGTCCCGCCGCACCCTGCCGGGGTGGCTGGCAGAGTGGCTGGAACTGGTGCCGGCCGCCATCCTGAGCGCATTGATCGCACCGACCCTCTTTGCCCATTCTGATCCACGGGTCTTCAGCCTCGGCAAGGTGGAGCTACTGGCCGCGCTCCCTACCCTGCTCTGCGCCTTGAAGACCCGCTCCCTGGCCGGGACGGTTGTTGTCGGCATGCTCTGTTACTGGGGATTTAAGCAGATGATGTAGAAGGATTCTCTCCATAGCCGTCCCCTAAACTCTCAAGAAACAGAGGACTTGTTTACACAAATCTGCCGACAATTCGGGCTTGATCCAAACCTGATTGCTTTAATTCGCATGTCTGGTATCGTTACTCATCGATTCTTTAACTCCTTTGTCCCCTGAAAAGGACCTCTCATGCTGTCCAAGCATTTTACCTCATACAGCCACGTCCGCCCTTTCCTTACCATTATCTGTGCCTTTCTTTCACTGCTAGTCTGCGGCTTCACCCTTTTCCTGTACTTCCGATACGACCGATTGGTGGCCGTTCGTCTTCATGAACAGGCGGAAGCATACTATGACCTGATCATCCACACCAAGGAGTGGAACTCCGGCTACGGCGGAGTTTATGTGGAAAAGCGGAAGGGAGTCGAAACAAACCCCTATCTGCGGCAGGCTGATATTAATCCCGATCTGCACGAACCGGGAGGACGGGACTTCACCCTTCGCAACCACGCCATCATGATCACGGAAATTTCACGAATGACTGAAAAAGATGGGGGGGTGAAATTCCGATTGATCAGCCTGGCCCCGCTTGACCCGGCCAACACTCCCGACAACCTGGAAAAAGGGGCAATTCAGGGTTTTGTAGCCGGGGGAACGGAATTTGCCCGGCTTTCTTCCGGCCAGTATCCGCGGGAGTACCGCTTCATTAAACCTCTGTATGTGGAACAGTCGTGTCTTGCATGCCACAAAAACAGGGGATACTCCATCGGTAACGTCATCGGTGCAATCAGCGTCACCCTGCCGGCAAAAACAATACTCGCCGAATTCAAAACCACCATGTCGCTGTTAATTTCCTTTGCGATCGCGACCATATGCATGCTGGTGGCGTGCACTTATCTCCTGGCCTGGCGTCTGCTCATCAAACTTGATGAAGCCCAGAACCATCTGGTAATCCAGGCAACCACCGACGAACTTACCGGCCTCATGAACCGCCGCAACATCCTGAAACGCCTTGAAGAAGAACTGCAGCGGGCAGTCCGCCTACAGGAGCGGCTCTGCATCATGATCATCGACCTCGATCACTTCAAGCAGGTCAACGACACGTACGGCCATCCTTTTGGCGACGTGGTGCTGAAAAATACTGGTGCTTGCATCAGGGAAACCGTAAGGAAATATGACATCACCGGGAGGATCGGCGGAGAGGAGTTCCTGATCATTTCGCCCGGCGTAGAGATCGATGTGGCCATCGGTCTTGCGAACCGTGTCAGGGGGCAAGTCAGCGAACTTGAGTTCGAACATGGAGGGCAGAAGATAAAGGTTACCCTGAGCGTCGGTGCGACCATCCTGGAGCCCAACGATCTCGGCATCGTTTCGATGCTGAAGCGTGCCGACCGTGCCCTGTACCTTGCTAAAGAACAGGGTAGAAACAGGGTGGTGGCTTTGTGAGGAAGTCTTTTGAGTGATTCATTTTATGCTGAAACGAAACAGAATCAAGTTCAGTCCCGCAGCTTCCGGAGATATTTATAATCCGGTCCTATCCTGCCGTAACTTGTCACCAGTTCAGCAAGTCCTTGTTCCGCCCCGCCTGCCTCCGCTGGTGACGCTTTCCCGTCGAACCCTGCCGGGGTGGCTTGCCGAGTGGCTGGAACTGGTGCCGGCCGCCATCCTGAGCGCCCTACTGCTCATCACAACTCGTTGTGAATTCGGTAATTTTAATTGTTTACAATAAAAAGTAAGTGATATAGTGCCCACTCGCCGCGTTAAATTGCGATGACGACACAGTTGCGGTAATCGTGGCATAATCGAAGCAAGCCGTAGATTTTCCAAACGAATTGAAGTTGATCAGAAGCTACGTAAAGCGCTGGTAACTATAAAAGGGGCGATGAATAATGAATAGTGAGTACCTGACCCCTTTTATGCTTTCGGTAAAGAGGACATGAACATGAGAAATGTCAGAAGAATAGATAGAGAGATTGGAACGCATGAGGCGATCGAATTACTTTCGAATTGCGAGTATGGGGTTCTGTCTACTGCAGGAAAAGACGGCCAGCCGTATGGTGTCCCTTTGAGTTACGTGTTTAAAGATAATTGCATATATTTTCATTGTGCCCTGGATGGTCATAAAATTGAAAATATTGACAACAATCCAAAAGTTTCTTTTTGCGTTGTAGGAAAAACAAAAGTTTTGCCGGAAAAATTTGCCACCGAGTATGAAAGTGCAGTGGCATTCGGAATCGCCTCGGAACTGTTTGGGGACGAACGGTATGGCGCCCTTTTGTTGCTCCTGGAAAAGTATGCTCCTGAGTTTACCGAAGAAGGCAAAATGTACATTGAGCAAAAAGATCAAACAACAAAAGTCATTAAAATTGAAGTAGATCATATAAGCGGGAAAGCCCGCAGATAAATGGAGCAGGGATGAATTCACAGGCGTCTGTTTCAAAGAGATGAATCAGCCGAATCAGCGGCTACCGGCCAGCCCTGTCCTGCTGTTTTGTGTACCAATTCCGGAAGGAGTCTACAATGACACCCATAGTTGATTTGCGCAGCGATACTGTAACGCAACCCACTGTAGCCATGCGCAATGCCATGGCGGCTGCACCTCTGGGTGATGATGTGTTTGGTGACGACCCCAGCGTCAATGCGCTGCAGGAGAAAATTGCCGCTCTGCTCGGATTTGAAGCTGCGCTGTTCGTGCCGTCCGGCACGCAGAGCAACCTGTGTGCCATACTGAGCCACTGCCAGCGGGGTGACGAATACATCGTGGGACAGTTTGCCCACTGCTACCGCTGGGAAGGCGGAGGAGCAGCGGTGTTCGGCAGTGTGCAGCCGCAGCCGCTGCAGCACCAGGCGGACGGAACCCTGGCGCTGGAAGATATCGAGGCGGCCATCAAGCCGGATGACGCCCACTTTGCCCGCACCCGGCTGCTGGCGCTGGAAAACACGCTGGGAGGCAAGCTGATGCCTTTTGCATATCTGCAACAGGCGACGCAACTGGTCGGCAGCAGAGGATTGGCCCGGCATCTTGACGGGGCTCGACTGTTCAATGCCGCCACAGCGCAGGCCGCCTTGACCGGGGGGGGGTCCGCGATGAAGCGCGGCGCATTGCCGGCTGTTTCGACAGCGTTTCGGTTTGCCTGAGCAAAGGGTTGGGTTCTCCGGTGGGCTCGGTGCTGTGCGGCAGCCGCGAGTTTATTGCCCGTGCGCATCGCATTCGGAAAATGGCAGGCGGCGGCATGCGCCAGGTCGGCATGTTGGCCGCTGCAGGGATCTATGCACTTGATTACCATGTGGACCGGCTGGCCCAGGATCACGCCCTGGCACGGCGGCTTGCAGAGGGTTTGGCGGAGGTTCCCGGCCTGCAGGTGGAACCGCCGCATACCAACATCCTGTTTGCCGATCTGACAGGCCCGGCCAAAGAGCGCTCGACAGAGCTGATACAGTACCTGAAGGAGCGCGGCATTCTGGCCACCGGCTTGTACCGCCTGCGTTTCGTGACTCATCTGGATGTGGATGCCGCGGGAATTGACCGGACCATAGCGGCTATTGCCCGGTTTTTCATGGCATGACGGTGCGGTGCGGCATTATGAAAATTCATCTCCTTTTTGTACTTTTTCTGATTGTATTTTCCGCCGCTGATTCATCCGCAGAAGAGT
>DATNCC010000078.1:0-15159 GCA_035571735.1 Dongiaceae bacterium | reverse complement strand
ACGAATATAAGGAAAAGAACTTTGCCCGTCAGGCGCTGGTGATCAACCCTGCCCATGCCTGTCAGCCTCTGGGCGCACAGCTGGCCGCCCACGGTTTTGAAGGCACCCTGCCCTTCGTGCACGGTTCACAGGGGTGCGCTTCCTACTACCGTTCCACCCTGAACCGTCATTTCCGCGAGCCTGCTCCGGCGGTATCCGACTCCATGACCGAGGACGGTGCCGTGTTCGGTGGCCAGAACAACCTGCATGAAGGACTGGAGAACGCCTATGCCATCTACAAACCGAAGATGATGGCGATCTTCACCTCCTGCATGCCGGAAGTTATCGGCGACGACCTGACCGCGTTCATCAAGAACGCCAAACAGAAAAATTGTGTGCCCAAGGATCTGCCGCTCCCCTATGCCAACACCCCCAGCTTCAACGGCACCCATATCCACGGCTACGACTCCATGCTGGTATCGATCCTTCAGACACTGACCGAGGGAAAACAGATCGAAGGGCGCTGCACCGGCAAGCTGAACCTGATCGCCGGCTGCGACTTCAATACCGGTGACTACCGCGAGTACAAGCGTATTCTGGAAGCCTTCGGCATTCCGAATACCATTCTGGCAGATCTTTCCGACAGCTTCGATTCGCCCTGCGACGGCAGCTACCACATCTACGCCGGCGGCACCAAGCTGGAGGACGCCGCCGACTCGATCAACGGCAAGGCCACCATCGCCATCGGTCCATACGCCACGCCGAAAACCTTCGGCTGGATCAAGGACAACTACTCGGGCAAGCACGTCACCCTGCCGATGCCGATGGGTATAGAAAAGACCGATGCCTTCATCATGAAGGTCGCCGAACTGTTCGGCAAGGAAGTGCCCGAATCGCTGCGGAACGAACGCGGCCGCGCCGTAGATGCCATTACTGACTCGCATCAGTACATCCACGGCAAAAAATTTGCCGTCTACGGCGACCCCGACTACCTGCTGGGCTACGTTTCCTTCCTGCTGGAAATGGGCGCCCGTCCGCACCACATCCTCTGCAGCCGTGGCACCAAGAAGCTCGAAAAAGAGCTGCAGGCGCTGCTGGACGGTTCGATGTACGGCAAAGGGTGCACGATCTACATGAACAAGGACCTCTGGCACCTGCGCAGCCTGCTGATGACCGATCCGGTCGATGCCGTCATCGGCGACAGCCACGGCAAGTTTGCCGCCCGCGACGCCAAGATACCGCTGTTCCGTTTCGGTTTCCCGATCTTCGACCGTGTCAACAAGCACCGTTACCCGATCATCGGCTATCAGGGCGCCGTCAACATGCTGACCGAGATCTGCAACAAGTTCATCGATATCAAGGACGAGACGTGCGAGGACCAGTATTTTGAACTGATGCGCTGATGGAACGCAGCTTTTTCGCCCTGGCGGCGTAAGTCTTCGGGATCGGTTGTGACTCGGCCTGACGGCCGCCCCCTTCGGGGCGCCTTCGCGGTCCAATTCCGCAAGCGAAATTGTGCGGCGTAGCTGATGTTTATGCCCTGTGGGTACTACGCCTCCGCCCGCCTCCTCGACAGCCTTGCCAGGACAAAAAATCCGCGCTCCAAATAAAAGCCATAAACATAAAGGGCGTTCCCGGTAGGGAGCGCTCTTTTACGTTGTCTCCGATTGCATTCACCGAGGGCGGGAGTATATAGTGCATACGGTTATTATACCGAGGAGGTCCCGAACCGATGCCGATGACAATCTTTGAGGCGATGAGCGGTAACATAAGTTCCTTTCTCGGCGGTGCAGAGGTCGTTCTTTCCCCTGTCTCCGAACATCCTCAACACGGGGGGCATACTATTTCCCTTCCGGTCGTGACGGACGGGCGGGAGTTTGTTTTCAGCGCCACCCGCAAAGGCATTCCGTTCACTCGTTTGGAAGAGTCGTTCTGCGGCGAGCTGCTGACCGCATTTTCCATGCTGTACAGCGGTTTCAAGCAGGAGGGATATGCGGCGCAATTCAGGACGGCTCTGCTTGCCTCCATCATGGACATCACGGTTGCCCGCTCCCTGCGCGGGGATCATCGCAAGGGCTTCTGGCCCATTCAGCAGCTCATCCAGCTTTTAAAAAGCCTCTCCTACCAGAAATACGAAGGAAAACCGGCCACCACCGGCGTCATCATCCATCGCACGACACCGGCAGAACTCCGCATCCTGATGAAACAGCGGAAACATACGCTGGTCCCCCTGAAAAGTTCACAAAGTATCGGCCCCGGCTTTTTTGACAACCCCCTGACCTATCGCTTCATCGACGGCACGAATCTGTTCTTTCTGGCCGGCATCCAGTTGCAGGTAAACGGCATCGTCACTATTTCCGGCACCGCCCTCATGAACGAGGTGGAGCGGCAGACCCAGCGGGAGCTCTTTTCCATCATCAGGAGAAGCGGGGCGGGCGCTTTTGCCGTCACGGTGAACGAGGCCTCGGATATAGAGGTGCTCACCAGTCCGGCCCGGATCATGGTCCGGAGAAAAGGGATGTGGAGCATCTTCGATCCGGACATCTTCCGGGCGTTCCTCTCAAGCAGCATGGAGGCGGAGTCGGCGGAAGATCTCATCTGGACGCTCTATGCGCTCTCGAAGATGCGCTATGGTACCGTTGTCATGGTGTACGGCGGCAGCGGCCGGAAACTTGCCGAGCTGAAAAAGGGGGCCGTCGGCGGCGCCGATCCCATAGGGCGTCTGCTGATAGATCGTGTGAAGAAGAGAGGCGTCGGTGAACTGAAGCAGGCGGGAACGCTCCTCAGAATCCTGTCATCGGACGGCATCACCGTGTTCAACTCTAAGGGGAAGCTGGTCGATACCGGTTTCATCATCGATACGTCTCACGCCCGGGAAATGGTGGCCGGTGGCGGGAGAACCACGGCTGCCTGCGCTGCTTCACATTTCGGCAAGGTTATCAAGGTTTCCCAGGATGGCCCGATCGAGCTCTACGAGAATGGCGCACAGATCTACCGTTTTGGATAGACGCCACGGCACGTGTATGCTAGTTAAACACCCTTGCCCCAGGCTGCGAAACCACACAAATGAACAGGAACCGACACCATGAAATATGACTCTACTGAACTCCGGCACGGCTATACAAACCGGATACTTACCATTGACCTCGGCGACAGCGCCATCGAAGCCACCGAACTCGATCCGGAGGTGCGGGATTATTTTCTGGGGGGTAGGGGGCTGGGGCTCTACCTGCTGCACCAGGCCACCAGCGCCACGACAACAGCCACCGACCCGGAAAATCCGCTGATCCTGGCCAACGGCCCGCTCGGCGGGATCCCGCAGTTCCCCGGCACGGCCAAGGCGATGGCGGTCTCCATCTCGCCGCTCACCGGCGTGCCGGGCATCTCCAACTTCGGCGGCTATTTCGGCGCCTTCCTCAAGTTTGCCGGCTTCGACGCACTGCAGGTGACCGGCAAGGCCGGCCGCGACGTGATGATCGTCATCGACGGCTTCAGTCACGAGGTCACCATCGAGGAGATGCCGCATCTGGACGAGTCCTTCGACATCGAACGGATGGTCGATGAAAAATTCACCGCTGCCGGCCATGACCGCCGCCACATCGCCTTCATGTCCACCGGTACCGGCGCCGACCATACCACGTTCGGCTGCATCAACAGTCACTACTTCGACGTCACCAAGCCGACCCCCACCGGCAAGGGGCTCTACCGCACCAAGCAGGCCGGGCGGACCGGCATCGGATCGGTGATGAGCGACAAGGGTGTCCGGGCCATCGTGGTGCTGGCCGCCTATCCCCAGGGGGAAAACCCTTACGGCGCGGCCGACTGGGAACGGGCCAAGGAGGCGGGGAAACGGCTGCACAAGGTAGTCAAGGAGGTTGATCCCACGTCGCTGCGTATGTCCCGTAAGGGGAGCGCCGGCCTGATCACCTTCATGAGCAGGGACGAATACCGCTCCCTTCCGGTCAAAAACTTTCAATCAGGT
This sequence comes from Dongiaceae bacterium, assembly GCA_035571735.1. GTDB lineage: Bacteria > Desulfobacterota > Desulfuromonadia > Geobacterales > Pseudopelobacteraceae > JACRCG01. The sequence continues at coordinate 11,198 of DATNCC010000078.1, read as the reverse complement.
TCCGACCCGCGCGCCCCGCAAATCTGCGGCTCGTTTTACGAGGAGCACCTCTTCGAACACCGCGGCATGGACGGCTGCTTTCCCGGCTGCAACCTGCAGTGCAACAAGGGTGGAAGGGTTACACTGGTGTCCGGCGACCACAAGGGAGAGCGGGTCTGGGTGGACGGGCCGGAATACGAGACCGCCGCCGGGTTCGGCTCCAATCTTGGCATATGGAACGCCGAATTCATCCTGGAGGCCAACTGGCACTGCGACAACTACGGCATCGACACCATCAGCACCGCCACCATCTTGGCCTTCCTCATGGAATGCTTCCAGCGCGGCTTCCTGACCCCGGCCGACAGTGACGGTCTGGAGCTGGTCTGGGGCAACGAGGCCGCCGCCCTGGAGTTCATCCACCGCCTGGCCCGGGGCCATGGTGAACTGGAACAGGCAGCCGGCAAGGGGATGGTGCCGCTGGTGGATTGGGTGGCGACCGGGTACCGGAAGAAGAGCGGCATTGATGCCCGTCCGGAACTGGATCTCTTCGCCATGCAGACCAAGGGGCTCCCCTTCTCGTTCTACCGGACCCACCGTTCCCTCTCCATGCAGGGTTCCTATGCCGCCGCCAGCGACATCGGGGCCCACCACGCCGCCGCCTGGCTGATCAAGGCCGACCTGCTCGGGGCGTTCCCGACGTTCGAGGATAAAGCCTGGGCGCTCATCTCCTATCCGAGGGTGCGCCTCGGCAATGACAACCTGGGGCTCTGCAAGCTCCCCTGGGTGGATGTCTTCAACCCGGAGTCGGCAAAGAAAACCGAAGGAGACATCCATATCAACCCCGCTTCCCAGGAAATCTACGCCGACTTTATCAACGCCATGCTCGGCACCGACATGACCTGGCAGGAAATCTTCGCCCAGACCGATCGCGATATCAACCTGCAGCGGGTGATGAACGTGATGCGCTACGGCCGCAATACCCCGGACTACGACCGGATTCCGGACCGGGCCGTCGGCCCTACCGACGATGCCCTCTATCTGGAGGAAGCCGACTACAACGACGGCGAGGTGGCGCGCATCCTTGGCATTACCGGCGATGAGGTTGCCCTCCTGGACACGACCCGCAAGCGCGAGGCGTTGATGGCGTACCGCAAACAGGAACTGCGCAAACTGATCGAAGTGTATTACGCCGAACGGGGGTGGAACGCCGACGGCGTCCCGTTTATCGATACCCTGCAGGAGTTGGGGCTGTGGGAATTTCTGACCATCCAGGCTCAGGGGAGCATCATGGCGCTGCAGGAATAGTCGCGATTGACTGCCCTGTTGCGCGGGCTTTTGGTGCCTAAAAAATATGCATATTTGCGGCGGTCGGGCCGATTCAGGAGGTAAACTTCAATACATTCGGCATGGTACGGGGATGCAACTCTTGGCACGCCACATGCTTCTGATAAAAACATAATTGTTTAGCGATAACTGACTTTGGCAAAGGCGCCGATCATTTCACACAAATGAGGCGCCTTTTTGCTTGGTGAGTTACAAACTATCCTGTTTATCAGGGTTGGCGAGGTACATCATGGCAAAACCGGACTGGTACGATACCGATAACTGCGAAACTCACGACAAGGGTGCGCCGAAGTTCTGCAAGAAATCCGAACCGGGCGAGGGAACCGAGCGCTCCTGCGCCTATGACGGCGCGAGAGTCGTGCTGATGCCGATCACCGACGCCATCCACCTGGTGCACGGTCCGATCGCCTGCGCCGGCAACTCCTGGGACAACCGCGGCGCCAGATCAAGCGATTCGCAACTCTACCGGCGCGGTTTCACCACCGAGATGCTGGAGAACGACGTCATCTTCGGCGGCGAGAAGAAACTTTACAAGGCGATCCTCGATCTTGCGGATAGGTACAGGGATCAGGCCAGAGCGATCTTTGTCTATGCCACCTGCGTGACCGCCATGACCGGCGACGATGTGGAGGCGGTCTGCACGGCTGCGTCAGAAAAAGTCGCAATCCCGATCATCCCGGTCAATACCCCCGGCTTCATCGGCGACAAGAACATCGGCAATCGCCTGGCCGGAGAGATCCTCTTCAAGTATGTCATCGGCAAGGCCGAACCAGAGGTGCTGGGCGAATATCCGATCAACCTGATCGGCGAATACAACATCGCCGGGGATCTGTGGGGGATGCTGCCGCTCTTTGACCGGCTGGGGATCCAGGTTCTCTCCTGCTTCAGCGGCGACGCCAAATTCGAGGAGCTGCGCTACGCCCACCGCGCCAGGTTGAATATCATCATCTGCTCCAAGTCGCTGACCAACCTTGCCAAGAAGATGCAGAAAACCTACGGCATGCCCTACCTGGAGGAATCCTTCTACGGCATGACCGACACCGCCAAGGCGCTGCGCGACATCGCCCGCGAACTGGACAACATCGTTAACGGCCTGGAGAAGCGGGTCATGCAGGACCGGGTCGAACGCCTGATCGAAGAGGAAGAGGCAAAATGCCGCGCCGCCATCGCGCCCTTCCGGGTCAGGCTGGAAGGGAAAACTGCGGTGCTGTTCACCGGGGGGGTCAAAACCTGGTCGATGGTCAGCTCGCTACGGGAACTGGGAGTTGAGATCCTGGCGGCCGGTACGCAGAACTCGACCCTTGAAGATTTCTACCGCATGAAGGCGCTGATGCACAAGGATGCCAATATTATCGAGGATACCTCCACTGCGGGGCTGCTGGCGGTCATGCGCGAGAAGATGCCCGACCTGATCGTCGCCGGCGGCAAGACCAAGTTTCTGGCGCTGAAGACCAAGACCCCCTTTCTGGATATCAATCACGGCCGTTCCCACCCGTATGCCGGGTATGAGGGTATGGTGACCTTTGCCAGGCAGCTGGACATGACGGTCAACAACCCGATCTGGCCCACCCTGAACGCCCCGGCGCCCTGGGAGAAGGATGCCGGGGAACTGGAGGCGGACCTGGCTTCATGCGCCGGGCATGCCGCGGCGTTCCTGGCCGAGGACATCTCGGCCTCAAGGGTCAAGGTGCCGTCGAAATGCGCCACGGTCAATCCGCAGAAAAACTCGCCCGCTCTGGGGGCCACCATGGCCTACCTGGGAATCGACAACATGCTGGGGCTCCTGCACGGCGCCCAGGGGTGCTCGACCTTTATCCGGTTGCAGCTCTCACGGCACTACAAGGAGTCCATCGCTCTTAATGCCACCGCCATGAGCGAAGACTCCGCGATCTTCGGCGGCTGGGAAAACCTGAAAAAGGGGATCGGGCGGGTGATCGAAAAATTTCGTCCCGAGGTGGTGGGGGTCATGACCTCCGGCCTGACCGAGACCATGGGGGACGACGTACACAGCGCCATCGTGCATTTCCGCCAGGAACACCCGGAAACGGCGCATATCCCGATCATTCATGCCGCTACCCCCGATTACTGCGGGTCGTTGCAGGAAGGGTACGCCGCAGCGGTTGAGGCGATCGTCGCCACCCTGCCGGAAGGTGGCCCTGCCGTGCCCGACCAGGTCAACCTGCTCCCCGGCGCGCATCTCACCCCGGCCGATGTAGAGGAGCTGAAAGAGCTGGTCGAATCCTTCGGCCTGACTCTGCTGACGATTCCGGACATCTCCAACGCCATGGACGGCCATATCGACGAGGTCGTATCGCCGCTCTCGACCGGAGGTATTCCGGTTGAGGAGATCAGGAAGGCAGGGCGCAGTGTTGCGACGTTATATGTCGGTGATTCGCTGGCAAAGGCCGCACTCAGGCTGAAGGAAAACTTCGGCATCCCGGCCTACGGCTTCACTTCGCTGGCCGGCCTGGCCGAGACCGACCGTTTCATGGAAGTGCTGTCCGCCATCAGCGGCCGTCCGGTTCCGGAGAAGCAGCGCCGCTGGCGGAGCCGCCTGATGGACGCGATGGTGGACAGCCATTACCAGTTCGGCACCAAAAAAGTTGCCATTGCCCTGGAGTCGGACAACCTCAAGACCCTGACGAATTTTCTGGCCGGTATGGGGTGCGAGATCCAGGCGGCGCTCTCCGCTACCCGTACCCGAGGGCTGGACAGTCTGCCGTGCGAGAACGTCTTTGTCGGCGACCTGGAGGACCTGGAGAGCGCCGCGGTCGGCGCCGACCTGATCGTGGCCAATTCCAACGGCCGCCAGGCGGCGGGCAAACTCAAGATCGGCGCCTTTTTGCGGGCAGGCCTGCCGGTCTTCGACCGGCTCGGCGCCCACCAGAAGGTGTGGGTCGGCTATCGCGGCACGCTGAACCTGGTGTTCGAGACCGCCAACCTGTTTCAGGCGAATGCGAAGGAGGCGCAGAAACTGGCGCACAACTGACGGAGGAACGTCGCTTTTCCGCCCTGTCTGCGTAAGTCTTCAGGACCACTTGTGCGGCGTAGCGAGTGCTACGCCTCCGCGCGTTCCCTCGACAGCCTTGACAGGACGAAAAATCGACGTTCCTGGAATCATTCTGGAACAAGCGTCTTGACACTTTCTTGATGCCATCGTCCATCATCTTGATACCCCTTTGAGGTGAAATCTTCTACCGTTGTATGAGTGGGAAGAGTCACTGAAAGGGAGTAACAATGGAAAATTCAGCTTCAAACGGAACGCCATCACTGCTGAAGAAGGTTGTTCGCGCCGTCATCGGTGGTCCCAAGCATCTAAAGGATCCGCACCTGTTCCACAAGATGGCGTTGATTCCGGTCCTGGCCTGGGTCGGGCTGGGGGCGGACGGTCTGTCGTCATCGGCCTACGGCCCGGAGGAGGCTTTCCGGGCCCTGGGAGAGCACACCTACCTGGCGGTCTTTCTCGGCCTGGCCACGGCGCTGACGGTCTTCATCATCTCCTACGCCTATTCGCGCATCATCGAGCATTTTCCCCATGGCGGCGGCGGTTACATCGTGGCCACCCACATGCTGGGTGAGAAGGCCGGGGTGGTTTCCGGCAGTGCCCTCCTGGTGGACTACGTGATGACCATCACCATCTCGATCGCCTCCTGCTGCGATGCCGTGTTCAGCTATATTCCCAAAAGTTTCCATCATTACAAGGTCCCGGTGGCCTGTGCCCTGACGGTGATCCTGATCGTCCTCAACATCCGCGGCGTCAAGGAATCCATATCGGTCATGGCGCCGATCTTCATGACCTTCGTTTTCAGCCATATCCTGATGCTGGTCTACGGGGTTCTGACCCATACCGACAAATGCGGCCCGCTGGTCTGCGATGTCCAGTCCGGCTTCACGCATGACCTCTCCAGCATCGGCATCTTCGGCATCCTGCTGCTGTTCGTGCGGGCGTATTCACTGGGAGGCGGAACGTACACCGGTATCGAGGCGGTCTCCAACGGCCTGCAGATCATGCGTGAACCCAGGGTGCAGACCGGCAAACGCACCATGCTCTACATGGCCACCTCGCTGGCCTTCACCGCCGGCATCCTGTTTCTCTGCTATTCGCTGGTCGGTGTCAAGCCGGTGGAGGGTAAGACCCTCAACGCCGTCCTGGCCGACTCCCTCTTCGGTCCCTGGCCGATGGGGAACTGGATTTCCTTCATCACGATCTTTTCCGAGGGGGCGCTGCTGCTGGTAGCTGCCCAGGCCGGCTTCGTGGACGGCCCGCGGGTCATGTCCAACATGGCCATCGACTCCTGGTTTCCGCACCGCTTCGCCGCGCTGTCGGTGCGCCTGACCATGCGCAACGGCATCCTGCTGATGGGGATCGCCGCCATTGCCCTGCTCTTCTACACCGGCGGCTCGGTCTCGGCCCTGGTGGTCATGTACTCGATCAACGTCTTCATCACCTTCTCCCTGTCGCAGCTCGGGATGTCGAAATTCTTCATCCAGCGCCGGAAGGAAGACCCTGAGTGGATCCGTCACCTCTCCGTCCATCTGGTCGGACTCCTGCTCTGTGTAACCATCCTTGCCATCACGACCTACGAGAAGTTCGCCGAAGGGGGGTGGATGACCCTGGTGATCACCTCGGTGGTGGTCGGTTTATGTTACATGATCAAGGGGCATTATGTCCGGGTCAGGCAGGGGATGAAGGATCTGGACGAGACTCTGCTGGATGTGCCGCTGTCAGCTCACGGAGAACCGCCGGCAATAGACCGCGGCGCCCCCACCGCCATCCAGCTGGTCTCCGGCTACAGCGGCTTCGGGGTTCATACGCTCTTTTCGATCCTCTCCACCTTTCCCAAGACCTATAAGAATGTCGTCTTCATCTCGGTGGCCATGATCGATTCAGGTTCCTTCAAGGGGGCCGAAGAGGTTGAAGCGTTGGAAGCATCCGTTAATGCGGGTCTGGAAAAATATGTGGTCATGGCGCATAAACTGGGATTTGCCGCCGAGTACCGGACCGTGCTGGCCACCGACGTGGTCGAAAGCGCCGTGGAGCTGTGCAAACAGGTGGCCGAAGAGTTCCCCAGATCCACGGTCTTCACCGGTCAGCTCACCTTCCGCCTGGAGAAGTTCTATCACCGCCTGCTGCACAACGAGACCGCCTTCGCCATCCAGCGCCGTCTGCAGTGGGATGGCCTGACCACCGTGATCATGCCGATCCGGGTACGGACGTGATCAGCGCAAGTACCTGCTGCCCAGGTTGAAAAGTTGGGAGGAGGATGAAAATTCTGAGGAAGCTGATATGCTTGAATATGTGGAAGGCATAACCAGCGCTGCTCCGCCACCATATGGACAACTACTTTGGGAAAAGGGGTGATTTCGATGAAAGCAACAGTCTTTGGTACGATCGTAGTTACACTGTGTACCATGCTCGGGACAGTTTCCCCCCGGATTACGGACGCGGCTACATATGTACCGCACACCGTGACCGAACAAACCAGGGTTGATATCACATTGTTCAAGCGGCCTGGAACGACAGTTCATCTGTTTTACGGCGCCATGCCTGAAACTGTACAATCGCTTGCAGGAAAAGAGTTTTCAGTTTTTCGTGAGTCTGCGGGGTGTCCCGCAGACAAGCTTAAAGTTGGGCGAATACGGCTAACGAAATCAGCCGGAGATCATCATCTTGAGGCCGTTGTCATTGAAGGCGAGTTGAAAGAAGGCGACATTGGGCAACTGGGAACAATTTACGGGCTCGTTGTACTGACAGGGGAACGTTGTGAAACATTGAGCCATCCGGATGAGGAACCGGTTAAAGGGCACTGAATATCCGAATCGTCGAGAGACCCCTTTGTCTCATGTCAGGAGCCAGACCGTGAGCGGGAGGGTGATGAAGGAGAGGCAGGTCTGAACGGTGATGATCGCGGCCATGCTGTCATGATCGCCTCCCATCTGCCGGGAGAGGATGTAGGCAGACGGAGCGGTCGGGACGCTGAACAGGAGCACCGCCACGCTCAGGGCCACTCCGGAGAGCCCCAGGGATGTCGCCAGCCCCCAGGCGGTCAGGGGTTTGCAGAGGAACTGCACGGTGCTGCTCGCCATCAGCGGCCGCCAGTGCAGCAGCAGGTTGTCGGCGCGGTAGGCCGCCCCCACCGCCAACAGCCCCACCGGAAACGCCGCTTTGCCTCCCAGTGCCAGGAAGCCGTCGATGGCCACCGGCAGCTTTAATCCCAGGGCATTCACCCCCACCCCGATGACGCAGCCGATAATTAGCGGGTTGTTCAGCAGATCGATCAGCAGCCGTTTCAGATTCACTCCGGCGCCGCTGTGCACCGCCAGCGAGAACACCGAAACGCAGAGCACGTTGATCAGGATGATCATGAATCCGGCTCCCAGAGCCGCCAGGAACAGGCCGTCCCTGCCGAACAGATTCTCCGCCAGTGCCAGCGCCACGAAGGTATTGAAGCGCACCCCCCCCTGAAAGAGCGAGGTAAAGACCGCTCCCCCCATCTGCCGGTTCATGAACCACCAGAGCGTTACCAGCAGCGCGCTGGCCAGCACCGCTCCTTCAACGGTCAGCAGGATCTTCAGCCACGGAAGGGTGCCGATCTGTTTGCCGGCCAGGTTATGGATCAGGGTGGCCGGCATGAGCAGAAAATAGGTCAGTTTTTCGGCCGAAGGCCAGAATGTGGGGGGAAGAAAGCCGGTACGCCGGATGACGAATCCGGTCATGATCAGGGCCAGCACGGGAATGAGGGCGTCGGCGATGGTGGTCACGGTGCTTTCCTCTCTCAGCTAAAGATAATATTGAGGGGAGGATAGCATAGGCGAGATGTAAATAATAATTGATAATACTTGCATAATACTCAAGTATTTTTTATGTAACCGCATTCCCGGCAGAGCTCGTCCAGGATCAGTTCCGTCAGGGCATGGCGCGGATGGCGGCACTTCTGATACATCCCGACCCGCCTCGTCAACTGGGGGACGCCGAACGGGGTCAGGGTGAAATGCTTTCCGGCCTGTTTCAGGCGCCTTTTGTTGAGCGGCACCACCGCGATGCCGAGACCCTGTTCCACCAGGCTGAGCGCAGCTTCCAGCGAATCGAACTCCATCACGTCGCGGGGTCGGATTCCTGACGCCATCAACTGGCCGTCCACCAGCGCTCCGGCCCAGGCGGTCTTGTCGAAACGGACAAAGGGAAAACGCTCGAACAGCAGTTCCACGCCTGCGGCCTCGGTGTTTTTGGGGGCGACCACGAAGAACGGCTCCACATCGTATTCCCGCCATTCATAACGGGGCGGCACGGCAAAGGGGGGCTCGGTGGTCAGCGCGGCGTCGAGGCTCCCCTCATCCACCTGCCGGACCAGTTCGGCGGAAAGGCTGGAGAGGAGCCTGACGTGCAGATCCTCGTAGCGCCGCCGCAGCCGGCCCAGCACCGGGGGGAGCGGGCCGGTTAGTACGGTGGGAACGACTCCCAGGGTCAGAACTCCCCGGATGACGCCGGAAGGGGTCAACTCGTCCCTGATGCCGTCGTAGATGGTCAGGATCTCCCGGGCCCGCTCCAGTACCAGCCTGCCGTTGGTGTTGAGTTTCGGGCTGCGCCCGGTCCTCTCGAACAGCTGCACCCCCAGTTCCTCTTCCAGGTTCTTGATCTGCAGGCTCACCGCGGACTGGGTCAGTCCCAGGTGATCCGCCGCCGCGGCAAAGCTCCCCTTGAGGGCGATTGCGGAAAGGATTCGAAGGTTACGGAGGGACATGGGGCAGCTCCTGGAGGGATGGCGGAATATTCGTGGCACTACCGTCATACGGATATCAGATTGCATTGCCAAAACCAACTCAAATATTGACACCTTCTTGACATCCTTTCCTCCCATTTTGACACCAAATTTATCTCCCCCCTGCTACCCTTGCCCTATAAAACAGGATAAGTACATTCACGAAATAATTTCTGCAAAAAAACGCAGAAACAATTTCTAACGTACTAAATCGTGGAAGTACTACAAGCAAGGAGGAGCGCCATCATGAAAGCCTATCTGTTCAACAGCGAAAGCGGTTTGTACGAGGGTGAAACTTTCGAGGAAGCTGATATGCTTCAGTATGAAGAGGGTATCACCACGATTTCGCCACCTGGCTATGAACATGGCCAGGTACCGGTGTTCGACCGCCGGAAGAACGAATGGGCCGTGATACCGGTCACCATCGCCAGGCAACTGCTTCGCCTCGATGATGATGCTAACAGGGAGAGTAAATCATGAACAGCTATGAATGGCTGCAGACAATCCTCTATTTTGTCGTACTGCTGGCCTTGATCAAGCCGCTGGGCAGCTTCATGGCCAAGGTGTTCCAGGGAGAGCGAACCTTCCTGTCGCCGCTCCTGGTCCCCTGCGAGAAGGTGATCTACCGCATCAGCGGGGTGAAGCCTGAAGATGAGATGGGATGGAAACGATATGCCGGCTCCATGCTGCTCTTCAACATGATGCTGTTCGTCGCACTCTTTGCCATGCTGATGACCCAGCACCTGCTGCCGCTGAATCCGCAGAAGGTTCCGGCCTTCACCTGGCAACTGGCGCTCAACACCGCCATCAGCTTTGTGACCAACACCAACTGGCAGGCATATATCGGAGAGCAGGCGGCCAGCTACTTTACCCAGATGGTGGGACTTGCTGTACATAACTTCGTCTCCGCCGCCACCGGCATGGTGATAGCCATCGCCGTGATCCGCGGCTTTGTTCGGCGCAAGACCTCGATGCTGGGCAACTTCTGGGTCGATACGACCCGTTGTACCCTCTACATCCTGCTGCCGGTCTCTATCCTCTTCTCACTTGTCCTGGTCTCCCAAGGAGTGATCCAGAATTTCAGCGAATACAAGAGCGTGCCGCTTATCCAGTCCACCAGCTATGACAAGCCGAAACTTGACGGCAAGGGGGCTCCGCTCAAGGATGCCAAGGGGAACCCGGTAACCGAGAACGTGATCGTCAAGGAAGTACAGATCCCGATGGGGCCGGTCGCCTCCCAGGAGGCGATCAAGGAGCTGGGCACTAACGGAGGCGGCTTCTTCAACGCCAACTCGGCTCACCCCTATGAGAATCCCACCCCGCTTTCCAACTTTATCGAGATCCTGCTGATCCTGCTGATCCCCGGAGCCCTGACCTACACCTTCGGCGTCATGGTGGGGAACACCCGCCAGGGGTGGGCGCTCCTGGGCGTGATGCTCTTTATATTGATCGCTTCCTTCGGCGTCCTGCAATGGGCCGAGAGCAGCGGTAATCCGCTTGTGGCCAAGCTGGGCGTACAGAGCATCAACATGGAAGGGAAGGATGTCCGCTTCGGCATGGCGGGTTCAAACCTTTTCACCGTATCCACCACCGGTACCTCCTGCGGCGCGGTCAATACCATGCACGATTCACTGACCCCGATCGGCGGCATGATGCCCTTGAGCCTGATCCTGTTGGGAGAAATCATCTTCGGTGGGGTCGGCTCCGGTCTCTATACCATGCTGGCTTTCGCCATCATCGCCGTCTTCGTATCCGGGCTGATGATCGGCCGGACGCCGGAATACCTGGGCAAGAAGATCGAGGTCCGGGAGATGTGGATGTCGATCCTGACGATCCTGACCGCCGGGGTTACGGTACTGATCTTGTCCGGCATCGCCATGATCATCCCGCAGGCAGTGGCATCCATGTCCAACCCCGGCGCCCACGGGCTGTCCGAGGTGCTCTACGCCATCGCCTCCATGGCCAACAACAACGGCAGCGCCTTTTCCGGACTGAATGCCAATGTAAACTTCTACAATCTATGGGGCTCACTGGCAATGACCCTTGGGCGCTATGTCCCGGCGATCGCAGTATTGGCCATGGCCGGTTCCCTGGCGGAGAAGAAGTATGTCCCCC
>DATNCC010000077.1:0-2556 GCA_035571735.1 Dongiaceae bacterium | reverse complement strand
TCGAACGGTTCGATGAAGATGCCTGCGAAGATGCTTCCCCCTGCCATTGCGGCGGTCACCGACGATGAAAGCCCGGCAAAGAGCAGCCCCAGCGCAAAGACGACGGCCGAAGCCTTGCCGAAGATCGGCTCCAGCGTCATGGTAACCTGCGGCAGCTCGTTTACCACGACCCCGTTTTTGTAGAACACGGCGGCCGCCATGATGATCATGGCGCTGTTGATAGCCCATCCCGCGCCCATCCCGGTCAGGGTGTCCATGAACTCGTATTTGAGCTGCTTCCTGATCACGTCATCACCCTGCGCGTTCCACTGGCGGCTCTGGATTACCTCGGAGTGCAGGAAGATGTTGTGCGGCATGACGACAGCGCCCAATACCCCCATGATGACCGGCAGCGCGCCAACGGGAAAGGTCGGCTTCACCCAGCCGGTAAAGGTTTGGACCCATGACACGTCGGCCAGCCAGATTTCAAAGACGAAGGCCAGTCCGATAACAGAGACAAAACCCATGATCCACTTCTCGAGCCGTTGATAGTTTTTTGAAAAGAGCATCCAGGCGGAGAAGCCCGCCGCTAAAACCGCTCCGACGATCAGCGGCAGGCCGGTCAGCATGTTGAGGCCGATGGCCGCCCCCAGCAGTTCCGCCAGGGCGGTGGCAACACAGGCGACCATGGCGCTTCCGAGCATGATGAACCGCAGCCAGGGCCTGAAATAGGTGGAGGCCGCTTCGGAAAGGCAGAGGCCGGTGACGATGCCGAGATGGGCGGCGTTATGCTGGACAACGATCAGGATAACCGTAGACAGGGTTACCACCCAGAGTAGTGAATAGCCGAACTGCGAACCGGCGGCGACGTTGGTGACCCAGTTGCCGGGGTCGATAAATCCGACCGTGACGAAGAAGCCGGGGCCGATATAGCGGAACAGTTCTATCGAGGCCAGGCGCGAGGCCTGTTTGCCGATGTGGGAGAGCCATTTCATGTATTATTCCCCCTCTCCCCGGAGGAGAGGGTAAGGAGTCGGTTCACTTGTCATCGAGATACTGCTGAGCATATTTCACATAATTATCCGCCGATTTCCCCAGCCATGCCGTTTCATCAGGCGTCAGGTCGCGTTTGTATCTGGCCGGCGCGCCGACCCAGAGGGTGCGGGGCGGGATGACCGTTCCTTCGGTTACGAGCGACCGTGCACCAACCAGCGCCCCCTCGCCGACCACGGCATGGTCCATGATAATAGCCTGCATGCCGATAAAACAGCCGCTCTGCAAGGTGCAGCCGTGCAGGGTCACACCGTGGCCGATGGTTACGTCATCACCGATGATCAGCGGCGCGCCGGGGTCGTCTTCATGTTTTTTATGGGTGACATGCAGCATGGAGAGATCCTGCACGTTGCTGCGGACGCCGATCCGGATATAATTGACATCGCCGCGAACTACGCAGTTGTACCAGATGCTCGATTGCGCCCCTATTTCGACATCACCGACAATCACGGCGGTTTCGGCGATAAAGGCGGTCGGATCGATGGCGGGGTGGATGCCGTGAAAGGCTTTGATCATGGTCGTAATTCCTCATAAGAAATGATTGCAGTGTGCCGAAGTATACCCGCAAGGCAATGACTTGGCAATCGCACTGTTTCCGCTCCGGAATGAAGATTAAACTACTTGTTGCCACGCTCCGTTTTTGTTATGTTACAAAGTCAATTTTAACGAGCAAGGGGATACCGTGCCATGAAATTTACCAAGATGCAGGGTGCCGGAAATGACTACGTCTATGTGAACTGCTTTGAAGAGACGGTCAGCGATCCGGAGCAGACGGCGATACAGGTCTCGGACCGCAACTTCGGGATCGGTTCGGATGGCTTGATTCTGATCATGCCGTCGGAGGTTGCCGATGTGCGGATGCGGATGTTCAACTCCGACGGATCCGAGTCGGAGATGTGCGGCAACGGTGTCCGTTGTGTCGCCAAATATGCTTATGACCATGGTATCGTCGCCAAGACGGAAATCACCGCCGAAACCGGAGCCGGGATCCTGACGCTGCTGCTCGTTCCCGGAGCCGACGGGAAGATCGCGAAGGTGCGGGTCAACATGGGGCCGCCCAGGCTCACGCGTGCCGAAATCCCGATGACCGGCGATCCCGGTGCACACGTGGTTGCCGAAGAACTGGCCGTACGGGACAAAACCTTCAAAATAACCTGCGCGTCAATGGGTAACCCGCACTGCGTCATCTTTGTCAACGACGTTGAGGGTTTTCCGGTAACGACGTATGGACCGCTGATAGAAACCAGTCCGCTGTTTCCGCGCCGAACCAATGTCGAGTTTGTTCAGATCATCTCCCGCACCGAAATACGTCAGCGTACCTGGGAGCGGGGCGCCGGCGAAACTCTGGCCTGCGGCACCGGCTCCAGCGCGGTTACGGCAGCCTGCGTGCTGAACGGTCTGACGGAGAAAAAGATTCTCAACCATCTTTCCGGCGGTGACCTTGAAATGGAATGGGCTGAAGACGGCAATATCTACATGACCGGCCCGGCGGTAGAGGTATTCAGCGGAGAAATCACGCTGTAA
>DATNCC010000076.1:0-47564 GCA_035571735.1 Dongiaceae bacterium | reverse complement strand
TGACGTTGTTCACGTTGTCTACCGCCTTCTGAACTCCCTTGCCGAGATAGCGGGATTTGTCCCCGTCACGCAGTTCCATGGCTTCGCGTTCACCGGTTGAGGCACCCGATGGCACGGCGGCCCGCCCGAAAGACCCGGATTCAAGAAAAACTTCAACTTCGATGGTCGGATTTCCGCGGGAATCCAGGATTTCTCTGGCATAGACATCAACAATTTCACTCATTTACAGCCCCCTTGCATGGAATGATGTGGTCTGGAGAAGGCGTCCTCCAGAGAGACGGGGTACTGTATACCATAAAAAATCGAAAAAAACGAGCTTGCGGCAATATATTCTTAGGTGTGGTAATTCCGGCAACTCCGCTTCACAATTCCGTGAAAACGTGGTATGACAAAAAACGGCACTTAACAGCAAATCGTTAGAACAAAAGGTTCCCCATGTCTACAGACACTCTCAATAAGCTTGCAATTGACAAATCGCGCCAGTCCGCTCCCCGGCGGAGCGGCAGCAGCCGGATGCGCAGGGTGATTATTGCCGCGGTAGCGGTCGCCATCATTGCCGTGGGGTTCTTCACTCTTCGCAACCGGCCCGTCACGATCGAAACATCCACCGTTTCGCTGTTTTTTCCGACACAGTCGTTCACTCTCCTGAATTCCAGCGGGTATGTCGTCGCCCAACGGAAGTCGGCGGTGGCTTCCAAAACGACCGGCATGCTGGAATGGATCGGCGTCGAGGAGGGGAGTAACGTTGTTGCGGGGCAGATCATTGCCCGTCTTGAGAACAAGGACCTGGAAGCCTCCGTGCGCCAGGGAGAGGCCTCGCTTCAAAATGCCAGGGCTGTCCGTGACCAGTCCCGGGCTGAACTGGCGGATGCTGAAAAGTCGTTCCAGCGCCAGAAAGAGCTATTTAAGACGGCGATCGTCTCACAGTCCGATTATGACATAGCTGAAGCCCGTTTCAAACGTGCCGTTGCCGCAACCGCCAGTGCCGAGGCCGGCATAGCGACCGCAGCGGCCGCTCTTCAGGTAGCCAGCGTCAATCTGGGGTACAGCCTGATCCGGGCCCCCTTCGATGCCGTGGTGCTGACCAAAAATGCCGATGTCGGGGATATCATCACCCCGCTCGGAGCGGCGGCAAATGCAAAGGCGGCGGTGGTAACGATCGCCGATCTCGCCTCGCTGCAGGTAGAGGCCGACGTTTCGGAATCCAATCTGGCGCAGATCCGGCAGGGACAGCCGTGCGAGGTTACCCTGGATGCGCTTCCGGGGAGCCGTTTCCGGGGAGTGGTGCATACGATCGTACCGACCGCCGATCGTACCAAGGCTTCCGTCATGGTCAAGGTCCGTTTTCTGGAGAGGGACAAGCGTATTTTCCCCGAGATGAGCGCCAAGGTTGCGTTCCTGCAGCGCGAGGCGCAGGCCGGGGACACCATTGCACGGGTCGTGGTCAATCCCGCCGCGGTAGTAACCCGGGACAGTCGCAGCGGCGTCTACCTGGTAGTCGGCGACACGGTCCGGTTTACCCCGGTGACGCCCGGGGTGAAACTTGGCGACCTGCTCGAAGTTGCCGGCTTGAAGTCAGGCGATAAGGTGGCGCTTAAGCCGCTGGAAAAACTGAAAGACGGCAGCAAAATCTCCTTTCCGGAGAAAAAATAATCATGCCGGGCCCGGATGAACAACAGGTCATCGTCACGGTCAATTCGGTTTCAAAAGCCTACCAGCGCGGCAACCAACCGGTACCGGTGCTGGAAGGGATCTCTTTCGAGATTGTCAGGGGCGAATTTCTGGCGCTGATGGGGCCGTCAGGATCCGGAAAGTCGACGCTGCTCAACCTGATTGCCGGGATCGATTCCGTCGACAGCGGTTCGATCGTGATCGACGGCATTGATATCGCGACGCTGAACGGCTCCGAGCTGGCGCGGTGGCGGGCGGCACATGTCGGCTTTATCTTCCAGTTTTACAATCTGATACCGGTTTTGACCGCATACGAAAATGTCGAGTTGCCGCTGCAGCTGACCACGCTTTCGCGCCGCGAGCGGAGAGATCATGTTGAGGCGGCGCTGGAGGTTGTCAGCCTGAGCGACCGGATGGAGCATTATCCGTCGCAGCTTTCCGGCGGCCAGCAGCAGCGGGTCGCGATCGCCCGTGCAATTGTAACCGATCCTACCATCCTGGTGGCCGACGAACCGACCGGCGACCTGGACCGGGTCTCGGCCGGGGAGATTCTCGGTCTGATGTCCAGGCTTAACGCTGAACAGGGGAAAACCATCATCATGGTGACCCATGACCCCCGGGCCGCGGAAAAGGCGCACATCGTCCGTCATCTGGAAAAAGGGTTGTTGACCAATGGTTCTCCTTAAACTTCTTTCCCGCAATGCGTTCCGGCACCCGCTGCGGACCCTGCTGACAATCTTCGGGATTACCGTCGCCATCCTGGCGTTCGGACTTTTACAGACGGTCGTCAGTGCCTGGTACGCCGGAGCCAACGCCTCATCCTCCACCCGTCTCATCAGCCGGAACGCGATCTCGCTGATATTTTCTCTCCCGATCGCCTACCAGGAGCGTATCCGGCACATTGAAGGGGTTTCGGCGGTTTCGTACGCCAACTGGTTCGGGGGAGTGTATGTCACGGAAAAGAATTTTTTCCCGAATTTTGCCATTGAACCGAAGAGTTATCTGGATCTCTATCCGGAGTTTGTTCTGCCTCCCGAAGAAAAACGGGCATTTCTGCTCGATCGAAAAGGGTGCGTAGTTGGAAAAAAGCTTGCGGAGCGCTTTGGCTGGCAGGTCGGTGACTCTGTTCCGCTCAAGGGGACGATCTATCCCGGCACCTGGGAATTTGTCGTCCGCGGCATCTATACGGGGGTAGACAAAGCCACCGATGAGTCGCAGTTCTTTTTTCACTGGGACTATCTGAACGAATCGCTCAAAAAATCGGCGGCCAGGAGAGCCAACCAGATCGGCGTGTATGTTATCGGCCTCAAAAACCCCCAGGCGGCGGCAGAGGTCTCTCTCGCGGTTGATACCGCCTTCAGGAATTCGCTCGCGGAAACGCTGACCGAAACGGAAAAAGCCTTTCAGCTCAGCTTTATATCGATGACCGAAGCGATCGTAGTGGCTATCCGTATCGTGTCATTTGTCGTGATCATCATCATCATGGTGGTGGTTGCCAATACCATGGCCATGACTGCTCGTGAGAGGATCGGAGAATATGCCATCTTCAAGGCGATGGGATTTCAGGCGCACCACATAGCCGGCATTATTTTCGGCGAATCGCTGTTTATAACGACTATGGGCGGTTGTCTCGGCATCCTGCTGACCTTTCCGGTAGCGAAAAAATTCGGCGAGGTCATGGGGAATTTTTTTCCGGTGTTCCAGGTTGATCCGTTAACCCTGCAGTTGGATCTGGTTTTCTGCCTGATCGTGGGGATAGTTGCCGGGATATTTCCGACCTGGCGGGCGGTACACATCAAAATTGCTGATGGCTTAAGAAGAGTTGGCTGAGGAGCGGTAATGAAAATCAGAATACTTGTTGTCGATGATGAACTGAGCATGCGGGAGTTCCTCTCGATCCTGCTGGAGCGCGAGGGGTACGATGTCAGCGTTGCCGGTTCCGCCGAGGAGGCGCTCCGCATGATGGAGTCGGCGCTGTTTGACCTGGTGCTGTCGGATGTAAACATGCCCGGCCTGTCAGGCATCGAACTGCTGGCCCGGATCAAACATATGTCTCCCGAGACGGCGGTGCTGATGTTAACCGCTTTTTCAGCCGCCGAACAGGCGGTGGAGGCGATGAAGCTGGGGGCCTATGACTACATCTGCAAGCCGTTCAAGAACGAGGAAATCAAGCAACTGATCAAGAATGCGCTCGAAAAGCAGGGACTCAGGCGGGAAAACATACTGCTGAAAAAGGGAGCCAGCGAGCGGGACAGTTTCTGCGGCATCATCGGCAAAAGCAGGAAGATGCTGGAACTGTTCGACCTGATCCAGAAGGTTGCCGCCAGCCAGAGCAGTGTGCTGATACTGGGTGAAAGCGGGACCGGCAAAGAGCTGGCGGCCCGTGCGATACATACCTGCAGCCCGCGCAAGTCAAAGCCGTTCGTGGCCGTCAATTGCGGCGCCATTCCTGATAACCTGATCGAGAGCGAGTTGTTCGGGCATAAGAAAGGCTCCTTCACCGGCGCGGTCAGCGACCGGCCGGGGCTGTTCGAGCAGGCCGAGGGAGGGACCCTGTTTCTGGACGAGATCGGCGAATTGCCGCTGCTGATGCAGACCAAACTGCTGCGGGTGCTGCAGGAGCGTGAATTCAAGCGGGTAGGGGACGCCCAGACCCGCAAAGCCGATGTACGGATTATAAGCGCCTCGAACCGTGATCTTGAAAGCCAGGTCAGGGAAGGGACATTCCGTGAAGACCTTTTTTACCGCCTCAACGTGGTGCAACTGGTGATGCCGCCGCTACGGGAGCGGATCGAGGATATACCGCTCCTGGTTGAGAGCTTCTGCCGGAAATATCAGACGAGCGGACAAACTGTCCCGGTAACCGTAACCCCCGGCGCACTCAAGATGCTTATGAATCATCCCTTTCCGGGCAATATCCGCGAGCTGGAGAACTGCATCGAACGGAGTCTGATAATTGATCAGGCGGTTATTTCAGAAACGAGCCTGCCGCAGCAATTGCTGGCCAGCAAAATACCCTGCCTCACCGCTGAATGTGACATCCCTGAGTCCGGCATGATGCTTGAACCGCTGCTTGAGGAGCTGGAGAAAAAATATCTGCTCAAGGCGCTTGAGAGGACCGGGGGGGCGAAAAAGAAGGCGGGCGAACTGCTGGGGATGTCGTTCCGTTCGTTTCGGTATCGGCTCGCGAAATTCGGGCTCGATAGCGGGGAGGATTAGGGGGGACGGTCGGGGGGGCATAAATGTATAAATAGTGACAATTGTTGTCACCTCTGATGCCGATTATGAGTACAAGGGAGTGCCGGGCTCGGGAGGACAAGTTTGTTTTGGCTATAATTTCAGTTTGTTAAAGCGAAATATCAGGTTGGACTTGATATTGCAATATCGAATGGAATCTTCGCATCCAAGCTCTGATTTCAGAGCACAAACCATGAAAGGAGAAACATTATGTTGAACAAACTCAGGAGCAACAAAGGCTTCACCTTGATCGAGCTGCTGATCGTAGTTGCGATCATCGGTATCCTGGCAGCCATCGCCATCCCGCAGTTCTCGGCTTACCGCGAGAAGGCCTATAACGCCGCATCTAACTCCGATCTTAAGAACTTTAAGACCGGTATGGAAGCGTATCAGGCTGACTTTCAGTCTTATCCAGCCTATATCGATCAACGCTAGAATTTACCAACTCTAAATACAAATTTCGGAGGATATTATGAAAAAGATTATTGTACTTTCCCTGCTTCTCGTGTCTTTTGCAGCGGTTGCACAGGCTACCCAGCTTTCTAATAATGCTGTAAGTACCGATAATATGTCACTCTTTGGCGGTGTAAATAATACTGCTGCTGAAGCAGCCACGAACCCGATCATCAAATTCTCCACCAAAGTCAACGGTCTTCTTAACACGAACGGGGCCTTTTCAACTTATGCGATTTTGACAAAGCATCAGTCCGGTTCAAAAACGTTCGGTACTGCCAGCGACTCCACCTCCATCTTCTGGAGACAGGATGCGGCAGGAACGCTTGTCAATACGTATTCGGTTGCTCCAAACGTATCAAACTTCTCTGCTACCAACGCCTGGACAGCATACTGATTCCACTTGATTCGCTGCACATTTAGAGATAAAAGGCGGGATGTTTTGACATCCCGCTTTTTTTATTGCGCTGCTGTCTGTTCCGGCAGGATAATGACCATCTTTTTCACCGTTTAGGAGAACCACTCCATGCTGAACATCATGATGATCACGCTTAAAGGCATCTTCCGGGACCGTGTCTTCCAGGGGATCATGGTACTGACGGTCCTGTTTCTGTTCATCCCGTCGGCGGCGTCACTCTCCATGCGCCAGGTGCCGGAGCTTTCCATTACCCTGTCCCTATCCCTCATATCGTTCATCCTGCTGCTCCTCTCGGTATTTTTGGGGGCAACCTCGCTCTGGAAGGATATGGAACGTCGCTATACCTTCAGTGTCCTCAGCCTGCCGATCAGCCGGAGTTCCTACCTGTTGGGACGTTTCTTTGGCCTGGCCCTGTTCCTGGTCTTGACCGCTGCGTTCCTCGGTACCGCTGCCTGCCTGGTGATCAAGGTAACGTCCGGAATCTACCCTCCGGACCGCCCGGTTGTATGGAGTTGGCTGGTGCTGGCAATCGTGTTTGCCACTCTCAAATACATCCTGTTGGTGGGGGTGGCGTTGCTGTTGTCAACTGTCAGCACCTCGTTCTTTCTGCCGATCTTCGGGACCATTTGCGCTTTTCTTGCCAGCGGCATCACCCAGCAGGTTTATGAATATGTCAATTCACCAGCCGCGGCTGAGGCTGTGCCTCCTCTCCTGAAACCGATAGTTGCGCTGCTCTACTATCTGTTACCCAATCTTTCCGGCTTCGACCTGAAGGTAAATGCCATATACAGCATGGCGCCAAATCTTGTCGGGTTGGGGATCACCGCCGGCTATTTTGTCGCATACACCTCGATACTGTTGGGAGCTGCCGCCCTGCTGTTCAACCGGAGGGAGATGAAGTGAAGCGTATTCCTGCTCCTGCCATTCTTTTGGTTTCAGGACTGCTTGCCTATTGCCTGCTGATATCTCCTTTTGTACAGTACATGCGCAATAAGCCGATCGAGGAGAAGTTGGGTTTTGTTCCCAGCGTCAAGTTGATAAAGCCGTTCAGCGCCGACCAGAAGGAGCTTGTTGGAGTATCGCTGGTGATGAAGGTTTTGATGTACTATGGAGGGGTGATAGACAGGGTTACGAGTAGCCCGGAGCTTGCCGAACAGGCGGATCTGCAGGGGATGTCCCGTCTGCTGCATGGCGCGGTACAACTCGACCCCTACAATATGGATGCCTATTATTTTGCCCAGGGGTTTTTGACGTGGGATGCCAGACAGTTCAAGGTGGCAAATGATCTGCTCGAATACGGAATGAAGTATCGTAAGTGGGACTGGTATCTGCCATTTTTCTCAGGGTTCAACCACGCCTATTTTTTAAAGGATTATGCGAAAGCAGCAGAGTTATACAAGCGAGCCGGTGATCTGAGCGGAGTGAATCTGTACAAAAGCCTGGCAGGGCGCTACATGCAGGAGTCAGGTCAGACCGAACTTGCCATTGTCTATTTAACTGCAATGGACAAGAACGAGAAGAATCCGGCAATGAAGAAAAGCTACCAGACACGCCTCAAGGCCTTTCGTGAGGTACGCCGGATAGAAGTGGCTCGTGACCTGTTCAGTCAGAAGCACCGCGCTCTTCCTGCCTCGGTTGACCAGTTGGTAAAGACCGGCTTGTTAAGACCTGTTCCGGTTGATCCCTATGGCGGCAGGTTCTATCTTGAGGAGGATGGAAAGGTGAAAAGTACCAGCAAGTTTGCTTTTCCGGTAACGAAGGGGGAAACAAGTAATGCCGGCCATTGAGATCACGAAATTGAGCAAGACTTTTAAGGGCAGGAAGGGGCATGTCGTCGAGGCTCTGCATGAGATCTCCCTTTCTGTTGGACCGGGTGAGGTGTTCGGATTCCTGGGTCCCAACGGTGCCGGTAAGAGTACCACTATCAAATGTCTTATGGGCCTGTTGCAGCCATCGTCAGGCGAGGCATCGATCATGGGCAAGGCAATTTCTGATGCGGATGCTCGAAAAACAGTAGGATACTTGCCGGAAAATCCTGCGTTTTACGATTATCTCTCCGCAGAGGAGTATCTTCACTTTGTTGGCAGGGCGTTTAGGATGCCCGAGGCGCTGTTGGCGCGACGCACTGAGGATACGTTGAAACTGCTGGAATTGTGGGATGCCCGCAATCGCCTGATGCGTGGTTACAGCAAGGGCATGGTACAGCGGGTGGGTTTGGCTCAAACACTGATTCACGAACCCGACGTCTACATCCTGGATGAGCCGATGAGCGGGTTGGACCCGATTGGCCGGGCTCTTGTGAAGGAAATTATCATCGACCTGAAAAAGCGTGGCAAGTGTGTCTTCTTCAGTACTCATATTACCGATGATGTCGAAAAGGTTTGCGACCGTGTGGGGGTGATCAACAAGGGGCAATTGCTTGTGGTGGACAGCGTGGAACGCATCCTGGAACGCGGCGTGAAAGGATATACCGTTCTGGTGTCTTCTCCCGATGGCCAAAGCGAAGAAGTGTTTATCGAGAAAGCATCCTTGCAGTCGTTTATCCAGCAGTCGATCGGCAAGCAACAGCTATTAGAGAAGATTGAGCCGCTTCGTAAGGATATGGAGGCGTTCTTCCTTGAGATCGTGTCTAAGTAACAAGCAGCCGTATCATCCGTTGCTTGTCCCCTTGCTGCTGGTTGCCGTAATTCTTGCCGTTTATTATCCGGCACTGTCGAACGGCATACATCCTATTGATGATCCGGGCATCATGGCTGCTTTCTCCGCCTCCCCGTCGCTTTCCAGCATCCTGTTGCCCGGTAACGGCTATTACTATCGACCAATACTCGAACTCTCCTTCTACCTCGATAACATGCTGTGGGGGATGGAGCCGAGTACCATGCACCTGGAAAATGTCCTGCTGCATTGTGCCAACACTCTGTTGGTGTATCTTCTGGCCCGCAGGATTTCCCGGGATGGTTCATCTCCGTTGATTCCGACTTTTTCTGCGCTGCTGTTTGCCCTGCACCCTGCCAATGTGGAAGCGGTTGCCTGGATTTCCGGAAGAACCGATCCCCTGCTTGCACTGTTTGTGCTCTCTGCCTTTTATTTCTGGCTGCGCTGGCTTGAAAAACCACGATGGCAGGCTATGGCTCCCGCCGTGCTGATGTTTGGCGCCGCCCTGCTAACCAAGGAGACGGCACTCGCCTTTGGTGCAGTTTCCCTCCTGCTCATCCTGACCTGGCCGGGAGCAGCCACGGGACGGCACCGGGTAACGGCGGTTGTTGTTCTGGCAACACCCTGCGTACTGCTGGTCTTAACCGCTCTGCTCTTCCGGAGCGGCACAAGTGCCTTGAGCAGGTTCATCTCCGGTACGGATCTTCAGTTAGCGAAAGGAACGCTGGAAGCATTGGTCGCATTTGGTTTCTATGCCAGGAAGTTGATCATTCCCTTTCCACTTAACTTTGCCATAACAACCGTACACCCGATATATGGTCCGGTGGGGGCGCTTCTCATTCCGTTTTTGTGGCTGGGGTTTCGCCGTTACCGACTGCCGGGGATCTTGTTCATCTCTGCGGCGCTCCTTATAACACCGGCCATACTGGTCGCAGTGAAGCAGGTCGCCTGGACACCGTTTGCAGAGCGCTACCTTTACCTCTCTACGGCTTTTTTTGCTTTGGGAATGGTCGGCATCTGTGAGGTGTGGCAGCGAAAACATGCAGTCATGCTTTCCTCGTTTCTTGTCCTGTTATTGTGTGGATCAGCTTTTGGCACTGTTCAGAGGAATCTTCTCTGGAAAGATCCTCTGTCCTTCTTCCAGGATGCCGTAGCCAAGTCACCGGAATTCGGATCGGCATATTATTCCCTGGGTGGCGTCCTGATGCAGAATGGTAAAATCGACCAGGCAATTGAGGCATTTGCCGCTGCCGATCGACTTAATCATCGAGCTTCAATGCGCTATCCGATTAAAGCAAGCATCATGGGAACGATGATTGCAAAAGGCAAATACGCTGAGGCCCGGACATTTTTTTTTCAGCTCTTCAAGAGAAAACAGGATGCTCCCGTCGACCTTCTGGTGCTTCTATGCAATGCCGACAGCATTCGGCTTGACTCCCTTGACCGCACGGAGAAAGTCTCATTGGCACATGACCTGCTGGAAACCATAGGAATAATTTATCAGAGACAACCTGATCCCTTCTGGCTCTACCGGAGCGGACAGATATCATTGCTTATTGGTGACGATGCCAGGACGGCTGACTTTTTCCGTCGGGCATACTCTGCTGCTCCGGTTGACGCCCATTACAGGGGTGCGGCCAAGATGTATTATCAAAGACTGGAACGTGCCAAGTGATATTACACTACCTGATCATGCTGCGTGCCGCCCAGTGGCTGAAGAACCTGATGCTGTTTTTTCCTCCTTTTCTGGCCGGACAGATGTTGCTGCCGGGAGTTGCCATCAGAGGTGTGGCGCCATTTGGCGCTTTTTGTCTGGTCTCCAGTGCCGGTTATATCTTGAATGATCTCCTGGACCGTGAAGGGGATGCCCATCATCCTCGAAAGTGCTTGAGGCCGGTACCGTCCGGGGCTGTCACCCTTGCCGGCGCACGCATGTTCTCGGCCGTGCTGCTGATCAGTGGACTGCTGCTGGCAGGCCTCATCTCTCCACGTTTTCTTTTGCTGCTGGCCGGATACGCCGCTATTACAGCCTCGTATTCCCTGCTGCTGAAAACGTTGCCGGTCATTGATCTCTTTTGCATTTCGGCCGGTTTCCTGATCCGCCTTCAGGCCGGAGGGGAGCTGTTTCATGTGCCAATTTCACCCTGGCTGTTTTTAACGGTTTTCTTGCTTGCGGTGTTTCTCAGTACCGGAAAGCGATTGAGCGAGTCACGCTCTCTGGGCGACCTGGCAGGAGAGCATCGCGCAAGTCTGTCGCACTATCCGCCGGGCTTTCTGGATGGCACGATGTATATGACCGGGGGAGCCGTTCTGGTTACCTACGCCATGTATGCTTTAAACAAGCAGACGCTCATATACAGCGTTCCGCTCTGTCTTTTCGGATTATTACGCTACATGTTGCGAGTCAGTTCTGGTAAGGGTGGGGATCCGACCGAATCTCTGCTGAAGGACCGGCCGCTTTTTGTGGTGGGGATATTGTGGGTGCTGATGGTGGTCTGGAGCATCTACCCGTGAGCCGAGTTGCTATTATTCTGGTTAACTGGAACGGCTGGCAAGACACCGTTGAATGTCTGGAAAGTCTGCTGCTCCTGAATTACCCGGATTTCCGGATCGTGGTCTGTGACAATGGTTCCGGCGATGAATCATTGCAGGAGATCAGAAACTGGGCGGATCGTAATTGGATACGGTATGCCGAATACCAGTGTCCTGAGGCCGAGACAGGAGGCATGCCGTCCGTTGATCCGCTGCTGACGCTTATCCGGATCGACAAGAACCTGGGTTTTGCCGGAGGCAACAATGTGGGGCTGCGGTACGCGATGGCAAGAGGTGCTGCCGACTACTGCTGGCTTTTGAACAATGATACCGTAGTGGCACCGGATGCCTTGACCCGTCTGATCGAACGGGCCGGTCAGCAGCCTCGGATCGGGATCTGCGGTTCGACCATTCTTATGCATTGCGATCGTACACAGGTCCAGGCCCTGGGCGGGGGGCACTACTGCCGCTGGATCGGGCTTCCCTGGCATTACGGACGTTTCACCCGTTGGCACGGGAGAGTCAACCAGCAGCGGGCTGAGGCGTGGATGAATTACGTGGAGGGTGCCTCGATGCTTGTATCGCGGCAGTTCCTTGACGAAGTGGGGCTGCTCTGCGAGGACTATTTCCTGTACTTCGAAGAGGCTGATTGGGCAATCCGCGCCGAAGGCCGCTTCAGGCTCGGGTACGCTCCCGGAAGCATGGTTTACCATAAGGTGGGGGGGAGTATCGGTACCAGCTGCAACCCGGCGAAAATGAGCTACACCAGTGATTATTTCAATATCCGCAATCGCCTTCTGTTTACCCGCAGATACTATCCGGCGGCGCTCCCGATGGTCCGGATGGTTATTGTCGGGTCGCTCCTGCTGCGGCTTTTCATGGGAAAATGGGATCGGGTCATGATGATCTTTCGCTTGTTGTGCGGCGGCAGCGATTTCCCCGCTGAAATGCAGCCGGAACTCCATTCCAGGCCATGAGCGGCGTCGGGAGGATTTCAGTAATCACGGTGGTCAAGGATGGCGCCGCCCTTCTTGAGGAGACCATCCTCAGCGTCATTGAAAAAAAGGCAACTGCCGAGATTGACTATATTGTCATTGACGGCGGCTCGACAGACGGTACTCCGGATATCATCGGAAAATACGCCGCACACATTTCCTACTGGGTCAGCGAGCAGGATAACGGCGTCTATGACGCCATGAACAAGGGGTGGGTGGTCGCGGCTGCTGACAGCTTCATACTGTTTCTAGGTGCCGGCGACAGGATCATCACGCTTCCCGATAAAATGAGCAGCTATCATCGGAATGATGTGGTGTACGGCTCAGTCCGGATGGGTGAGAGAACGGTTTTCAAGCCCAGGGTGGACTTCCACCTGAAAATGTACAATTCACTTCACCATCAGGCGCTTCTGGTGAACAAGGCCCTTCATCCTGCTCCACCGTTCAACTGCCGTTATCAGGTATATGCCGACTTTGATTTCAACCAGCGGCTCATGAAAAGCGGGGCACATTTCGTTTATGCCCCCGACTTCATCGCCTATGCCCGTCCCGGCGGCGTAAGTGACCGGCAACGTTTTTCCGAATCGTTGAACATTGTTTCGGCAAACTTCGGTTTTTTGTGGGCAGCGTTGGCACTTTCAGGCTATTATGCGATGAAGATTTTTCCTTTTTTGAAGCGGCTGCGACCGGTTCGTGAGATATGAAACAGAAAGAGAACATGCCCAGAAAAGAAACTGCACAACAGGAGCTGCTGATCGAGCCGAATCGTCCGGTGCTCCACTACTGGCGTGATGTCTGGCGATATCGGGAACTGTTCTGGTTTCTTGTCTGGCGGGATATTCTGGTACGTTACAAGCAGACGGTGATCGGAGTGACCTGGAGTATTATCCGCCCCTTAGCGGCCATGATCGCTTTTACGGTGGTCTTTGGTTTGCTGGCCAAGTTGCCATCCGGCGGGGTGCCATACCCTTTGTTAGTCTTTTCGGCTATGCTGCCCTGGAACTTTTTTGCAAATGCCTTGTCGGAAGGGTCAGGATCTCTGGTCGGCAATTCCAACCTGCTGACCAAAATTTACTTTCCCCGCATCATCATCCCGGCCAGCAGCATCATTGCCAGTCTGATAGAACTGTTCATTTCCCTGGTTATCATGGCGGGCATCATGGTCTGGTATGGATATCTGCCGGATTGGAGAGTGGTCATGTTGCCAATGTTTCTGCTTATGGCCTTTCTTCCCGCGGCTGGTGCAGGTCTCTGGTTTGCCTCCCTGAATGTCAAGTATCGTGATTTCCGTTTTGTTGTTCCGTTTCTTCTTCAGTTTGGTCTGTATGTTTCCCCGGTTGGCTTTGCCAGCAGTATTGTTCCTGAAAAGTGGCGCCTGCTTTATGCTCTTAATCCAATGGTTGGAGTCATAGATGGTTTCAGATGGGCCTTGCTGAACGGGACTGTTGAACTCTACTGGCCGGGGCTGGTTCTGTCGACCGCCCTGTCGCTGGTACTGCTGGCAACAGGTGTCCGGTTCTTTCGGAGAACCGAGCGGATACTGGCCGACGTAATATGATTGGAATTGTATTTAAGCCGTAGAAGACCATAAACTATCATGGCCAACATATTAGAAATAATGATTAAATCAGATACAGCCAAAGTTGCCTTATGTCCACTGTCATAACAGTTGAAAATATCGGCAAGAAGTACACCATCTCTCACCAGCAACGTGAGGATCACTCTTCCTTGCGTGATGCACTTGCCAAGAACCTGTCCTCTTTCGGGAAAAAACTGGCAGCTCCTTTTCTTCATCGTTCCCGGTTTCCGGTTCCCGGTTCCCGGTCGTCTGCTTCCCATGAAGATTTCTGGGCTTTGAAGGATGTCTCCTTTGAAGTAAAGCAAGGAGAGAGAATTGGCATTATCGGAAGGAACGGGGCGGGAAAGTCAACCCTTTTGAAGATTCTTTCCCGTATCACTGAACCGACTGTCGGAAGTATCAGGATAAAAGGCAAGGTGGCCTGCCTGCTGGAAGTTGGAACCGGCTTTCATCCGGAGCTGACCGGCAGGGAAAACATTTATCTGAACGGCGCCATTCTTGGGATGGGCAGGCAGGAGATCAGGAAGAAGTTCGATGAGATCGTAGATTTCTCCGAGATAGAGAAATTCCTGGACACACCGGTAAAACGCTATTCGTCCGGCATGTTTGTGCGGCTGGCTTTTGCTGTGGCGGCGCATCTGGAGCCGGAGATATTGATTGTGGATGAAGTGTTGGCGGTGGGGGATGCTCAGTTTCAGAAAAAATGTCTGGGGAAGATGGAGGATGTGTCGGTAAAAGAAGGACGAACGGTTTTGTTCGTGAGCCATAACATGGGGGCAGTGTCCCAGCTTTGCACGCAGGGAATTATTCTGTGCGATGGGAAACTGGTGCAAATCGGTACTATTCGTGAGGCTGTTACTACCTATACTTCTCAATACAGCAGTGCCGATTCGGTTGATCTTTCATTGTTACGGCATGGCGGTGCGCAGTTGTATTTTCGTTTGCTTCATCTGAGCCTGTTTGATGAATTCGGGAGACCGGCAACATCTTTTGTCATGGGGAAGCCTGTGGTGGTCCGCTTGCAGATTGAATGCATCAGGGACGTCAGCCATGTTGAACTTGGCTTCAAAATCAGCACCATGATGGAACAGGCAATCCATTATTATGTTTCCAGTTGGGAAGGAATGAAGCTCGATTTGCAGCAAGGACGGCACACAATAGAAATTACGATACCCAGCCTTCTTGTTTTTCCCGGCACCTACCTGGTCGGGGCATGGGCATCGAGAGATGGTGAGTGGTCGGATGACAATGTATTCCCCATCACCATGATAGAAGTCATCAGCAATGATGTAACCGGCTATCTAACAAAAAATGGAGTGGTCAACAATTTCGACAAATATGCTTTTAGCGGCGGTGAGGTTTATGCTCCAAGCAGGTGGAACCATATATCCCACAATTTGCTGGAGGATCAATGAAAACAACTCATGGAATAATTCTGGCTGCAGGCGAGGGGAAAAGGCTGTTGCCATTTACCGAGCAGGAACCTAAATGTTTCGTCCAAATCGCCGGGGTGACTATTCTTGAGAATGCCCTGAATCATTTTGCACTTCATGGGGTTATCAGGGTGAGCATCGTTGTCGGGCATCTCAAGGAAAATATTCAGGATAAAATTGGTAAATCATATCGGGGAATGACCGTAGAGTATATCCATAATTCAAATTTCCGGTCTACCAACAGCATGTTCAGTCTCTATCTTGCCTTGCGTGAGGTTCATGAGCCTGTATGGGTTCTGGAGGGGGATGTTTTTTTTGACGACTCCGTGCTTGACCTTAAGGTTGCCGGCGATTTCGCCTGGTACGCCGATTCCTCCATTCGCGATATTGATGGCGCTTATCTGCAGTCCGGTGAGGACGGGGTTGTAAAATCCCTGGAAATAATACGCGATCTGGGCTTGTTGAGGGATGGACACCACAAATCGATGGGACTCCTGCATCTGACTGCCGTCGGTGCAAAAAAGATGACTGACTGGCTGTCTGCCGGAGTTCAAGAGGACAAGGTGAATTTGTATTACGATCTTATCGTTGCCGAGCATTTACGGGAATTCAAGGTTAATCTTGTGGATGTGCGAGGCAACAAATGGTTTGAGATCGATACATACGACGACCTGCAGAAGGCTCAAAATCTCTTCGGCAGCCATGGGAGATAAGTGAAATCGTCCGAGATCGTAAAAGATTACTGGAGTAACATTAACGGGCTTCCTCCTGAAATAGTCGGTGTGTATGGGATGGGTGGTGGCGGTGCATGTGAAGCCCCCTATCGTCATTTCTTTGAATTCCGGCATTTGGAAAGGATTGTGTCGTTACATCGCGATATGACGGTTCTTGAGCTTGGTTGCGGGAACGGCAGATGGGCTTTTTCATTTGCACCTCATGTAAAAAAATATGTAGGAGTGGACATCAGTCCTGCAATGCTTTCTTATGCGCGCACAAAAGCTGAAGATATGAAACTGGATAATGTTACCTTTATTGAATGCCCCCTTACAGAGTTCACCTGTACGGACAAGTTTGATTTGATCTATTTCAGTGGTGTCTCGCAATATGTTGAAGATTGCGACATGGAGAAAGTTTTAAGCAACCTTGTTCCGGCAATGAGCGAACGTGCTATTATCCTTGATAGAAGCACGGCCAATCTGTTTAGCCGGGAGGTGAGCATTACTGACAGCTATTTTTCGATTTACCGTACACCTGATGAGATTAATGATTTAATGAAATCGATCGGGTATCAATTGGTGTACAGGAAACGGAGCTATCGTTTTCTGAGGATGCCGCCGTTCCTGAACCGTCCTGGTATAAACGCCGCGGTTGCATCATTTATAACTCATTGTCAGCCATATTCATTCTATCTTATGCTGGCCTTCAGTGCTTTTCTTGATGCCATCCGACCGATTCCGTTTGAAGGCGGGCAGCGAACTCACGATTTTTTACTGTTCAGAAGGGCTTGATCATGTGTCGACCGGGTACAATTGGAATTCTGGGTGGGATGGGCCCCTTTGCAACAGCCGCATTCTACAGAAAAATACTCGAAATGACGCCGGCCAGAAAAGACTGGGAGCATATCAGGACCATTATCGACAGCAATCCTCACATACCCAGCCGCTCTCGGCATGTGCTGTATGGGGAGGAATCTCCGGTTGCCGGCATGATTGACAGCTGTAACAGGCTGGCCAACTATCCCGTGGATTTTATCGTAATTCCATGTAATAGCGCCTGTTATTTTCTTGATCAGGTGCAACCCCATGTTTCAATTCCAATTCTCAATATCATGCAGGTTACAGTGGCGTCGCTTGCAGGCAAGCTGCCTGTCGGTGCAGCAGTTGCCGTTTGCGGCAGTGCGGTAACCTATCGTCACCGTACCTATGAACGCTTTTTACTGGAAAGCGGTTTTACATTTGTCAGCCACGACCAGAGGTGCCAGGATGAAATCGAGGGATTGATCGAACGGATAAAAACCGATGATATAACAGAGGAATGCTCCCGAACATTCAAGTCTGTGGTTGATCATTTGCAGATGACTCTCGGTGCTGACGCAATAATTCTGGGTTGTACCGAATTCGGTTCCCTGCCGGAGATCAGCAGCACGGTACCGCTGATTGATTCCAGTTATGAACTTGCCCGCTATACCGTGGAATATGCGCTATCATGCTGTCAAATTTAGTAAATATTTTGAGTAGGGTTCGCAGCGTTGCTTTCTGTAATATGCGGACGATATTCAAAGGCAGCAAAAGGGTAATTGCATTCGACCTTGCATTACTCGGCGAACTTCAATTTTTTGAAGGCGTATTGACAGAATACGCTCAAAGGTTTCCATCAGACGTCATTCTGATAGTGCATCATTCTACCCAACCTGACGATTTTGGTAGTTTGTTGCCGTCGCTTTCCAACAGGGTGCTGCATATTACTGATCATGCGCTGAGAAGTGGCCAGATCAGGAATATTGACATGTTCATCACCTCTGAACAGTATTCTCTGGGGGTAGATGGTGTTTACAGCATCTGCCTCTTTCATGGCCAACCTTCAAAAGGGTTGACGTTTACCAAACATATTCTTTCTTCCTTTGATGCCTTCTTTCTGTACGGACCATTCCACAAACAAGCTCTCACTGCTTATCTGAACCGTGTTGGCGGTACCCCGCCGCCACATCTTGAATTATTCGATATTGGTTATCCCAAGTCGGACCGGGTAATTGCCGGGACATATAGTCGTGACTTGATATTGGCAGAGCTGGGACTTGATTTGGAGCGTTACACGGTTGTATATGCTCCGGCATTTAACGAACATGCTTCACTTCGTGAACACGGACTTGAGATAATTACAGCCCTGGTGAGGAGTTCAAAATATAACGTTATTGTCAAGCTGCCAGTTGATTGCAGCCAACCGGTGACCAACTATTATGCAACAGGCGGTATCGATTGGTATGATGAAATTAGAAAATTGGAAGTGCCATCTCAATATTTCAGGTTTTATGAGGGTGATAATATCAATGCCATCATCGCCTGTGCCGATGTTCTGGTAACCTGTGTTTCAAGTGTGTCATTCGAGTTTTTTGCTGTTGGCAAGCCGGTAATATTCTTTGATACTCCCAAGTTTTTCACCAATTACCTGAAGAAGCGTCTCCCGGGCGAAATTACGGAAGATTTGATGAATGACCCTACGGTCAACGCCGGGAGAGAATATGGCTCGGTAGTAAAGGATGTGCCCGAACTGTTAGAGACCCTGGAGTCAGTTCTGTGCTCAATTGACACGTTCGCACCGGATCGGGAGTCGATGCAGAAACTCCTTTTGTATTCGCCTGGAAAGGCGACAGGTGCGGCTGTGAGCAAGATTGACGAACTATTGACGTCAAAGGCACAGTCGGCAAGACAATTTTATAAACCGGGAATCATTGATCGGCTAACCAGCAAGATGCGTGGCTTGCTTGCGCAGAGGGTCGACAATCTGTTTCGAAGGTTTGGCTATGTTCTGACGCGGGCAGGAAAAGGATATTTGGATGCCGGAAGTACCGTTGCGGCTGCTGCTGCCGCTGGTCTTTCGGTGTGCGATTATCTTGAGGGGAGGGAAGAATCTCGTCTTAAACAGGGGCGGCGGGACAGGATCATCGCCAAGTTGACTGAACTCGATATCTTCCTGAATTGTCGAAACATTTGCGAGATTGGTGCCGGCACCGGGATGTATCTGGAAAAGGTGGTGAATTTGTGCCGGCCTGCTGCATATGATGTCTACGAAACGGCTCCCGATTGGCGGAACTACTTGAAAAATACATATGGTTCCAACACGTTGGTCTCCTTCCGATTCCATTTTGCAGATGGTCGAACGTTAGGTCAGACCGCCTCAGACACATGTGATTTGGTACATGCCCATGCCGTGTTCGTCTATTTACCGCTGATTCAGACGATGGAATATATCCGCGAGGCAGCACGGCTGTTGAAAACGGGTGGGACTCTGGTGTTTGACTGCTTTTTGGATGAAACCTTTGACCATGATGCTCTTGCAAGCTGGCTGGTTTCCGGATGGCAGTTCCCGGTTATTATTCCCAAAAAACTGTTGCTTTCTTTTGCAGACGAACAGCGATTACATTTATTACACTCCTTTTCTGCGCCCTATGGCGCTTCATCAGTTGACTATCTGGTTTTTCAAAAATGTGAATGCCCGAAACAGGGGAACTATGCTTTAAGTCCGGGAACAACAATGTTTTTCTCGAAGGGATGATCCAATGATCGAGAGAGTTGAAGATAGAGGCGAACTTCTGGCGATTATCATCAAGCAAAATTATTCCGAGTCCGGCGTAAAATTTTTTACTCCCGACACATTCTCCCAGCAGCTCGCTTATATGCATCACCCTGCTGGAAAGAAGATCGAACCTCATGTGCACAACCCGGTTCAGAGAGAAGTTTTCTATACCCAGGAAGTATTAATATTGAAGCGTGGAAGGCTGCGTGTAGATTTTTATGGTGTTGAACGTAACTATATCGAAAGCCGGATTCTTGAAGCCGGCGATGTTATTCTTCTTGCATCCGGTGGACACGGCTTTGAAGCTCTTGAAGAAATCGAGATGATTGAAGTGAAGCAGGGGCCCTATGCCGGCGATGGCGACAAAACAAGATTTGAAGGCATTTCAGCCCATGAAGTCAGATTGGGAGAAAAATGATGGACTTTATTCCGGTCAACGAACCCCTTCTGAATGGCAATGAAAAGAAGTACCTGCTGGAGTGTATCGAGACTGGCTGGATTTCGTCAGAAGGGCCGTTTGTCCGGGAGTTTGAAGAGCGGTTTGCCCGGCGTGTAGGGCGAAATCACGGGATAGCGACGGCAAATGGTTCCGGTGCCCTGGATATTGCCATTCAGGCTCTCCGGCTGGGGCCAGGCGATGAGGTCATTCTACCGTCTTTCACCATTATTTCCTGTGCTGCCGCGGTAGTTCGTGCAGGCGCCACTCCTGTGCTGGTTGATGCTGAACCGCATACCTGGAATATGGACGTCAGCCAGGTGGCTTTGAAGATAACTTCCAGGACCAGGGCCATCATGGTGGTTCATATTTACGGATTACCGGTAGATATGGACCCTCTCCTTGAGCTTGCCCGCAGTCATGATTTAAAAATTATCGAAGATGCCGCCGAGATGCACGGCCAAACTTACCGTGGAAAACCTTGCGGGAGTTTTGGAGACATCAGTACTTTCAGCTTCTATCCCAACAAGCTTGTTACAACTGGCGAAGGTGGCATGCTGGTCTGCAATGACCAGGGATTGGCTGAAAGGTGCAGGGAATTGAGAAATCTCTGCTTCCGGCAGGAGAGGAGATTTGTACATGAAGAACTCGGATGGAACTACAGAATGACCAATCTGCAGGCTGCTCTGGGGCTGGCTCAACTGGAAAGGCTGGATGAGTTTGTTGAAATAAAAAGGGCTATGGGAAGACGTTATTCCGAACTGCTGTCGGATTTTTCCTGTCTGGAACTCCCGGTTTCCTCGTGTAATTTTGCCGATAATATCTATTGGGTTTTTGGTGTGGTTTTGAAGGATGAAGTGCCGATTGACGCGGCTGAGGCGATGAAGAGTCTTGCACTCCACGGTATCGGAACAAGGCCGTTCTTCTGGCCAATGCATCAACAACCCGTCTTTGAAAAGAGAGGATTGTTTGTGGATGAGGTATATCCTGTCTCCGAAAGAATCGCCCGTAGAGGATTTTATATTCCCAGTGGTCTGGCTCTCACAGAGAGCCAGATGAATCAAGTACACAGTGCACTGCGCAAGGTTCTGATATGAATGTGTTTGGTGAATATGCCCGATACTACGATCTGCTGTATCGAGATAAGGACTATCTCAGTGAAGTTCGGTACGTGACAGAGCTTCTGGAGCGATATTGTCCCGGGGGGAACAATATCCTTGAACTTGGTTGCGGGACCGGAATGCACGCCAATCTTCTTGCTGAAAGAGGGTTTCGCGTCCATGGAATTGATAGCAGTGACCAGATGCTTGATTCTGCCGTCATGAGGCGTTCAAGCTTGGCTCCGGATGTCGCGGAAAGGCTTGAGTTTTCACACGGGGATCTTAGGACGGTGAGCCTGGGACAGCGGTTTGACATTGTACTCTCTCTCTTTCATGTCATGAGCTATCAGCAAACGACAGAAGATCTCATGGCGGCCTTTTCCAAAGCGTCGGAGCATCTTCTGCCAAATGGATTTTTTGTCTTTGACTGCTGGTACGGCCCGGCTGTTCTTGGTAATCTTCCCAGCGTGAGGG
The DNA here is from genome assembly GCA_035571735.1 of Dongiaceae bacterium. Lineage (GTDB taxonomy): Bacteria > Desulfobacterota > Desulfuromonadia > Geobacterales > Pseudopelobacteraceae > JACRCG01. Next base: position 26,288 of record DATNCC010000076.1, on the reverse strand, counting down.
TAAAGCGACTGGAGGATGAGAAAACAATGGTGACACGTATTGCCGAGCCATTCATGCGAGTACAGGAAAACATTGTAGATGTCAGCTACCAGGTCTTTGTTCGTGATAAATCCAGTGATAGTGTCGTTGAGATTCATGAGTCTCACAGTATGCGCTATCTTTTCCTGCCGGAAATCAGGACTCTTTTCGAAGCTGCCGGCATGCGCATGATTTTTGCCCAGGAATGGCTTACCGGGAAGGAGCCGGGGATGGATACCTGGGGAGTCTGTTGCGGAGGGGTTCGTGGTTAGTGTGACTACCTTGCGAAAAACGGCACTGGTCTGTTACAGGTATACTTTTGAAGTTTCGCCAACGCTCAAAAATATTTGTTCCTACCTCTTTGATAAGGAAGGCGTAGAGGTTGATGTATATTTGGACGAGCTGAACAGGGATCGGCATTTTAGAATGCCGGGAGTAAATATAATTGAAGTCTTGTCGCGTGGTTTGATGAGCTTGCTTGTCAGAAACAGATCCGAGAAGACTCGCAGAAAATTATTTGTCTGGTATGTCAGGAGACGTATTAGAGGCTACGAAAGAATAATTGTTGCGGATTTTGATGCCCTGGCTCTAGCAGATGAAATGGGAGCGGATCTGTCCAGAATCATATATGTTTCGCTTGAAAGTGCCGATTTAATCAGGTTCTATCCCCTGGAGTCGGTCAGAAGATTGCTGGGTAGCTGTGCTCTCAGAGTAATACAGAGCAGTGAGCGTGGCGAAGACCTGACCAGATATCTGGGAGTTTCTTTGCCATTCGAGTATCTTCCGGTTTCGTCCCGTCCGTCCAATTTCAAGAGAAATGCTGGGGGCGGAAAAATAAAAATCATCTATTCAGGATATTTTGCCGACTGGGCCTGTCTTTCGGAATTCGTCGCCGCTATCAGTAAATATCCATTACTTGACGAGGTGTCGTTTACGTTTCAGGGCCATACCATGGGAACCGAGGGATATTTGCAAAACCTGCAGGAGATGGTTTCCGGTCTGCCAAATGTTGAAATCGATTTGGAATATTATGATGATTCTCAATATATGAAGATGCTGTCAAATTTTGATATTGGCCTTGCTTTCTATAAAAATATTCAAGGATCGGCCAATTTCGATAATATGATCCTGTCATCGGGGAAAATTGCCAATTATCTCTGGAGCGGCTTGACAGTTATTACCAACATTGATTGCAAAGAAACTCATATGCCACCTTTCATGCATATGGAACCAACCGAAGCTGATAAGCTGCCTGGTTTTCTGGAAATTTTCCTTGCGAATCGGGATGAATATACTGCTGCGTCTTACAATTTGGCAAAAGTACATTATGATTTTGACGCAAATATGGAAGTTATATATGGAAAAATGTTTAACAACAAATGATGGAGAGTAGCCGTTTTCTGTCTCGCGGGTATTCCTGCCGTTGATTTTTCCGTGCGTAGCTAATAGGATCATTGTGAACTCACCTAGATTAACCGTATTGATGCCGGTATACAATGCTGACAAATATCTCAGGGACGCCATTGAAAGCATTCTTCATCAAACATATTCAAATTTTGATTTTATTATATTAGACGACGGTTCCACTGATAATAGTCTCGAGTTAATTCGTTCATACAATGATCCAAGGATACGGTTGGTACGGCATGAGGAAAACAGGGGTCTTGTTGCGACATTGAACGAAGGAGTAAACCTGGCTGAAACCGATTTGATTGCCAGGATGGATGCTGACGATATTTCATATCCTGATCGGCTTGAAAAGCAAGTTGCGGCATTTGAAAATAATTCGGAACTGGTTCTTGTCGGATCGGATATCGACATAATTGATGATCAAGGCAAATTGATCAGCTACGGCCCAAAACCTGCCAATTCCAACGCTATAAAAAGAATTCTATCAGTGATTTGTCCCATTGCGCATCCTACCGTAGTTTTCAAAAAAGAAGCGGTCCTGAAAAGCGGGGGATATAAAAATTATTTTGTAGCCGAAGATTATGATCTATGGACAAGATTGGCGGAGGATGGCGAGTTGGCAAATATTCCAGTTCCTCTTCTGAAATATAGAATAAATACCGAGGGTGAATCGATACGGAAGAGCGGCATACAGCAGATGAATTCAAGAATCATAAGCAGCCGTGAGTGGGAAAAATACGGCGACGCCGGACCGGCTCCCTTGGAAAAATGGCACGAAATATGGCCTGAAAAAAAGCACCTGACAAATGCCAGGTCGAACGAAACTATATTTTACGCCAATCTCCATCGGGAGTTTGCCAGGTGCTATGCAGAAAGAAAACAATTAAAGACGGCACTCGAACACAATCTGGCGGCAATATATTGGCAATCGAGTTTAAGAGGCGGCCTTGCCGATGTTTATAAGACAATCCGCAGTTATTTTAACCAGAGCTAGATGGATTCAGGGAAGATGACGGATAACAAATTCAAGGTGACGGTCATAATACCATGCTTCAATGACGGTCTTTATCTGAAAGATTCCGTCCAAAGCATTTTTGATCAGACATTTGACAATTGTAATATAATTATTGTCGACGATGCCTCTACGGATCATCTGACTGAAAGCATTCTGGAGTCGCTTGTAAAAGATTCCGCACTTCAAGTCGTACATCTCGAATCTAACCAGGGAACGGCCTGCTCACGCAACAAAGGCATTTCCTTGACAGACAGTCCATATATTCTGACTCTGGACGCTAACGACAAATTTGCTGCAACATTTTTAGAGAAAGCTGTTGCAGTGCTTGATAAGAACCCAAATATAGGGGTCGTAACGTGTGGTGTCCAGGAGTTTGGATTACAAAACCTGTACTGGTTACCCAAGGGTGGAAAAATTGGAGACTTTTTAGTCGAGAACAATTGCTGCGGTAATGCACTGTTTCGCAGAAAATTCTGGGAGGATGCCGGCGGGTACGATGGCAACATAGCCTACGAGGATTGGGATTTCTGGATTTCAGGTACTTCAAAAGGATGGGAAGTACATGTTATTAACGAACCCCTTTTTTATTATAGAAAATTACGTAAATCCAAAACAACTCGTGATGCACCGCAAAAAGCTTATATTTATAAGCAGATAGTCAAAAAGCACAAAGATATTTATTGTATGCATATTGAAGAGGTATTGTTCCAGAAGGAAGTTCAGCTGCAAACGCAATATTACTTGCCAATCTATCAGAAGTACTTGAAGTTGATCTGCTGGCTATCAAATACAAGGACCTTGTTACGGAACATCTTGATAAAATTAGGACTCATGAAGGGTTAGATGCAGAATTTTCAAATTGCAGCAAGGGGGATGGCGCAGTGACCGGTGTTTCAGTCGTCATCCCGACGTGGAATCGCTCGGTCTTGTTGGAGCAGGCGATCCGAAGCGCCCTCAATCAGACTCATCCTCCACAGGAAGTGTTGGTGTGCGATGATGGTTCAACGGACGGCTCGGAGCAAGTTGTACGCTCGTTCAATGATAACCGGTTGATCTGGCTGCCTGGCGAGAGATCAGGTAGGCCGGCGATTCCCAGAAATCGAGGCATCTCTGCAAGTCGGGGAGAGTGGATAGCATTCCTTGATGACGACGACTGCTGGTTGCCGAATAAAATTGAGCTTCAACTGGAAAGACTTCAGGCTTCCGGATGTTTTGCATCTTGTACTGACGCATTTAGATGCTTCCCGGATGAAGGAAGGCAGGGATGCCTGCTTGGGTATGAAACTGATACGATCTGTTTTGATGATTTACTCGATGAAAACCGGATAATTTGCAGCTCGGTGCTGGTTAGTTCTGTTGCCGTGAAAATGGCTGGCGGATTTCCCGAGGCTTTGCCTCTTCGAGTGATTGAGGACTATGCCCTGTGGCTTAGATTGTTGACCATGTCTGATTTTGCGGTGGTTGCTCAGCCGCTCCTGGAATACCGTGACAGCCCGCAGGAGAGTATCCGGAAGGACGGTCCGGCATGGCCTGAGCAGAAGCGCATTGTAGTAAACGATTTTTGCGACTGGGGGGAACGTCAGGGTTACGGGCTTCTTTCCAAGGTTGCTGATGTCCGGCGAAAGTGCGAGAACAAAAAATCTTTTATGGAACGTCTTGCCGGTTACGCTCGACAGACTGTAACCATGCTTGGATTGTCGCTCCGGTGACAGGATGAAGATTCTTCATACGGTACAGAGCTATCCTCCCGCCGAAGGGGGTATGGCAGAGGTGACCCGGCAGCTTTCCGAGCGTCTGGTGGCACGGGGACACTCTGTAACCGTAGCAACGGAAAAGCATCCCGCCAGGACCGGGGCCTGCATTAACGGGGTTGAAGTTGTTTCGTTTGCGGTCAGCGGAAATTCCGTCAACGGCATTGAAGGGGATGTCGCCGGATATGAGCGGTTTCTTATGGAGTCCCGCTTTGACGTTGTTGCCAATTTTGCGGCCCAGCAGTGGGCCACCGATATCGCCCTGCCGTTGCTGTCTCGAATACCCTCCCGCAAGGTATTTGTTCCCACCGGTTTTTCCGGGCTCTATTCCAGACGCTATCGCGACTACTTCAGGCAGTTGCCCGAGTACATGCGCCAATACGACATGAATGTTTTCCTGTCCGACTGCTACCGTGACATCGCTTTTGCCCGTAAGCATGGCATTGACAGGCTGGTTCTGATTCCGAATGGTGCTGCTGCCGATGAATTTATGGGGCCCGTTGAAGATATCCGTTTGCTGCTAAATCTGGCGGCGGAAAATTTCCTGATTCTGCATGTTGGCTCCCATACCGGCGTGAAGGGGCATAAAGAGGCGATGGAGATATTCAGTCGGGCAGATATCCGCGATGCAACGCTTCTGATTGTCGGCAATGAGCCTGATGGCGGTTGTGGTGAGCTCTGCCGGGCACGCGCGGAACTTTTGAACGGAAGCGCCAGGTTCCGGATCGACGGCAAGCGGATTATCATCACCACGTTGTCCCGGCAGCACACGGTGTCGGCCTACATTGCCGCCGACCTGTTTCTGTTCCCCTCCAACATTGAATGTTCGCCGATCGTCCTGTTTGAGTGCATGGCATCACGCACGCCGTTCCTCGTGACCGACGTTGGAAACAGTGCCGAGATCATTGACTGGTCGGGCGCCGCCGGGGCGCTGCTTCCCTCTGACCCGCCGGCATTTTTGCCGCGATACGGGACCTTGAAGTCACGTTTCGTTGAAAAGTTGCGGATCATGCTGGGCCTTGCCGATGACTTCACCGCTGTTCGCGCCAACATCCCCGGATCTGCAGCGCTGTTGGAATCGCTGTATCATGATGCAGTCGGCCGGGAAAAAATGGCGCAGACCGGTTTCCGCGCCTGGCAGGAACGTTTTACATGGGAGAAAATTGCCGGTGAGTATGAGACGCTCTACTTTAATCTGATCGAGGGAAAAGCATGAACTTTCGTTCGCTATTTGGGGTTCCTGAAAAGCCATTTGCTGACCCGGTGATCAACGGTGGCTGTACCTTTTTCGAGGTTAACAACTGGACACTTTCACAGTTTGTGGTTGAGCGTCTTGTGCCTAAGGTCGGTTTTCACCCCTTTCCGCTCAACGAGCAGATGCTTATGACCGCGGCTGTCTGCCGCATCAGGCCGACTCATATCCTGGAGTGGGGAACCAATATCGGGGTGTCGGCACGAATATTCTATGAGATATGCAGGGCGTTTTCCCTGGATACCGAAATTCATTCGATTGATCTCCCTGACCATGAACGCCACGAAGAACATCCCGGCCAGCAACGTGGGAGGCTGGTGCGCGGCATTCCCCAGGTACGGCTTTATCAGGGAGACGGTCTTGACGTTGCCCTGAATGTGCTTGCTGCCGCTTCGCTCCCGGTGAAGGCTCTTTTCTTCCTGGACGGCGACCATAGTTATGAATCCGTGTATCGCGAACTCGATGCGATCATCGGAACCGACCCTGCGGCAAGCATCCTGTTGCACGACACCTTCTTCCAATCGGAAGAATCCGGCTATAACACCGGCCCCCATCGGGCCATGCATGATATCATCAGGAAAACCGGCGCAGATTTTGAAATTATCTCGCAAGATATTGGTCTTCCCGGCATGACGTTTCTCTGGAGGCGGGCATGAGGTTGAGTATGAGCAGGAGCTTGTTGTGAAGGAAAATGGATTCATAAATTTGTTCGACAGTACAAAGCTGCATGTACTGACAATTATTGTGATTGCTGTATATATTTCAATTTATATCACTCTGGGATTTTGTGCCCAGCCTTCAGCGGATGATTTTGACTTTGCATACAAGGTTTATCATAGTGGATTTCTTGACAGTCAGTACTCCTGGTACAATACCTGGACTGGACGATACGCCAGTACTGCCGCTATAAGCGCATTTGTAGCATGTTTTGATTTCATGAAGTATTACTGGTTAATACCATCGTTTCTGATTCCGGCTACATTTGCATCTTTCTATCTGTTTGTTTATATTGCAGGAATGGGGCTGGTCACAAATAAACAGGCCGCATTTGCAGGAGTTATCCTGCTTTCTTTATATCTGTCCGAAGTTCCGACTCCAGCAGAAACATTTTATTGGCTGGCAGGTGGTTTTACTTATCAGCTCGGAAACATATTGTACTTAGTGTCACTGGCGGTTCTCATAAGGATTGTGACTGATCCTGCCAAATCCAAATTGCCTTGCATTATGTTGATATGCCTTTTGGTTACGGGAATTTCAGGTTTTAACGAAACTATTATGTTACTTCAGACGTTTGTTCTTGCTGGAGTCACGTTACTTGCATGCAAAATTAAACACCCTAAGTGGGCGTTATCCCTTTTCCTCTTTTTTCTCAGCCTACTCGGTGTAGCTGTTGTTGCAGCGGCGCCAGGGAACTCTCTCCGTTCCCAATACTTTCCCTTGGCACACCATTTCGGTCCATCGCTAATTCAGTCGATAAAATTCGGGTTCACAGATATTGCACATTGGGCGAAATCTTTTCCTCTTTGGGCGGCCTCATTTATTTTAATTCCTGATGTCGCAGAGAGGGTAACCGAGTACAGGTTGCTGCATAATCAAAACAACAGGCCAAAATTATTGATCGTTCCCTCTATTTGGCTTTGTTTGATGATCATACTTTATTTCCCCGCTTTTTGGAGCATGGGACAAGCTCCACCACCAAGAACTTTAAGTATTGCCTACATGATATTCATCTTGGGATGGTTTCCAAGTTTGACTGCGCTATATGTCGCAATGAAAATGGTCCCTGTCAGGTTATCGCCTGCTGTTTTTAAAGCAACTACGCTTCTGTTCATGATTAGCTTGTTTTTGGTGGATAACGGTTCATTGGCTGTTTATGATTTACCCAAGTCGTTTGCTTATCGTGATGCGATACAATCTAGATATGATTTAATCAACAGCTCAAAAAAAAGAAATGATCAGATCACCGATGTTCCGTTTTTGCCTTATATACCGGAGACTCTGTATGTTTCAGATATTTCTGGAGATATAAACAACTGGATAAATAGAAGTTATGCTGAATTCTTCAATATTAAAGCTATTCGGAAGCGATACGACCTTCCCCATGGAAACTGATCCGCTGCAAGCTTAGTGAGGCAACCAACATGATCATAGTCAAGCTCATAGGTGGGCTGGGCAACCAGATGTTTCAATATGCAGCGGCCAGAAGTCTTTCATTGAGGCATGGCACGGAACTGAAGCTTGACCTTTTCTTTCTGGAAGGTGAGCAGGTCGGTAACACCCCGCGTAAATTCGAACTCGACAATTTCTGCATCACCGCTGAAAAAGCGTCCCGATGGGAAGTCAGTTCGATGAGCGGCAGAGGTTCTTCAAGGCTTGCAACAACGTGTGCGCGTCTGTTTCAGAGGGCTGCCGGGTATACGGACTATCGCGAAAAATTTTTCCATTTCGATCCCCGGGTATCGACTCTGCCCGACAATGTGTATCTGGAAGGATATTGGCAGTCGGAGCGATATTTTGCCGATATAGGGGATATAATCCGGAAGGAGTTTATGGTCACCCCCCCCCTGACAGGCAGAAATCTGGAGCTTGCCTGTGAAATACAGTCGGTCAACTCCGTGTCCCTGCATGTCCGTCGTGGCGATTATGTGACGGAAGAAAAGACACACGGGGTTTGCGATATTGAATACTATCGGAAAGCCGAGGAGAGGGTGGCGCAGGAGCTTGGCAATCCTGAGTTCTTCGTGTTCTCCGATGATCCGGAATGGGTTGCAAGCAACCTGAAGCTGCGCCATCCGGCCAGATATATCAGAAATAACGGCGGCATGCCCCATGAAGATCTGCGTCTCATGAGCTTATGCCGCCATAACATCATTGCCAACAGCTCCTTCAGCTGGTGGGGGGCATGGCTGAATGATAATCCCGGCAAATCGGTCTTTGCCCCCAGGGAGTGGTTCCGGGATAAGCGCTACAATACCGCGGATATTCTGCCGGAGTCATGGATAAAACTTTGAACAGGGATACCAGTGCACCCCAGGTTTACTGAAATACTTTGTTGCCCTGCCACGGGCAGCGAACTGGAACTGATAACAAACGAGTCATTTGCCAACGGTATGGTTCGCACAGGGATTCTGGCCACTAAAGATGGCGCGGCGCACTATCCGATCATCAACGGTATTCCGCGATTCGTATCAAAGGAATTTTATTCAAGCAGTTTCGGTTTTGAGTGGCGCAAATGGCCTCGTGTGCAATTTGAGTCGGAAAATGTCGGCAGACCCATGGAGGGGCATACGACGAGAATGTTCAAGGCCATCACGCGACTGGCCGAGGGCGATGTAAGGGGCAGGACCATAGTGGAATTCGGCTGCGGTCCCGGCCGGTTCCTGGACGTGATCAGGATCTGGGGAGGGGTCGCAGTCGGCATCGATCTGAGCCTTGCCGTTGAATCGGCGCGGGAAAACTTCAGGGACGATGCAGATGTGCTCATCGTCCAGGGGGATATTCTGCATCCTCCATTCAAAAAAGATATTTTCGACTTCGGATACACGATCGGGGTCCTTCATCATACTCCCGATCCGGCAACGGGGATAAAGGCCCTGGCAAACGTGGTAAAGCCAAAGGGTAAAATATCCTGCTGCGTCTATTCAAAGCTGGGTTTTTACAACTATCCATCCGTATATTTGTTCAGAAAAATCACCAGCGCCCTGGAGAGGGGTTTCGGAAACGGCTTTTCCACGAAATGCGCGCTCGCCTATTCCTATTTTGCCGCCTATGTTCTTTATTACTGTTTTCAATTGGTAAAAATAATCCCATTGCTTGGCAGCAAGGCCGTCACGTTGATCGAGACATATCTGTTGGTAAATCTGAGCCTTCCAGATATAAGATGGAGAATCCTGGACGTGTTTGATGCCATTACACCACGCTATGCCTCGACACATACACCGGAAGAAATGCGGGAATGGTTTGCCGCTGCCGGCTGCACCCAGCTGCAGCAAACGAATTGGGGTGACACTTCTTTTGTTGCCGTGAAGGACGATAACGATGCTATTGCCAAATACTGAAATTCCATTCTCATGTGCGGCATAGCGGGCATAGTGGCGCCGGATGCCGTGCGCTACCGGGAAAAGCTGCGGTGGATGACCGACAGTCTCTCCCACCGTGGGCCCGACGATTCCGGAATGCACTTCTTCGAGTGTTGCGCCCTGGGGCACCGCCGGCTCTCAATCGTGGATCTTGAGGCGGGGCACCAGCCGATGCTCTCATTGGCGGCACCGGTCGGGATCACGTTCAACGGAGAAATATACGGCTACAGGGGGATCAGGGAGAGCCTGGCGGGTTATCCTTTCCGCACCTCTTCGGATACCGAGGTAATCCTTGCTCTTTACGACAAATATCAGCGCGGCTGCATCGGGCATGTTCCGGGCATGTTCGCCTTCGCCATCTGGGACGATGCCGGTCAGGAGCTGTTCTGCGCCCGTGACCGCTTCGGCGAAAAGCCATTCTATTATGCGTTCGGCAGTGGCGGCGAATTTATCTTTGCCTCAGAGATAAAGGCGATTGTCGCTTCCGGTCTAGTCAATCCCGTTTTGAGTCTGGATTCTGTTGTGCATTACTGCCGGCATCTGTACGTACATCCTCATACAACCATCTACAAGAACATTCATACGCTCCCCCCCGCGCACACGCTTTGTTTCAAAAATGGCCGGGTAACCGTGGAGCGATACTGGCAGATCCCGAGCCAATGTGAAAGTATCGAGCCTGGAGAAGCTGTTGACAGGTTCAGGTTGCTGTTTGACAAAGCGGTGGCGCAGCAGCTGGTGGCCGATGTTCCGGTGGGGGTTTTCTTGAGCGGCGGGCTGGACTCAAGTACGATTGTGGCTATTGCCAGCAGGCATCAGGCAAAGGTGAAGACCTTCTCATTCGGATTTGAGGACGCGATCAGCGAGCTTCCTTTTGCCAGGGAAATTGCGCAGCGGTATCGTACCGACCATACCGAATTGACCGCCAGGGATACCAATATTGCGGAACTGATCGAAATGATGCAGGAAGTATATGACGAACCTTTTGCCGATTCTTCAAATATCCCCACGTACCTGATTTCGAAGCTGTCGAGGCAGCAGGTGAAGGTAGTCTTGTCCGGCGACGGAGGAGATGAACTGCTGGCAGGGTACAACTGGTGGTATCACCCTCTCTTGTTCATGGAGCAGGCGAGGGGGTACTCACTTACAAAGTCGATGGTGATCGCTTTAACGGCGCGACTTCTTGCCTGGTGCAACCGGCAAAAAGCGCAGCAACATCATTTTCACGGTACGGGGGCACGTTATTCACAGCGCTATGATTCCATCATGGCCGCTCACCATGCCCAGAACCTTTATTTCACGAACGATGAGCTTGCAGCGTTGGGAATAGGCGGAAACGCCACAGTTACCGGCATGGCGTTTGAAAAGTATTCGTGGCGGCCGACCGGAACGGTACAAGATGCCCTGTTTATGGACAGCGAAAATTATATGCCGGGTGACATCCTGGTGAAAACCGACCGTGCTTCCATGGCAAACGGCCTGGAGCTCCGTGCTCCTTTCCTTGACGTCGATTTTGCATCGTACTGCATGTCGCTCCCGGCACACCTTAAAATAACGAAAGAGAGGGATAAGGCAATCCTGCGCGATGCATATGCCGATGCCTGGACGGACTCCATCAGGAAGAGGGGGAAGTTTGGCTTCGGTGCCCCGGTAGACAAATGGCTCGCACGTGGAACGGTTCAAACTCTCAAGGATAACTATCTGAACAATCCGCAGCGAAAAATTTTCTCGCTGCTGTCGTTCGAAAATTCCCGCATATTCGTAAAACGAAACGACTATCGAACCTGGATTCTTCTTGTGCTTGCGGTCTGGCTTGAAAAACACGAGTTTCAGATGCCGGAAGGTTTGTAACGTATGGCTACTCCCAAAGTGACGGTATTGATGTCTGTCCATAACGGCGCGAAATATCTTGGAGAAGCCATTGACAGCATCGTGAAGCAGACCTTTACCGATTTTGAGTTTCTCATCATCGATGACGGCTCGACGGACAACAGCGTCGGCATCGTTCAGGCATATGGCGATCCCCGTATCTGTTTAATCCACAATGACGGGAATCTGGGGCTCGCAGCATCCTTGAACAGAGGATTTGAGCTCGCGCGCGGAGAGTTGATTGCCCGGATGGATGCCGATGATATCAGCAGACCTGAGCGTCTGGCGTACCAGGTTCGTTTCATGGATGAAAACCCATTGGTTGGCGTCTGCGGCAGTTGGGTTCGATTTTTCCCCACGGCCGACAACAGCATCTGGAAACTTCCGGAGAGTTCTGAAGAGATACGATGCCTGCAGTTCCATACGGTTGGAGTTGCCCATCCGTCGGTCATGGTGCGCAAAGGTTTTTTTGCAGAACATGGCCTGTCATATGATCCTCGATTCCGTTTTTCACAGGACTATGAGCTGTGGGGACGTGCCATTAGGTATATGAAATTTGCAAACATTCAGAAAGTGCTGCTGGATTACCGTATCAGCCCGGGACAGATTTGCGCCCGATATGGTTCGGAGCAGCTGGCTGCGGTGGCTCCGCTCAGACTGCAGCGGGTAAGGGAACTGGGGATAGAACCTACGTCGTCTGAACAGGAATTGCATGAGATGGTACTTAACAATTCAATGCCGCACGAATCGAAATATCTAGACCTCGCAGAGCGGTGGCTGCTGCGGTTGGACTCGGCCAACAGGGCGGCAGGCACGTATCCTCCGGAATACTTTTCCCGGAGAATCCTTGATATCTGGTTTTCAATCTGTCTGAGTCTTGCCGATGCGTCGGTCTGTTCGTGCAGGAGATGTGTCACATCGCCGCTCTGGACAGCTGCCGACACTTCCCCATGGCAGCGACTGCGTGCGCTTGCTGCCTGGGTAGTCCGGAGGGGTGTATGGGAAACCATTTGGGGACCACGGCATGTGTGACCAGATAACCCATAACAGCAGGGTCCATGACATGATCGCCCCGCTCTATGAGGCCCGTCACGGCGAAATATTCAATCGGACGGAGCAGCTGAGAATTTGCGATTCTATGGCATTTGCTTTGAAATATATCCGGACCGGTTCAGAGGTTCCCAGAGTTCTTGATTTTGGTGCCGGAACGGGAAATCTGACTCGACACCTGCTGAGTATGGGAGCTGAAGTTGTTGCTTCCGATGTTTCAGCCGGTTGCCTGCGGGAATTGAAATCTTCGACAAAAAATGCGGAACGCCTGGAGCTTTCTCTTCTGAACGGTCATGACCTGTCACAGTTTGCCGATGAATCGTTTGACATGGTTGCCACCTATTCCGTGTTGCATCATATTCCCGATTATCTGGCCATTGTTAGCGAGTTTATCCGAGTGGTGAAACCGGGCGGGATCGTCTATATCGATCACGAGGTATGCCCTGCGTACTGGGAGAACAGGCCGGAATATCAGACGTATTGCCGTGAGATTGCCGAACATCTGTCCGCACAGCCGGACACGCTTTTTCAGAGGATTTCCAATATAGTACGACAGGATAGGTGGTGGCGTTATCTTTCATCGGCACTCCGGGTGCGGTGGAACAAGGTCGCAGATGAGGGAGATATCCATGTCCACCCCGATGATCACATCGAATGGCCGAAGATACGGAGCTGCCTTGAACCCTTTTGCGAGATTTTGCGTGAACATGATTACCTGGTTTGCCGTGAACGGACATTTTCGGCGCCGGTCTGGGAAAAATGGCGTAGTCAGTGTGTTGATATGCGCCTGCTTGTAGCCGGAAAGCGCTGAGAAGATGGCATGAGAGTTCTTGTTATTGTACCTGATTTTGTAACGTATGGCGGGACGAACCGCTTCCTTGAACGGCTTCTGGGCATCCACGCACGACAGGGAATTGTTACGACGTTGCTGGTGCCGACAGACCAGAGCTGTCCCGAGCTTGTTTCCCTTTCCGAGCGTTATTGTGTAGAACTGGTCAGGTCGCCGAATCGAGTCAAAACCGATACAACTCCTTTCCTGACCCCTATTTATGATTTCTTCTTTCTCTGGCAAACTGTTCTGACCCTGCGTCCCGACCTGATTGTGGTGTCAACCGGAGATCCGGGAAGGCTCTCCATTGCACTCTACTTTCCGGTCCCTGTTCTCTACATCCTCCATAGTTTTCCTGAACAACGTTTCCGATCCCTGCCAAGGTGGTATCTGCGGATCGGTTCTATGCTCAATAACCTTGTAATGACGGTTTCAAATGCTGCTGCGGGATCAGTGTCGGAAACGATGGGGATACCCCGAAACAGGATTGAGGTAGTCTACAATAGTTGTCGTATTGATAAAAGCAGAATAGAATCAGCCACACCGGTAATTTTGACTGCCGGTCACCTGGTGGCGTACAAGAATCCAGATCTTTGGCTGAAAGTTGCAGTTCTGGTGTTGCGCGATTGCCCCGGCGCTCTGTTTGTCTGGCTGGGTGACGGAGAACTGCTGGAGTCAACCCGCGAGAAGGTAAAAAGAATGTCCTTGGAGGAACGGATCTTGTTGCCGGGATATATTCCGGATCCATCAGTTTGGTATGAGAAAGCTCAAGTTTACTTCCAGCCCAGCCTCAGAGAGAGCCATGGGATAGCGGTCCTTGAAGCCATGGCGAACGGACTTCCCTGCGTGGTTGCCGATACCGGAGGTCTGCCGGAATCGGTGGCTGGTGAGGAGACCGGCTATGTCTGCCCGGTTGATGATTCGGCCGGTTTTGCCGGGCGGATTTCGACGTTGCTTGATAATGGCGCATTACGGGAACGGATGGGCGCTGCCGGTCGACAGCGCGTTCAAAAATGTTTTTCGGAAGAATTGCAGGAGCGGAAGATTATGACTCTCTATGAGCGTCTTTTGAACAAGCCGGGTGAGCGGTGAACACTTTTACTCTGACTACTCCGGTCGCGTTACTGGTATTCAACCGGCCTGAGACAACCGCTCGTGTTTTTGCCGCAATCCGTGAAGCGAAACCGCCTCAGTTGCTGGTGGTGGCGGATGGCCCGCGGTCTGGCCGACCAGATGACGTACAGAAATGCGCCGAAGTTCGCAGAATTGTTGAGCAGGTTGACTGGCCCTGCACTGTTCTTCAAGACTATGCGGATGTAAATTTTGGTTGCAAGATGAGAGTATCTAGTGGTCTTGATTGGGTATTTAGCAAGGTTGAGGAGGCCATCATTCTTGAAGATGATTGTCTGCCCGATCCGACATTTTTCCGTTTCTGTCAGGAAATGCTTGCTTTGTATCGGCATGACGAGAGAATCATGATGATTAGCGGGACAAACTTGCTTGGTGAATGGAAATCTACTGTCCAAAGTTATCATTTTTCCAATAACGGAGGAATTTGGGGGTGGGCCAGCTGGCATCGGGCCTGGCAGTACTATGATGTCAACATGTCCCTGTGGTGGGAGCCGGCTTCAAGATTGAAGGTTAGTGATGTTCTTGGGGGTGGTAGTCGCTTCCGGAGGCGAGCGATAGAGTTTGATAGGGCAGCAGCAGGAAAGGTTGACACGTGGGATTACCAGTGGAGTTTTGTTCAGTTATTGCGGTCAGGTCTAACTGTGGTTTCTGCGGTGAACTTAGTCTCCAATATTGGCTTTAATGTCGATGCAACTCACACGGTAAACCCTCGGACAGTATATGCAGGGCTTCCCACATTTCCCTGCCGGTTTCCATTGAATATTAACCTGCTGGCTGCAGTCGATCACGACTATGATGCCGCCGTACTGAAACTGGCTCAGTCTGAGAGACCGCTGTTACTGAAGATTGCTGATTTTTTTCGTCAAATACGTGGGTACTTGCCACTGCGTAAGTACCGGCTGTTATGAAGTGCTTACTTCTTAGTACCTTTGAACAGCAAGGTGGGGCTGCACGTTCAGCTCATCGTCTCTATCGTAGCCTGAGCCAGATGAGAGTTGATAGCAGGATGCTGGTTCAGTACAAAAAAAGTGCTGACCCTCAGGTGCTAGGTCCCAAGGGCTTGCTGGATCGTCTGGGTGCTGGGATACGTCCGTATCTCGATGCGCTGCCGTTGTTCTGTTACCGTTCACGGTTAAGCCCCCCTTGGAGTCTGGCCTGGCTCCCAAAAGAAATTAGCCCTGATGTTGCGTCATATTCTCCGGATCTGATTCATCTCCATGGTGTCGGTCACGGTTTTCTGCCGCTTGCAGCCATCAGTAGTTTGCCAGGGCCGCTCATATGGACGCTGCACGACTCCTGGGCTTTTACCGGTGGCTGTCATTTGCCGGGTGCTTGCGAGCTCTATCATGCAAATTGTGGTCGATGCCCCCAACTCAATGCCCGACATGAATACGATTTAAGTCGTTGGGGATGGAACAGGAAGACAAACTGCTGGCCTAAACTTGATGTTACATTTGTTGCACCAAGTCGTTGGATGGCCCAGTGTGCTCGGTCAAGCTCCTTACTGAATTCAATGCCGATTGAGGTTATCCCGAACGGTATCGACTCATTATGTTTTGCACCGGGTGATCGTGCAACTGCCAGGGACATACTTGGGCTTCCGCAGAAAGGATTGGTTCTGCTCTATGGGGCTTCATCATTTACCCGGGATGACAATAAAGGTTTTGCGCTCCTCAAGAGTGCTTTATCACTGGTCGTGGGAGGATTGAGACAGAAGGGTCTAACGGTGGTCTTCTTCGGTGATCCCAATTGTCGGGAAACGGAAATTGAAGGGATTCCGGTTCGATCCTATGGGTCGATTGAGGCAGACGAAAAACTCATCTCTCTCTATAGGTCAGCAGACTTGTTTGTATTGCCGTCGTTGCAGGAAAACCTGCCCAATACTGTCATGGAGGCAATGGCTTGCGGTACTCCCTGCGCTGCTTTTAACGTCGGTGGTGTAGGCGACCTTATTACCCATGCCGAAAATGGCTATCTCGCCAAGGTTGCTGATGTGCGTGAACTAGCAGAAGGTATTACGTGGATGATGGACGATCCAGATAGACGTGCGATCCTGGGACGCAAGGCGCGGAAGACCATTGAGGTTGGCTTCAGTCTGGTCGAGGTTGCCGAGCGGCATCTTGCCCTTTATCGTCGTGTTTTAGACAAAAGTCGACATACTACTGATCGGGTGAAAGACTGATGGGCCACCAAAGATTGGCGGCATGTACGTCGAACTCTAACTATCCATGGCTTTTTTGTTTTTTCCTGGCGTATATCAGCTCATTCTTCTTAAGCGGCGTCTCTGCACCTCTTCCGGATTTGGACTCATCATATCAAGCAGTGCTGGAGTATGCCAGGACACATAACTTTCAGTTCGGGAGAGATCTGGTCTTTACATATGGACCCCTTGGATTTCTCAATACAGAAGTCAGCCAGGGCATGTTTCCCTATCAGAGGATGCTGTTTGCCCTGGCATGGAGCGGAGTTGTTGCCTGGTCTGCCACCGGCTTGGCGCGACAGATACCAGGGCTGATGAAATTTGTCTTTCTCGTGTGGTTCCTGATCTATTCCAATTCTGGAGGAGTGGAACAGCATGCGTTTCTGGTCATGGCGTATGGCTGCATGATTCTGATGGGCGACGTGCAGAGACATAAAGCTGCGGCAGCAATCTTTCTCATTGCATTTGCCTTGCTGGCCCTTGTCAAGTTCACCCTGTTCATGGCGGCAACGGCTGGCATAGTCGTGTCTGCTTTCGTGCATGCGGGTAACCGTAATGTCAAGGCATCCTCCACCATCGTTGCAGGTTTCGGAGCGGTTTTTCTTGCGTTATGGGTGGCCGACGGTCAACAATTGAGAAACCTGTCGCCGTGGTTGAGAGGGAGCCTAGAAATTGCAGGCGGGTATACCGACGCAATGACCATCTTTCCGAAGACGCGAGTGCTGGTCATTTGTGTCGTCGCAGGGGTACTGTTTCTTGCTTCGCTCTGGCTGATCATTCGTTCGGCACGGTTGAGCCTCAGCGGTGTCGGGATTCTGGTAATCACGACGATCTATCTGTTTCTTTCGTGGAAACATGGCTTTGTCAGGGCTGACGGGCATGTGATGGGTTATATCTTCTTTCTCCCCCTGGCTTTTTCAATTTTGCTCACTGAAGCATTTCGAAAGTCAATGGGGAGCACGCAGCGGGTCTGTCTGGCAACCTTCTTCATGGCGGCGGTTATCCTGTGCAACTGGGCCGCCGATCTTCAGGAACCGGGCACAATGCTGACGAAACTTGTCGACTGGCCGCGCTATATGATCGGAAATTCCCGCCTGATCCTGAACTCCGTTACCGGTAACAGGGAAAACTGTTTTGCGGCACTCCGCGGGAACAGACAGCAGAAGCGGGTTCCGGACCTTCCCATTGCACGAACAGTAGCGGGCACGGCCCCGATTGATGTACTCAACTACTCGCAATGGGCGGCGCTGGCCAACAATCTGAACTATCGACCACGACCGGTTATCCAGGGGTATTCCGCCTATACTCCGTATCTGCAGGAGCTGAATCTTTCATTTTTCCGCAGCGGGAATCGTCCTCGGTACCTTTTATTCAAGATGGAAACAATCGATGGACGATTTCCGGCTCTGGATGACGCGCCGCTATTACCCTATATTCTGAACAACTACACGCCGGTGGCAACGGACAGCGAATTCCTCGTTCTTCAGGCATTACCCGGCATTCCCCGCGATATCGGAGTGACACTGGTCCATGAGCAGACAGTCGCTTTTGGCGAAACTCTGGATATGTCGGCGTACAGCAATAAGTTTCTCATCATGCAGGCAGAGGTCAGGCCAAGCATTTTTGGCAGAGCGGTCCGGTTCCTTTTCCAGTCTCCGGTACTGACGTTGAATGCCACAATGAATGGAAGGACGGCCAGCTACCGCTTCATTCCCGCAATGGCCGAGCGCGGTTTTGTTGTCGCTCCCATTCTGCTTACAAATAATGATGTTATGCGGTACTTTGATGGCGCAACCGGTAATCGCGCCGAAAAGTTCTTTTTTACCAAGCCGGAATATGCGTGGGGGCAGCTCTCAAATACAATTACTGTAAGGCTCTATAAGCCAAACTCGTTCTGATTGGGGAGCATGTTTACTAATGGCAGAGGTTGATGTGCATTGAAGATCAGGTTGCTTAAGATAATAGATCGTCTGGCGGGAGTCCTTATCGCCTCGTGTCTCCCTTCTGCCCCGGTGCGGCCGTTTCAATCGCCCCGGCGCATTCTGATCATTCGCCCCGGAGGCATTGGCGACGCTGTCCTGTTGGCTCCATCCATTAATGCCATCAACACGTCGTACCCGGATTCCCGCATTACGATTTTGGCAGAGCGTCGCAATTGCGGAGTGTTTGCCCTGATGCCCCGCGTGAGCAGGGTCTTGTGCTACGACCGTCCCGGAGAGTTGATCCGGGCAGCGCTGGGCCTATATGATGCCGTTATCGATACGGAACAGTGGCACCGCCTGTCGGCGGTCATAGCGAGGCTGGTACGGGCACCGATGAAGATCGGTTTTGACACCAACGAACGGCGCAGGATGTTCACCCATAGAATTGGTTATGATCTGTCCGCCTATGAACCGGATAATTTTGCCTTGTTACTGAAACCGCTGGGAGTGGATTGTCAGCGGAAAGCCGAAACAGCCAGCTTGTCGCTGCCGCCTCAGGCCATGTCCAAAGCTCGCCATCTGCTGCACCCGCTTGGTTCCGGTTCATTTGTCGTGATTTTCCCCGGCGCCTCAATTCCGGAAAAGCGTTGGGGGGGGGGACGGTTCACTCTGGTGGCGAAGCGGCTCGCCGAAGCCGGCTACAAGATTGTTGTGGTTGGAGGTAAGGAAGAGCGGGGTGATGGGGATATGATTGCCGGGGAAGCGGGGCTTAACCTGGCTGGAATGACAACCCTCGCGGAAACCGCGGCGGTCATTGCCCGTTCAAGCCTGGTGATCAGCGGTGATTCCGGGGTGCTTCATATTGCCGCGGGGCTGGATATTCCCACGGTGTCACTATTCGGGCCAAGCAGTGAGACGAAATGGGCTCCACGTGGGGAGAGGCATGTCGCCCTGAACCATCATCTATCCTGCTCACCTTGTACGAAGTTCGGCACGATGCCGCCATGCCCCATCAAATCCCGCTGTATAAGGGATATTTCGCCCGATGAGGTGATGGCGGCCACCCTGCTGTTGTTGTCACTGCCGGCCGAAAAGAAGTAACTGGAAAACTGCAGCTACTCCTCCATTCTCGGAAAGAGCGCCGCAGCCTTGGTTACGGTCGTCCCCGCCTTTAGCCCCCCCCACACCAGTCCTTCCCTGGAAACCTCCTCATGCCACCCCAGAGATTCAAGCGCCTTTTTCGACGTGTCCGGCAGGAAAGCCGACAGGATGAAGTGCGTGATGCGCTGCGATTCGAGCAGGCAGTACATGACGGTAGCCAGACGACCACTATTGGCCGGGTCCTTGGCCAGGGTCCAGGGTGCCGTATCGTCGATGTATTTGTTGCCGGCCGAGATGACCTCCCAGATCGCCTGCAAAGCCTTGCTGAAGGCGAGCTCATCGATGAATTTATCGACAATCGTCACCATCTCCTCGCTTTTCTGCTTGAGGGACTGATCGATTTCGGTCAGCTCCGCTGCTGGCGGAAGGATGCCGTCGAAATATTTGACGGCCATGGCGGTCGAGCGGCTGAGCAGGTTGCCGATGTCGTTTGCCAGGTCGGAGTTGATCCTCTGAACGAGGGCCGTGTGGGAAAAGTCGCCATCCAGGCCGAACGGCACTTCGCGCAGCAGGAAGTATCTGACCGCGTCCACGCCGTACTTGTCGATCAGCATGTTCGGTTCGACCACGTTCTGCAGGCTCTTGCTCATCTTCTGCCCTTCGACCGTCCACCAGCCGTGGGCAAAAACTTTTTTCGGCAACGGCAGGCCGGCGGCCATCAGGAAGGTCGGCCAGTAGACGGCATGGAAGCGGAGGATGTCCTTGCCGATCAGGTGGACATCGACCGGCCAGTAGCGGCCGTAGTTGCCGGTTTCGTCCGGATAGCCGAGGGCGGTGATGTAGTTGGTCAGGGCGTCGAACCAGACGTAGATGATGTGGCGGTCGTTGCCCGGCACCGGAATGCCCCAGGAAAAGGTGGTGCGCGAAACCGACAGGTCGCGCAGCCCCTCACTGATAAAGGAGACGATCTCGTTGCGCTTGCTCTTGGGCTGGATGAAGTCCGGATTGGCCTCGATGTGCGCCAGCAGCTGTTCCTGGTATTTGCTCATGCGGAAGAAGTATGACTCCTCCTTGAGCTTTTCCACCGGCCGGTTGCAGTCGGGGCAGCGCCCTTCAATCACCTGGGTCTCGGTCCAGAATGTTTCGCAGGGGGTGCAGTACCAATCCTCATACTCACCGAGGTAGATGTCCCCCTTGTCGAGTATATCCTTGAAGATCCGGCTGACCCCGTTTTTGTGGCGCTCCTGGGTGGTGCGGATAAAGTCGTTGTGGGATATCCCGAGCCTCTCCCAGAGGGCCTGAAAGCGTTTGACTACCCGGTCCGCCAGTTCCAGCGGCGTCTCTCCTGCCGTCGTCGCCGCCTTTTCCACTTTCTGGCCGTGCTCATCGCTGCCGGTCAGAAAATAGACGTCAAATCCCATCAGCCGCTTGTAGCGGGCCAGAACATCGCCGGCGACCGTGGTATAAGCGTGGCCGATATGAGGCACATCATTCACATAATAGATCGGGGTGGTTACATAAAAGGTCGGTTTCATATCAGGCTCCTGATGATGGTGTCGGGGTGCGACTGTCTGGAGTGCTGCCGGACGGTTTGCGGTGGCCATGTTTGCGGGAACGGTTTCTTTTGCGTTGTCCGGTTTTGGCGACTTCCGGTGGGGCGGACCCCGCAGCCTTTTCCGGGTGTGCTGATGGAGCCGGCGTCGCCTTTTCGCTGCTTTCGGCTTGAGTGTATGATTCAAGTGAAGTCTTTTCCTGCTTGCGGCGCTGTTCAGGGCGCCTCTCGCGGGTGCGCTGCGGCGTCTGGGCGGGTGACGGAACTGCCGCGGCAGCCGGAGCCGCGGCTGGGGCGCCTTCTCCAAGAATTTCATCACGTTTGATGACGACTATCTTGTTGTCGTCGAGCTTGAGTGTGATGTTTCCGGTCAGGATGTTGATCTTGTCGACCACGCCGACAGCGTTTACCGTGCGGACCCGTTTCCCGGCTTTCGGAAAATTTTTGCGCAGGCAGCAATAGGTTTCGTATTCGTAATCGAGGCAGCAGAGCAGCCGTCCGCATTGTCCGGATATCTTGTTGGGATTCAGGGCCAGACTCTGCTCTTTGGCCATCTTGACCGAGACCGGCTGGAAATCGCGCAGCCAGGAACTGCAGCACAGTTCGCGGCCGCAGATGCCGATGCCGCCGGTCATCTTGGCTTCATCGCGGACCCCGATCTGGCGCATTTCGATACGGGTATGAAAGGAGTGGGCGAGATCTTTTACCAGTTCACGGAAATCGACCCGGCCATCGGCGGTAAAGAAAAAGACCGCCTTGCTGCCGTCGAACTGATACTCGACCCTCACCAGCTTCATCGGCATGTTCCGCTCGATAATCCGGTTGGCACAGAAACGGTACGCTTCCTTCTCCTTCAGGGTAATACGCGCCACAGCCGCCATATCTTCGGGCGTTGCCTTGCGCTTGACAGTTGCCAGGGAACCGGCTCCGGCTTTTTCCACGGGCGGCTTGACTACCTGTCCGACCCCTACACCCCGTTCCGTTTCGACGACAACATGATCTCCCTGGGCGAGTTCGAGTGATCCGGCATCGAAATCATATAACTTGCCGGCATGGATGAATTGGATGGTAACTATATGTGACAAAAAAACCTCCTGTAAATATGGGAACAACCACCCCCCAGCCCCCTCCTATTCGCTTAGAAGCGCCTACTTCCGGTAGGAGTACCCTCTGGGGCATTAAGGGTTGGGGGTGGTAAGGTTTTGGATTATTTGCTTCCATCGGCCATGGTCATGAACAGCTGGTCCAGGGCCAGTTTGGGATTCGCGTTGCGCTGGACGGCACGCCTTGTTTCATAGATCCGTTCCAGCAGTTCCAGGTTGCGCGGGAATGACCGTCTCGCTGCAATTGATTCTATTGCTGTCCTGTCCGAACGATTTACTATCTCTCCGCTCCCGGCTCCCAGATGAACCGCATCGCGGAAGAAGGAGAGCAGCATGTCGAGCAGTTCGAGTGTTGCATCGCGGTTGCCCGACAGCTCCTCGGCGGCATCAAAAACGGTTGCTATCCGGTCGATGGAGAGCTGGCCGACTCTGGACAACACCGCTTCACGGCGCGCGGTGAGCGCTTCGTTGTCAAGTTCCAGGGCTTTCTGCAGACTTCCGCCCGACATGGGTGCGACAAGCGCCGCCGCTTCCGGCGCCATTCCGCTCCTCTCAAGCAGGGACAGTACGTGTTCCGGAGAAAGGGGCGCAAACCTGAGCAGCTGGCAGCGCGAACGGACCGTGGGCAGCAGCATCCCGGCATTTTCGGTCAGCAGGATAATCAGCGCGTTGCCGGGCGGTTCCTCCAGCGTTTTAAGCAGGGAGTTGGCGGCGCTCACGCTCATCCGTTCGGCCGGATCGATAATACACGCCTTGCGCGGGGCCTCATAGGGGCGCAACGCCAGGACATGCTGCATTTCCCGCAACTGCTCGATACTGATGTCACGTTTGTCAGGCAACGGCGCGATCAGATGGATATCGGGATGGTTGCCGCCGTCAATCTTGCGGCATGAGGGGCAGGTCCCGCAGGCATCGTCCGGCAGTACCGTACAGAACATCCCCTGAATCAGTGTCAGTGCCGTCTTTTTCCGGCCACATCCGGGCACACCCTCGAACAGATAGGAATGCGCGGTTTTCCCGCTGCGCAGAGAGCGCCGCAGAACCTCGATAATCCGGTTATGCCCGAGGATGTCCTTAAACGACACGGAGCGCCTCCGGAATCCTCGCCAGTACCCGGGCGGAGATTGTCGCAAAAATATCGTCGATGCCGGCAGAGCCGTCGATGATCATGAAACGGTCCGGCTCATCGGCCGCCAGTTGCCGGTAGCCGGCGCGAACCCGCTGATGAAAGGCCAGTTCCTCCAGCTCGAAGCGTTCTTCGCGCGGACCGCTGGTCGCCTCGATTCTGCGGCGAGCCCGCTCAAGGCCAGTTGCCGGGTCACAATCTACCAGCAGGGTGAGATCTGGCGACACCCCTTGGCATGCATGACGATTCAGGGTGTCGATGACTTCACGGTCGATACCCCGCCCGAAGCTCTGATACGCCACCGTCGCATCGCAGAAGCGGTCACAAAGCACGATCTTTCCGGCTTCAAGAGCCGGAGAGATAACCTCGGTGACATGCTGGGCACGCGCGGCGGCATACAGCATCAGTTCGGCAAGAGGAGCAAGAGCCTTGTTCTCGGCATCCAGAAGGATCGCGCGGATCTTATCGGCGATCGGACAGCCGCCCGGCTCGCGGGTCAGAACCGTTCGTATGCCGCGTTCCTTGAGGAGTTCGGACAGCAGCTTGATCTGGGTGGTCTTGCCGCACCCCTCGACACCCTCGAATGTAATGAAATAACCCACGCGAATCACCCTGATCCGTAAAACCGGCTCTGTTGCAAATGTAAATAGTGAATTATAGGCAAGAACCCCCGATTTATCAACCTAAATTCCCACGGACTGTGACTTTCGGTTGCCAAAAATAAATCCGGTGGCTATAGTTCAACGGTTTAGGGGAGTTCCATGACTACGAATATACAACAACTTGAGCGGCTGCTGGAATACACGTTTCAGGACCAAAGCCTCCCTGTCCAGGCTCTGACGCATCCGTCCTACCTGCATGAAGTCAGCGAAACTGATGGGGGCGACTACCAGCGTCTTGAATTCCTGGGTGATGCGGTATTGGGTCTTCTTCTGGCCGAGATGCTGTATGTCCGCTATCCGGATTGGGATGAAGGTGCCTTGTCCCAGCTCCGTTCCCGCCTGGCCGGGCAGGATGTGCTGGCAGACCGGGCCAGGATGCTGGGGATCGGAACCTTTTTCCTGCTTGGACGCGGGGAGGAGCAGACCTCCGGCCGGGAGAAGGATTCCATTCTCGCCGATGTTCTGGAGGCCCTGATTGCGGCGCTGTATCAAGATGGCGGCCTTTCTGCCGCGCGCACGCTGGTGGAGAGGCTCTTTGAAGAGCTGGCGGCCGCTCCGGAACTTCTCGTTCTGGGGCGCGACTCGAAGAGCGAGCTTCAGGAATTTCTCTCGTCACACGGCTCTTCCCTGCCGGAATACCGGCTGGTGGAGGAGTCCGGCCCGCCTCACGACCGTCTGTTCACTTTTCAGATTCTGGTCGGCGCTTCGGTCGTCGGCACCGGCCGGGGAAAGTCGAAGAAGATTGCCCAGCAGGCCGCTGCTGCCGAGGCGCTGGACAAGCTCCGGACGGCTGACGGGCAATGTGCGTGAAGCGCGTCACCGTTCCATTCTTCATCAGCCACCAGGGGTGTCCGCACACCTGTGTTTTTTGCGATCAGCGCACAATTTCCGGAGCAAGCGGTACTCTCCCCTCTGCCGGACAGATCCGTGACAGAATTGATCTCTGGAGTTCTACGGCGGGGGGGCGGCCGCTGGAGGTCGCTTTTTTCGGCGGGACCTTCACCGCGCTGCCGGAAGAGATCCAGGCGGAACTGCTGGCGCCGCTACAGCCGCTTCTGAAGGCCGGTACGCTCGGTTCGGTCAGAATCTCGACCCGTCCGGATTATGTTGATGACGATCGTGTGGCTTGGCTGGCGGAGAGGGGCGTCCGGACGATCGAACTGGGGGTGCAGTCGATGGACGTCGCCGTTCTGGCGGCATCCGGGCGGGGGCATACCGCCGCGGAGTCGACAAACGCCATCCGCTGCATCAAAAGCCTGGGGCTTCGAGCCGGAGCCCAGCTGATGCCGGGACTGCCGGGAGATACGCCGGTCTCCTCGCTGGCGTCGCTGGAGCGGGTCATTGCCGCCGGCGCCGATTTCTTGAGGATCTATCCGACAGTCGTCCTGAAGGGAACGGAGCTGGCGCACCGTTATGCGGCCGGTGAATTCATGCCGCTGTCACTTGACCGCGGGACGTATCTCTGTAAAATATTGTTACAGCGCGCCATGCAGGCGGGCATACCGGTAATCCGCATCGGCCTGCAGGCCGAAACAAGCCTCGATGCCGAAAGTGTGCTGGCCGGTTGCCGGCACCCGGCGCTGGGACAGCTGGTCCGATCCCAGCTCTATGCGGATCTGCTCGGCCGCTTTGTACCGCCAGGTCAGCGTGTGACGGTCCGTTGTCATCCGGACCGGCTATCTGACGTATTGGGGATGAAGCGGTGCAATGTGCAGTGTCAGGTCGGGCACGGAGTGCGGATGCGGGTCATCCCGGATGCCGCTCTAAGCAAGGAAGAACTTAAAGTTGAAACCGAAGACTCATGCAGTATCTATTCAATTGTCAACGATATTCACTACTCCATTCACGAGGTGTAACCGATGCGCAAAGAATCACTTAAATTCCTTGAACAGCTTCTCGATGCTCCAAGCCCATCCGGCTATGAACAGCCGGCCCAGCGTGTTTTCAGAGAGTATGTCGCCCCATTTTGCGACGAATTGACGACCGATGTCATGGGCAACGTGCTCGGGCGGATCGGCGGCAAGGGAAAGAATCTTCCGCGGGTGATGATCGTCGGCCATACCGACGAGATCGGCCTCCAGATCAAATACATCGACGACAAGGGTTTTCTTTATTTCGCCGCCGTCGGCGGGGTGGATGCCCATCTGACGCCGGGCAAGCGGGTTTTCGTGCATACTGCAAACGGGGCTCTGCCGGGAGTGATCGGCAAGAAGCCGATCCA
>DATNCC010000075.1:0-7182 GCA_035571735.1 Dongiaceae bacterium | reverse complement strand
GGTGGTTGACCGCATGGTCAAAACGCAGGAGATGCTGTCATCCGGCTCCCCTGTCGTAGCGGTGCTCGGCTGTTCTTTTCCGGCATTTTTTCATGCACTGCGCCCGGGCCAGCTTGTGGCTGCCCTGAAAAGCCTCGGCTTCAGCGAAGTTCACGAGGGTGCCTATGGCGCACGCATGATCGCCGGCAGTTACCGCGACACACTCAAAACCTCGAAGAAACCGCTTATTTCTTCGCATTGTCCGGCGGTGGTTGATCTGATTGAACGGCATTATCCGACCCTGGTTCCCAATATCATTCCGATAGTTTCGCCAATGATCGCAATGGGGCGTTTCATCAAAAATATACTCGGCGAAGAAACCCGGGTTGTCTACGTCAGTACCTGCATTGCGGCCAAATTTGAAATTCAGGGGGAGGCTTCCAACGCAATTGATGTAGTGCTGACATATCAGGAGATCGACAAGCTTTTCAAAAACAGGGGTATCACCCCAGCCAGTCTTGCAGAAATGCCGTTCGACGGCGTTGATCCGGATGCGGGGCGACTCTTTTCGCTGACCGGCGGTCCGCTTAAGGTTTTTGATATCCAGACCAATTTCCAGGATAACGAGAACATCAGCGCCGAAGGTGAGGCACACACGATCGGCATTATCCGCGATCTTGCGGCCGGTCGTATTTCACCGGCATTTGTCGATCTGCGTTTCTGTGACGGCGGCTGTGTCGATGGCCCGGCCCGCGACAAGGAGTTTAATCATTTTTTCAAGCGCAAGCTGATTGTATGTCACAACAACGCCAAACCCCTCTATGACACAGCCGCTCACTACCGCAGAGCCTCGGTGATGACGGATCTTTGCCGTTCCTACTCGGACAAGTCACTGAAACTGCCTACTCCGGGCAAGGATGATATCAAACGCATCCTTCAATCCACGCATAAATTTACTCAAGGGGACGAGCTCAATTGCCGTGCCTGCGGGTACAACTCCTGCCGGGAACACGCAGTGGCTGTATATCAGGGACTTGCGGATATCGAAATGTGTCTTCCCCGCAATATGCAGCTGATAGAGGAGGAACGCGGGCGCCTCATGCAGAAGTATGAACTTGTACAGCGGGAGCTGGACCGGCAGGCCGGAGATGACATGATTGTCGGCAGTGACTCCGGAATCAGGGAGGTGATGGAACAGATCCATCAGGTGGCCCCCACTCCGACGACTGTGCTTATCAGGGGCGAAACCGGCACCGGCAAGGAGTTGACCGCCCGTGCCATCCACCGCCTGAGCCAACGCAATGACAAGCCGCTCATGACCGTCAACTGCACCACACTCACAGATTCTCTCCTTGAAAGCGAACTGTTCGGCCACAAAAAAGGTTCATTTACGGGAGCGATTGCAGACAAAAAGGGCTTGTTCGAGGCGGCAAACGGTGGAACCATTTTTCTTGACGAAATCGGCGATATTACCCCCAAACTGCAGGCCGAGCTTTTGCGAATACTGGATCTTGGCGAAGTGCGCCCGGTTGGTGGCATTGCATCCAAAAAAGTGGATGTGCGTTTGATGGCTGCGACAAACAAGGATCTTGAGCTGGGCGTACGGGAGGGGTGGTTCAGGGAGGACCTGTATTATCGCCTTAATGTTTTCTGCATTGAGCTTCCGCCGTTGCGGAATCGCGCCGAATCCGTACCGGAGCTGGCCAGACATTTTCTCGACAAGGCCCGGAAAAAACTCAACAAAACAATTGCCGGCATTGAAGACCGGGCCGTCAAGGCCATGCAGCACTATCCCTGGCCGGGAAATATCCGCGAGATGCAAAATGTCATAGAACGTTCCGCGGTTCTGGTCAAGGACGGCGTCATTCGGCTGGAAAATCTCCCCACCATTTTTACCGACACCTACGAATCCTGCCACGATGAGGACGTAAGCCGCCGCAGAGCCTCATTCAAGGCTGAGCGGGAGTTACAGGTTGGTCGTACTGAAAAAAACATTATCATGCGCTATCTCGAGGAGAGTGATGGAAACGTTGCCAAAGCGGCCCGCATGGCAAATCTCCCCCGTAGATCCTTTTATCGACTGCTTGAAAAGCATGGCATCGAAGTTGTCCGTCGGTCCAAATCCATTCCCGACTAGCCTGCCCCATCATTCTCAGCACTTCACCGGCACAGGAAAAGTACCATGTTTCAAAATTGTGTATACTTTTGGCCACATATGTGCCATTATTGACTCACATATTACAACCGAAACAAATTGGGTCAGCAAAATCCTGTTGCAACTACCGGTAATTGCAGGCAATTGCTTTATCGATGGTATTTGGCATGATATTAGCTAGTGTATACGACATATTCGTTCATACGAACTCGAAGTAAACCATAAAAAAAACTGAGAGGAGAACTACCATGGGAAGAATGAGAGAAAATCCACGTTACAATGTAATTTCAATGAGGGTAAGCGATGAGGAACGCAATCACCTGGAAAACTTGATGAAAACCACCCACAAGAGCGTATCGGATATCATGCGGGAGGCTATGGAATATTTCTCTGCCCACTATGAGCAGAGCGGATCAGACAGAAAAGCCGCATAGTCACATGTGGCCCTTCATGCGCAACGAGGCGGGGAAGTAATCCCCGCCTCGTTGCGTTTAGCGTCACGGCTTTTGAAGTTCAGTTGATCGTAATTTCGAACTGTTCCTGATGGAAGCCCGGCTTGGCCCGTACCGTGATCCTTTTTTTGAACTTCTTTTCCAGTTCTTCCAGGCCGCGCCGCTCTTCATCGTAAAGCAGGTCGGCAACCTGGGGATGAACGGTTACCGTCGCCTTGGTGCCACGGAGATCAAGCATTTCACGTCGCAATTCGCGGAATATTTCATGGCAGACGGTTATTTTTGACTTGATGTAGCCGCGCCCCTCACAGTAACTGCAAGGCTCACACATCATGCGGGTGATATTTTCGCGGACCCGTTTTCTGGTCATTTCGACCAGTCCGAGCTCGGAGATTTTCAGAATATTGGTCTTTGATTTGTCTGCTTTCAGAGCCTCTTCCAGAGCTCCGTAGACTTTTTCGCGATTTACCTCTTTTTCCATATCGATGAAGTCGATGATGATTATACCGCCGATGTTGCGCAACCGCAGCTGGTACGCGATCTCCTTGACCGCTTCCAGATTGGTTTTCAGGATGGTGTCTTCCAGGTTGTGCTTGCCCACAAACCGCCCGGTATTGACATCAACGGCACTCAGGGCCTCGGTCTGCTCGATGATGATATAGCCGCCCGACTTGAGCCACACCTTCCTCCCCAGCGCCCGACTGATTTCGACCTCCAGCCCGTAATGATCAAAAATAGGCTCTTCTTCATCGTACAGTTCGATCGTATATTTCATCTTTGACGCAAAGGTTGAAATAAAGTGTACAATCCGGTCGTAGTCAACCCGGGAATCGACAACTATTTTATCGACCTGCTCGGTAACGATGTCCCGGACTACCTTCTGGACTACATCCAGGTCTGAATGCAGCAGCGATGGGGCCGCGGCCTTCGCCTGACGTTTGGATATTTCCTCCCACAAGGTAGTCAGATACTGCATATCGGCGATCAGATCTTCCTCGCTCTTTCCTTCCGAAACGGTCCTGACAATGTAACCTGAACCGGGCTTCTTGAGCCGTTCAACGATCTCCCGCAGGCGCTCACGCTCCTCCTCGTCCTCTATCCGCCGCGAAATACCGATATGATCGACAGTCGGCATATAGACCAGATGGCGTCCCGGCAGGGAAATGTGGGAGGTTATGCGTGCTCCCTTCGTACCGAGCGGTTCCTTGGATATCTGCACCAGCAGCTCCTGTCCCTCCTGCAACAGGTCCTCAATCGGATGGAGCGGGCGGAACTCGGGGCGGTCGCTGCCATCCTGCTCTTCAGCCGGCTCATCGTCCTTTTTGCTGCCGGCATACAGCAGTGATTCAAACTCTTCGATGGCGTCGAATACATCGGCCACATAGAGAAAAGCGGCCTTCTCCAGACCGATATCCACAAAGGCGGCCTGCATTCCCGGCAGGACGCGAATAACGCGTCCCTTGTAGATATTGCCCACGATCCCCTTTTCGCGACTCCGTTCGATATAGAGCTCGGCAATGGTGCCGTTCTCGATCAACGCAATGCGGGTTTCGTGGGAAGCGGCATTAATTACTAACTCTGCTCCCATGGCGATTTTCTCCGATTATATAAATTTGAAATCGTACGTAACTGTTTATTTACAGGGCATGGTAAAAATGACTTCCAGCTTCTCAACCCGGATATCATCACCCTTCAGCGTCTCATTACCGGTTATGGCCCGGGCAAACTCGACCGGCTTGCCCCTTCTGGCGACCAGCTCGATAGTCGATCCTTCAGCAGAGAGCGACACGGTTTCGCCGCGCAGATCAACTGTCTGGGTCTGCCCTTTTTTGGTCCGCTGAATGACAAAAGAGTCATGTGCCAAAAATTGCACACATTGATTCAGCAGCATATCCGGATCAGTATCGGCAATGGTTATCCGATATCGGGTGGCATCGATCAGGGTCGAAATGGATGGAGATTTGGCATCGGCTTCCTCCGACTCCAGAATCCGTAATCCTTCCGGAAGCACCCCGTTTAGACGTTCCTGTACTTCCCGGGCAGTAATTCCGGAGGCGACAAACATATCCATATATTCAGCCCGTGATTCAACCCCCACGGACGTTGCCGTGCCGAACGAGAAACGGGGATGCGGGTGAAAACCGAGCGAAAAGAGGATCGGCACCCCCCCTCTGCTGACGGCGCGGGTAAAGACGGTGATAAGCTCAAGATGGCTCAAATAACGCATGACCCCGGTTTTGGCAAACCTGAGGCGTATCCGGGCAGCGTCCGGTTCATCGTGTGTAATGTTCGGCCTGGGTGGAACAGCCGCCTGGGCAGAAATCCGGTTCGCCACTACGGTAAAATCACAGACGCCGCAGGCGCTGCAACTGCCGTCACGACAATCCTTGGTAGCTGCTTCCTGGAGTGCCCGCTCGCGCTCGGCAAGCAGAAACTCACGGGTCACGCCGCAATCGAGATGATCCCACGGCAGGATTTCATCCAGCCCCCGGCGGCGCAGATACCATTCCGGCTCGACGGCGCAATCGGCAAAAGCCTGCAGCCAGCGTTCCAGAGAAAAATGCTCGCGCCACCCGTCAAAACGGCACCCCAACTCGGCGGCACGTATCAGAACCGGCGCCAGACGGCGGTCGCCGCGGGCAAAAACTCCTTCCATGAACGAGAGCGGTGCATCCTGCCATTTGAATTTCAGCTTGCGCTTTTTGAGATCACAGTGCAGCTGGTACTGTAGATCGGTGGTTTCCTGCGTGGAAATCTGGGGTTCCCACTGGAAAGGCGTATGCGCCTTGGGGACGAAGGTGCTGACGGAAACATTGACATCACCGGAAACGCCGCTACCTTTTGCCTGATCCTTGACTTGACGCGACAGCGTCGCGATCTGGGCAACATCGTCAGCCGTTTCGCCCGGCAGGCCGATCATGAAGTAGAGCTTGATCAGTCTCCAGCCGGCCTGATAGATCGCGGCAGCTCCGGAGATCAGGTCAGACTCGGTGATCCCCTTGTTGATGACCCGCCGCATCCGGTCGCTCCCCGCTTCAGGCGCCAGGGTAAAGCCGGTCTTGCGGACTTTTTTTATCTCCTCGATCAGCTCATCCGACAGACTCCCGACCCGCAAGGAGGGGAGCGACACAGCCACCCGGTCCTCGGCATGACGGGCCATCAATTCGGTCACCAACGGGGTGACACACGAGTAGTCGCCGGTTGACAGCGAAAGCAGCGATATTTCATCATAACCGGTAGCCTTGAGCGACTTCTCCACCAGGCCGAGAATCGTGCCGGGAGAGCGCTCACGCAGCGGGCGATAAACGTAACCAGCCTGGCAGAAACGGCAGCCGCGGGTACAACCGCGGGCTATTTCCACCGCAACACGGTCATGAACCGTCTTCATGAACGGCACGACTGGAGAATCCGGAAATGGAGCCGCATCGAGATCCGCCAGAAAGCGGCGACGAACGGACGCATAGCCCGGCTTGAGAGGGGTAATGGCGGTTAGGGTGCCGTCAGGAGCGTACTGCGGCTCAAAGAACGATGGGATGTAGACCCCCTCGATGCCGGAGAGACGCTCTAATAAGCTGGCCTTGTTCTCACCCGACCTTTTTGCTTCCCGCACCGCCAGGGCTATTTCCAGAACGGCCTCCTCGCCATCACCCAGCAGCACCGCATCAAGGAAAGGAGCCAGAGGTTCGGGATTATAGGCGCAGGGGCCGCCGGCAATAATCAGCGGAAAGGGTTCTTCCCGGTCGCTCGCCAGGAGCGGAATCCCCCCCAATCGGAGCATGTTCAGGATATTGCTGTAGGAAAGTTCGTACTGCAGGGTGAAACCGACAATATCGCAGGCCGAGAGAGGGATGGCCGTTTCGAGTGTCGCCAGCGGGACACCTGCGGCACGCATCTGCGCCTCCATGTCCGGCCAGGGAGCGAAAACCCGCTCCGCGGCAATCCCTTCGACCTCATTGAGAATGTTGTACAGAATCCGCAGCCCCAGGTGGCTCATGCCGACTTCATATACATCCGGGAACGCCAGGGCAAAGCGCAGCTCGGCGGCATCCTTGCGGATGGATCCCATTTCGCCCCCCATATAGCGGGCAGGTTTTTCGACGGACAGAAGATTCATTAATGAAATTCAGTTCTTGTATGAAATTTAGAAGGTCTGGAACTATAGCAAATAGGCCGGGGGTATGCAAGGGAAATACCCTTTTTCTCCCGGCATGATAACCGAAGACATCGCTCACCCTTGCACTTTTTACTCTTGATGTTTATCATGGTTAGTAGCCAGTCTTGGCTGGCACCCTAAAATTGTGCACATGAGGATACAAATGAATACTCTTAAAACAACATTATTAATGGCACTGCTAACCGTGCTGCTGGTACTCATCGGCGGTGCAATCGGCGGCAGGGGAGGGATGACCATGGCCTTCCTGCTTGCCGGGGGGATGAATTTCTTCTCCTACTGGTTCTCCGACAAGATTGTGCTCCGGATGTATGGGGCACAGCCGATCGAGGAGCGGGATAATCCGCGCTTCTACGGCATAGTCCGGCATCTGGCCGGTCGGGCCGGTCTGCCGATACCGAAGGTTTATGTCATCCAGGACGACA
>DATNCC010000074.1:0-4452 GCA_035571735.1 Dongiaceae bacterium | reverse complement strand
TGAACTGGTTGCAATGATAACTATCGGAGCAGCCGACATGTTTGGTCTACCGGTTTCTACCACCCATGTTCTCTCCTCCGGTGTGGCGGGTACCATGGCAGCAAACAAATCCGGGTTGCAATGGTTAACCTTTCGCAATCTAGCTGTGGTGTGGTTGTTGACTTTACCTATGGCGATGTTACTCTCAGGCTCTCTTTACTGGCTCTTAAGCAGAATGTTTTAGAACTTGTGGATCGGCTTCGATGCTTGGTCAAGCGTCGAAGCCGACCCGCAGCCGGAACTGTCGGGTCCTTCGAATGCGATCAGCTTGCCGGGAAGTTCCTTAGTCAGACCGGTGTTCATTTAGGCGAATACCATCTTCAGTGATTTTCTGGCCTTCTTCAATCCCTTGCCGATCCCCTTAAGTCCTGCACTCGTGAGACTCTCCAGCCGTTTCTCGGCCTTGGCCACGCCCTTCCCGGCCTTTTTCAGCCGACCCTCCGACTTCCCTTCCACCTTCTCCAGGGAGGTGATCACCTTCACGATTTCCTTTTCCACCTTTTTCCCTGCCTTCCCCGCGACCTTACCCTTGAAGCGGTCGCGCACCACGAGGGATCCTTGCAATAGGGATCCTATCGCGTCCGAGTGTCACCTGGAATCGGAGATGCTTATCAGCGCAGCACCCCGCGATCGACTTCCGCGGGGCGCATCAGAATCCTGAAATCCGCGTCGCCGACCTTCTCGAAGGCGACTTGGGGAGGGTAAGTGGTCTCCATCCACGTGGAGTGGAAGAGTTTCCTGTCGTGCCCCGTTACGTCGAGCGTATGGACGAGCTTGTCGAGAGTGTAATAGAGAAAGGTTCCCTGGATGTTGTTGAAGTTGAGTTTATCGGGCCGGAAGACTGGCAGAATGCCGATAACGGATCGGTCTCGGAGTGCGGCGCCCGAAGCTGAACGGTAGAAATCGATGTAACCCATGGGAAGAAGGATCGTTATGGAGGGCCGGAGCATTGCAAGGGTGCCGTTGATATCCTCGTAATGACCCACGAGGAGGGCGTCCACCCGTGTGGAGTCGATCTGGCTGTTTCGCACCCTCTCCCGCCAAAATGCTGTGGTGTTAGCGGGGTTGAGGTAGATCCCATCCTCAATCTCCCCTCCGGCCTGGCGGAAGGCCTTGCTAAATGCTGCAGTCAACTGGTGTCCGTAGAGGTTGTCCACCGAAACCCACGAGGCCTTACCCAGCTTGTTGCGGCGTGCGATTCGCGCAAGGAGCTCCGCCTGGTCGATGGAGCGGGGGTAAAAGCGGTAGGAGTAATTGGGGCGTGTGAGGATCTCGGTAGAGGTGGCCACGGTATTGATGAGGATCGGCTGGTCCTTCTCGACGCCGGAACGGACGGCAAGTCGCGCGAAGGAGTGGGATAGCGGTTCGCAGACCTCGCTGGAGAGGCAAACGAAGTAACGGGTGCCATGCTTCATCTCTTTGGCGACGAACTCCTCCACCGCCTTGCCGTAGGAGTTGTGGTGGTCGAAGAACTTGAAGTGGTAGCGGCTGGTGACTTCAGGCTTGTCCAGGAGAAACTTCCCGAATCCTTGGACTGTCTGTTCCGTTTCGGTCCACGGGCGGCCGTACGGGTCCCTTGCGTGGAGGAGGACGGCGATGGGGGTTACTTCCGCCTGTACGGGCTGCCCCCAAACTTCGATGAGTGTTCCCGGCCGCACCACGAGGAATCCTGCGGTCACTCCGAAGGAGAGGAGAGCTGCCGGCAGATAGTAGATGAGGAAACGTGGTTGCAGGAGGAAGGGAATTGAAGCCGTCTGCTCCGAGGGGAGCCGGTCCCTGTGGAGGAGGAAAAGGATTAAGATGACGAGTCCCAGGATAAACGAAGCGGCTGCCGCCACCCCGGCGCAGAGGAAGATGAAACTCTGCCGGGCGCCAGTGAAAAAAGTGTAGAGGTAAGTCCCGATGGCAATGGGGGCGTAGATAACGAAGAGTATCTTGTATGATTTATCGAAGAGGGAGTGTTTTACAGGATGTGCCTCAACCATTGTGGTCCTCTCTGTGCCTTTTGCGCTCAACCTATTGTATCCAATAACGTGTGTTACGCAACTTCCCTGAAAATTTGGTCTTTCCGCTAACCTGATAAACAGGATAAGTGCGTTAACAATTTTTTTTCTGCCCAGTCCCAATAAATTGGATAAGTACTCTCACGAAATTATTTATGCAAACAGCCGCAGAAAATAACTTCTAACTTACTAAAAAAATGCGAAACCTGGGCTATAATACATGGGCATTAATGCTGATGACGCGATTACCCGCTTCGGCATGACAACAAGTCAGAAATGGAGGGAGAAATGAACCTTCGAATGGCAATAAACGGTAAGTGGCGGGGATGGCTGGCGGCCAGCATGATGCTGCTGGGGCTATTGTCTCCACTGAGTTCGTTCGCCGCCGGGCCGGGCAACTTTCTCGTCGTCTCGGACATTCACTTCGATCCGCTGGCCGACGATTCAATTGCGGGAAAATTGGCATCTACCGGCATTGACGACTGGATAAAGATCTTCGAATCATCCGGATCGGCCGGGCTCGGGAGATACGGACAGGACGCGGCCTATCCGCTATTCACTTCGGCCCTCAATGCCATGCGCGCCGCCAGTGCCAAGCCCGAATTAATCATAATTCCCGGTGACTTCCTTGCCCACGGCCTGCGGGAAAAGTTCAGGGCCTCGAAGACCATCACCGACAGGAGCGACGCCGCCTACCTCCGCTTCCTTGCAAAAACTATAGGGTTCATGGCGAGGATGTTTGACGAGCGTTTCCCCGAAACGCCGGCCATCCCGACGCTCGGGAACAACGACAACCCGCGCGGCAACTTCGATATAAAACCGGGTGAGCCGTTCCTGGCGCTGATGGCAAAGGCGTGGCAGAGGAACGTGGCCAAGGGGGGAAGTGCCGGTTCGTTCGGAGACGGCTTCCCGGCGATGGGGCATTACGACATGCCGCACCCGACGGTCAAGGGGCGACGGATCGTGGTATCGAATGCGACTTTTATGTCAGCCGGCCACGGCAAGCTCTATCCGGTGAAAAAAGGGGGGGACGGGCCGGGAAAGGCCGAACTCGCGTGGCTCGAAAAGACCCTGGAGAGGGCGCGGAAGAACGGAGAGAAGGTCTGGCTGGTCTACCATGAGCCGAACGGTGCGGACGAGAGAAGAAGTGTCGCCAGCGGCTGCGCCAGGGGACCAGTGCCGATATGGCAGAAAAAGTTCGACACCGCGTTCATCGCGCTCACCAAAAAATACGCCACGATGGTTGAGGTTATCTTTGCCGGGCATACCCACCGCGACGAATTCCGCCTCATCTCCGACGGCGGCCCGCCCTTTGCCGCCATTCATGTGGCCCCGTCCGTCAGCCCGTCCAGCAACAGCAACCCGGCCTTCAAGCTCTATACGTACCAGCCGGAATCCGGCGACATTATCGACAGCACCACATACGTCCTGACCAACATGGAAACAGCAAAAAACGCCGGGAAGGCTAACTGGTCCAGGGAATACGACTTTGTCCAGACATACGGTACCCCTCCCACACTTGCAGGCTTTGCCTCGGTTTACGCCAAGCTCGGCTCCGACCCGGAGACCAGCAAGAGATATCGAGCCTTCTTCGGGGCCGGCAGCATCAGGAACATGTTTATCACCGATGCCACCTGGGAGGCTTTCAGATGCGGTATCGGCCACGCGGACATGGACGCCTACCAAGCCTGCCGATGCGGGCGATGATGTACTCCTCTGTCATTCAAACATTATACAGATTACATGGTTAACAATCCCGGGAGCGCAATAAACCTAGAAACGGCAGTTTACCGCAGAGGACGCAGGGAAATCAAAAATAACAGGTAGTTACAGGTAAACAGGTGTATAATTATTCCAGATAGGAGGTAATAGCTATGAAAACTGGAACCGTGCACCACGATTATCTCTTCGGGGATGCTCTTTTCGGGGCTTCGGAAAAGCAGTGGGGATGGATAATGGCCCTCGGTATTCTTTTCGTCGCTCTTGGTACCATCGGTCTTGGCATGCTCTTCGCCGTGACCCTGGCAAGCATTTTCTATGTCGGCGTTCTGCTCTTCATCGGCGGAGCGGCCCAGGCTGTGCAGGCATTTTCCTTCCATGGGTGGCGCAACGTAGTGTCGCACCTGCTAATTGGCGCGTTGTATCTGACCGCAGCATACCTGGTTATCCAGAATCCGCTTGCGGCGTCGGCTACCCTTACACTGTTCCTTGCCTCGGCGCTGATGGGTCTCGGGATCGTCCGGGGGGCAACGGCGATCATGCATCGCGAATACCGGCAGTGGGGGTGGCTCCTCTTCTCCGGCATTGTGTCGGTTGCTCTCGGCGTCATGATCATGGCAAATTGGCCGGTTACCGGGTTGTGGGTGATCGGTCTTTACGTGGCCATTGACATGATCTGCCACGGCTGGTC
>DATNCC010000073.1:0-6597 GCA_035571735.1 Dongiaceae bacterium | reverse complement strand
CACGGACCGTTTCAAGGCGGCGGTGATCGGCGCCCCTGCCATAAACAACGAATCCATGCACGGTACCTCCGATATCGGGATGTGGTTTTGCCCCTGGGAGCTGAACGGCGAGATTTTTGCGGCCCGGGAAAAGTTCCGACGCATATCGCCGGTAATTTACGTGGACCGCGTGACCACACCGACTCTGCTCCTGCATGGGGAGGCGGATGACCGCTGCCCCATCGGGCAGGGGGAAGAATTTTACCTCGGCATGGCGGCAGCGGGCAAGGCGCCTGTCGAGATGGTGCGCTATCCCGGCAGCAGCCACGCCTTTCGTCTCAATGGCCGCCCCAGTCACCGGCTGGATTACTATCGCCGTGTAGTTGCATGGCTGGAGCGTTACACGTTGGGTGTGCCGGATGGAAATCAGGTGGACATTCCCGACTATGATTTTAGTGGAAACTCAAGAGGAATTGGATTAAAAGACTATTAATACAGTGCTTGGCCGGTTTCGGCTGGACTTTTTTGCACGAGAAGGAGCTCCATTATGAATTGCAGCATCGAGCAGTTTGAAGATGTCGTAGCCAAGTTCAAATTTTTTGCCGAATCGGTGAATGTTGAACTTTCATCAGAGGCGGAGGGACTGCGGCAGGAGTTGATTGTGATCTGCGCCGAGCTTTTGATGACCGTTCGGGAAGAAATTCAGGCCGGTACCGATTCGGTAGTCTGAGAAACGCAGGAAAAAAACGGCAAGGGCCATATAACCCCCTTGAACGTATTAAGGCAAATCATAAAGATCTGCCTTGTAACCAATCTGTTTGACCTGTTTTTCCTTTAAGTTATCCACTCTTTTACGTCTTCATTGACAACATCGACATACATCACCTTCAAACAATATTTCATAAAGTCCAAAATAACTATTGACACGCAATTACAGCCACTTACATTCGGTGCTCATTCATTATGCAAAACGATAAAGGCCCCCATAATACGTGACATTTTACGAAGCTGATTATCTCTTTCAACAGGTTATCCACAGTCTTTGTTGAGATCATTTTTCACCTCCAAATTTTACTTTCACTTCAATTCATCTCGAAGATTTTCAGCAGAGATCTTTGATCGGCTTCCGGACAATAGTGCCAGGTTTCATCAGCTCCCGCTTGTTGCCCAAGTCTTCCATAATCTCCCGGTACGCGCCCTCATGTATTGGGATATAATTAAGTTGAGGTGATTGTAATGAACCTGCTCAGGACTAAGGTATGGAAGTGGTGGGATGTGTGGCTGCTGAAGTGGTGTGCCTTCTTGTTCGGTATCGCGGCGGGTGCTTACTTCCATGAGTATGTTGTGCCGTATGTCTGGGTAATTTTAGTGGCGGCCGTTCTCCTGGCAATCAGACCTGCTGTAACCTACTGGAGAGATTAACCGGTGTTGGATATGGCAAGACCCCTTACTTCTGTATACCCAGAAATAAGAGGTCTTGTTTTTCTCTGGCAATGATAGCCAGTTAGTAGATTGGCAGGGGTACCTGGATTCGAACCAAGAGATGACGGCGTCAGAGGCCGTTGCCTTACCGTTTGGCGATACCCCTAGAGTGAAGAGCACTCTTTGTAGCAAATCAGGCACACGACGTCAAGACTTTTCGCCCTCCCCTTTAGCTCCTCGTTGCCTGAGCGCCTGCATTTATCGCTTTTAAGTTGGCCGGTATGAGGCGATGATTGCGCTCCGGGAGCGCTTTTTTCAGCGCCTCTTCCAGCGATGCGCTCTTCAATGCCCCGGTCTTTTCAATATACGCCCCACAGGCCACCATATTGACCATCCGCACATCCCCGATATCGAGAGCGATCTGATTCATCGGGACCGGAACGACCTCGATCCCCGGCAGAGCAATGCCGTCGCAATTCACCAGACTGGAGTTGACGATGCAGATCCCCCCCTGTTTGACTTTGGGTGCATATTTATCAAAAGAGAGTTGATCGAGAAGAACCGAAACCGACGGATTCCCTACCACCGGGGACCCGGTATCCCCGTCGGCAAAGACGACCGTGCACATGGCCGCCCCTCCCCGCTTCTCGACTCCGTAGGCCGGAAAAAACGAGACATTTTTCCCTTCGTTGATTGCGGCATATGAAAGCAGATTACCGGCCAGCAGCACACCCTGTCCACCGTAACCGGCGAAAAAAACATCGTAGCGCATGATTATCTCCAGACCCTGATAAACTAGCTAATTACAGATTTGCGGTATTTTTATACACACCGAGCGGGAAGTACGGGATCATCTCATCGGTCACCCGCTGATTGGCATCGAGTGGAGTCATCCCCCAGTTGGTCGGACATGACGACAACGCTTCAATAAAGGAAAACCCTTTTTTTTCAACCTGGTAACGAAAGGCGGTTTTGATCATCTTCTTGGCCTGGAGGACATTTTTCGGATTATTGAGGGCCACCCGCGCCGAAAAAGCCACCCCGTCGAGGTTGGAGAGCAGTTCAGCCATCTTGAACGGCGCCCCTTCTTTCGAGACATCGCGGCCATAGGGAGAGGTGGATGTTTTCTGGCCCGGCAAGGTAGTCGGCGCCATCTGGCCGCCGGTCATGCCGTAGGTCGTATTGTTGACGAAGATGACAGTGATATTCTCGCCGCGATTGGCGGCATGGATGATCTCGGACGTGCCGATGGCAGCCAGGTCGCCATCCCCCTGATAGGTAAAGACGATCCGGTCGGGACGGGCGCGCTTGGCCCCGGTGGCTACGGCCGGAGCGCGTCCGTGGGGGGCTTCGATCACGTCGACGTCGAAATATCCGTAGAGAAAGACCGAGCAGCCGACTGAAGCGACACCGATCGTTTCACTGCGGATGCCGAACTCGTCCAGCGCCTCGGCGACCAGACGGTGGACCGACCCGTGATTGCAGCCGGGACAGAAGTGGGTTGCGACATCTTTCAGGCTTTCCGGCCTGCTGAATACCTGTTTCATATGATATATCCTCGACTGCTCAGGCGCATGCCCGGTAGTTTTTCCTGATCTGTTCGAAAAGCTCTTCCGGCGTCGGCAATGACCCGGCCCCGGGCGGCCGGCCATAAAAAGCGACGTCGGCATCCCGTGCCACGGAAAGACGTACGTCGTCGATCATCTGGCCGGTGGAGAGCTCGATATCCAGAAACCGCTTGCACCGCACGGAAAGCGCTGCATAGGCTTTTTTGGGGAACGGGAACAGGGTAATCGGCCGCATCAGACCGACCTTGATACCGGCCTCCCGGGCCATGGTAATGGCGGTTTTGGCTATCCTGGCGGTCGAACCGAATGCGGTTACGATCAAGGTTGCATCGGAGGTCTGAAACTCTTCCCAGCGGCTCTCCCTGTCTGCCAGTTCCTCGTAGCGCGCGTGCATCATCCAGTGGAATTTCTCCATCTCGCCGTCACCCAGCTTGAGTGACTTGACGACATTCTGGGGAGTACCCTCGGCTCTTCCGCGGACCGCCCACTCCTTGCCCGGGAGAAGGGCTGCAGGACGGGGATTGGCGATTATGGATTCCTTCATCTGGCCGATGACCGAATCGGCGAGCACCATGGCCGGCATCCGGTAGATGTCCGACAGGTCGAAGGCGAGCATGGTCAGGTCGTACATCTCCTGGACCGAATTTGGCGCCAGGACGATGATGCGGTAACCGCCATGACCACCGCCCCGCGTAGCCTGCCAATAATCGGCCTGGGATGCGTCGATGCCGCCTAGCCCCGGCCCCT
This sequence comes from Dongiaceae bacterium, assembly GCA_035571735.1. GTDB lineage: Bacteria > Desulfobacterota > Desulfuromonadia > Geobacterales > Pseudopelobacteraceae > JACRCG01. The sequence goes on along the minus strand of DATNCC010000073.1, from coordinate 2,881 downwards.
GACGCATGATGTCCACGATGACGCCCGGCAGTTCGGAGCCGGCCATGTAAGAAATGCCCTCCTGTTTTAGGGATATTCCGGGGCCGGACGATGAGGTCATGGCGCGCACGCCGGTGGCCGAAGCCCCCAACAGCATGTTGATGGCGCCGATCTCGCTCTCGGCCTGGATGAATTCCCCCCCGAGCCTCGGGAGTTCGCGCGACAGGTATTCAGGGATATCGCTCTGCGGCGTGATCGGATAACCGAAGTAGCAGCGGCAGCCGGCCTCGATGGCGGCCATCGCTACCGCTTCGTTCCCTTTGACAAATATTTTTTCAGCTGCGGTTGTTTGCATTACCGTCACTCCTTAAAAACCGTGATGGCGACATCGGGGCACATCTCACCGCACAGAGCGCAGCCGGTGCATTGCTCCGGGCCGGAAAAAACCGCCACTGTGTAGCCGAGACTATTGGGGCTGTCACTCATACCGACCAGTTTCTTCGGGCAGGCTATGGTGCATAGTCCGCATCCCTTGCAGCGCAGTTCATCAATTTTAATATGCGGCATCGGCGTTCTTCCTTTATTGATTTCAGATCATTACTTGTAGCAGATTAAAAACTCACGCGTCAAGCTTCCACGCGCTCAGGAACATCTTTCATGACCCTGTCGCGACCGGCACGGACGAACGGCTCTTTTCCGACAAGAAAACAGGTATTCCCGTGAATGAAGGAATACCCGTTTTTATATTTCCGATCAGTCCGGGAGGGCTCTATTCCGGACGTTTTACATAGCCGGCACAGCTCCCGGTGAGTCGTTCCCTGATCGAATCTAGCATCTCCTCTTCATCGGTGAAACCGTCCGCTGCCTTGACATTCATGGCAAGCGGCAGCAGTCCCAGCAACATCACCTTCAGGTTGCCGCACCCCTCTCCGCCGCCAAACACCTCCTGAAGCTTGCGGTTGAGCCCCTTGCCGATCGTAAACCCGACCAGTTGTTCCATCCGCCAGGCGACACTGGGACAATCTTCCGACGGATGACGGAGGAAATTGACCCGTGCGGCGTTTATCTTCAGCGATTCGAAATCGACCAGCAGTTCCATCCGAACATCATGAAAGCGGTCCTTGAGAGTGCCCGTCAATACGATCTGACCGTCATCACCTTTCAGGACATGGTAACTGATATCCCGCCTGAAATCCTCCATGGCGTTTAACTGCGCCAAAGTTCACCCCTTTTTTACCCTGGGAATAAAAATCTGCTCCGGGTCGAGCACCTCGTGGATGATATGCAGCTCTTTCCGGGACGGCGGCAGAGTCTCGCCGTTAACACGGGATATGTCAAGATCGAAGTGGCACATCTCCCTGATTTCATCGGGAGTTTTACCAGAATGGCAGGTATCCAGATAAATCCTGCCGCTCTGCTCATCGAAGCGGAATACTCCGGCCGTGCTGATAACCGCCGAAGGGCCGCCGCGATAGGCGGCGCCGTACAGTTCACGACGGTGCACAAACTCGCCGCCCGGCCATTTCTTTACCCGCCAGCCGGGGCTGGTGATGTAGCTGACATCGGGGGTAAAGCGGCGTTTTTCGTGCACCATGATGAAGACCGTCCGTTTGGCGAACGAGTTGATGTCCGGATTGCCGCCGCTGCCGGTCAGGCGCAGCTCGGGGGTGAGATAGTCGCCGATGCAGGTGGTGTTTACGTTGCCGTACTCATCAACTTCGGCGCCCCCCAGAAAACCGAGATCGACGTAGCCGCGCTGGGCGATGCTGAAAGCGTCGTACAGGCCGGAGGAGCGGGATGCGCCCATTTCGCACCGGGCGTCGCCGACCGAGGTCGGAATTTCAGGTGGACGCCCGTCCAGCGTACCGGCCTCGAATATCAGCTTGAGGTTGGGCGCATGGGTCTTCTGGGCCAGCATGATCGCCACCATCGGCAGTCCGGTGCCGGCAAAAACCACCTCGTTATCCTGCACTTCGCGGGCAGCGGCACAGCACATCAGATCGGCCAGGCCGTATTCTTCAGGAGTCGCATATTCAATAGCCATCGTTATTTACCCCCCTTCTCACGGACGCTGTAATTGAGCGCCGTATTGGCCTTGAGCTTCTGCAGGCGCGACCACCCGAGCTTCTCCATATAGCTGACATGATCGTGCCCGTGGATCCACTCATTGGCAAAATCGTCGAAACCTTCCTGGGTGCGGGTCATGCCGTAAAAGTCCTTGAGAAAGTAACCATCCACGTCGTAGCGCCCGAACATGCCGGTCGGATGCGCGCCGTACGGACATTCCAGGATATGGTCGACTTCGAAGCTGGCGATTGTGTTCTGGTCGGCATTACGCCGCAGATACTCCTCCGGGACGATCTCCTCGGCCATGACGATCGTGATGTCGGCCGCCCTGGCTACTTCCGGATCGGAATAATACTGGCCGTTTACCCGCACGGTACCTTCCTCGCCGACCTGCTGGACACACAAGACCGCAATATCGACCTTGGCGGCCGGAATCAGCACCTGGGAACCTGCTCCGAAAAAGGGGTCCTCGGTAAACTGGTATTTGTGCTTAGCTATCCGCTTGCCATCCCGCAGACCGGCACGACCGAGCATATCGTATTCGGGATTATGGATATCGGTGCCAAGCGAGGTCTGAGTGACCGCATAGGGTGACCCGTTGGCGGCGGCGGCGAAACGAAACATCATCTCCGCATGGCTGTAGTCCTCGACGATGATCTCCTTGTTGCCGACCTTGCGTGACACGTTGGCTCCGTACTTGCCGTACAGTTCATGGCCGACCCAGCATGATTCCCAGATGTCGACGCACCCCGCTCCGACCAGGAATTCGGTGTGGGAGCCGCCGTTGACCTCGATCAGATGCAGGTTTTTCCTGTGCTGGCGAATCAGTTCAAAG
>DATNCC010000072.1:0-3604 GCA_035571735.1 Dongiaceae bacterium | reverse complement strand
GAGGTTGGCCCGGTACCCGATACCGAGCTTCTCCGCAACGAGGCTGGCGGTCTGTTCATTGTCGCCAGTGAGAAGCTCGATCTTCCGTATCCCCAGTTGGCCGACTCTCGCAAGGGCCTCCGGCACCTCCGGACGGAGGGTATCTGCCGCAGCCAGGGCGCCTACGAGCTCCCCGTCGCTGGCGACGAACAGCACAGTCTTCCCCTGCGCTTCCAGCTTGTCCACCGAAGGAAAGGAATCGTCTCCGGCGATCATCCTGTGGCTGCCGACCGTCACAAGCCGCCCGTCAATCCTAACCCGCACACCAACGCCGGGGATAGCCTCGAACTCCTCAATGTCAAGAAGGGTGATATTCTGATCTTTGGCCCTTGTGCGCACTGCTTCGGCCAAAGGGTGCTCGGAATAGCGCTCGGCCGATGCAGCCAGGGTCAGGATCTCCTGTTCAGAGAGGTCTGCCAGGGGAATGATATCGGTGATCTGCGGCCGGCCGAAGGTAAGGGTGCCGGTCTTGTCGAGCAGAAGAACGTCGGCGCGGCTCAAGGCCTCCAGGTACTTGCCACCCTTGATGAGCAGACCCCGCCTTGCCCCGGCACCGATAGCTGCAATCATGGCGATGGGGGTGGCAAGAGCCAGAGAGCAGGAGCAGACCACGACCAGGACCGCCGCAGTGGCGAGCGGATTATGGCTTATCAGGTAGGTAAGAAGGGCAATGCCCGAGACTACCGGGAGGTAGTAGCCGGAAAAACGGTCCGCGAACCGTTGTACCTCTCCCTTGTTCGCTTCCGCCTCTTCCACAAGTTTGATTACCCGGCCGAAGGTCGTATCCGCCCCGACCTGGAGAGCCCTTACACGCAAGTGGCCTAAACGGGCGACTGTTGCCGCAAAAACACGCGCTCCCGGCCCAGCCTCCACCGGCATCGACTCGCCGGTGATGGTCGCCTGGTCCACTGTTGCCTGGCCGGAGATCACTTCTCCGTCCACGGCTATCTTCTCGCCCGGTCGAACGATGACAGTCTCCCCTACCAGCACTTCCGCAACCGGCACCTCCAGTTCTGCACCGTTCCGTTCCACCCTCGCCGTCTGGGGGGCCATGGCGGTCAAATCCTTCACGGCTCGGCGGGCGCGTTCGGCAGTGAATGCTTCGACGTACACACCAACTCGCATGAAAAAGACCACGATCACGGCGGCGGCCCACTCTCCGACGGCGATGGCAGCCAGCATGCCAATCGTCATGAGGGTATGGGATGTGACCCTTCCCTTGAAGGCAGCCCGCAGGACACCAATGAACACCGGGAAACCGGCGATGATGATGACGGCCAGCCAGACGGGCCATGGCAGCTTTCTGGTGACGGCTTCGAAAAACCCGAACCATTCGCCGATAACGGCCACGAAGAGCACGGTGCCAAAGACAGCACCGAAGAAGGTGAGTACCTGGCGACTAAAGCCAGCCAAGGGGGAATGCTCGACAGCCTCATTTTCCGCCGTGGCAACGGAATAACCAGCGCTCTTCACCGCCTTGCGGATAGCAGCCATGTCGGCCTTTGCCGGATCAAGACTTACGACCGCCTTTTGCGCGGAGAACAGGACTTCCGCTTCAGCCACACCAGGAACCGACTCTACGGCAGTCTTGATGTGACGTGCACAATCGGCACAGTCCATGCCTTTGATGCTGATCTCGATTTTCTCCAAATGGACATTGATATCTACGGTCATCTTATTCCCTTACGGTAATGCTATCACATTTCACCCTTTTCGGTGCCCCGCTTCGCCATTTCCGTTATGTCCGGCTGCTAATCATGAAATGTGCCGCAACCTGGTTCATGACCATTGCTTTCCGTCATACTTACTTGATTAAGGGTGCCGTTGTTCCTGATTTGATGACCTTCACTCTTCCCCTACATCCGGTGCCTTTGCCCTGCCGAATACAGCGTACAGCACGGGCAGTACCAGCAGGGTAAGTATCGTGGATGAGACAACGCCACCGATGACTACGGTTGCCAGCGGCCGCTGCACCTCGGCGCCAATGCCGGTATTCAGAGCCATGGGGATAAAGCCGAAACTGGCGACCAGCGCCGTCATGAGCACCGGGCGCAGCCGCTGTTCGGCTGCCTGCCTGATCGCTTCGATGAGCGGGGTCCCTTTTGCCAACAGGTCCCGCACCGCGGAGACGAGCACCATGTCGCCGAGAACGGCAACGCCCGAAAGAGCCACAAAGCCGACCCCGGCCGAGATGCTGAAAGGAATGTCGCGCAACCATAGGGCAACGATGCCGCCGACCGCGGCGAAGGGTACACCGGTGAAGACCCGGGCCGCATCCAGAACCCGCCCGTAGGTGAAGTACAACAGGGTGAAGATGAGGGCCAGTGCCACCGGGACGACGATCATCAGGCGCTGCTGGGCACGCTGGAGATTCTCGAACTGGCCGCCGTAACGGACATAGTAGCCGCTGGGTAGCTTGACCTCACTTTCGATGGAATTCCGGACATCGGCCACGAAACTCCCCACGTCACGGCCACGCACGTTGGCCTGCACAACAATCCGCCGCTTGCCCCATTCACGATTGATGGTGGATGGCCCTTCTGACGTCTTAATCTTGGTGAGCAGCGACAGCGGGATGCGCTCCCCGCTCCCGGCTGTCACTAGGATGCGGCCAAGATCTTCCGTTTCTGCACGATACTTGTCGGCAATGCGCACCGCGATGGGGAAGCGTCGATCTCCTTCCTGGAGCATGCCGACATCCCGGCCACCAAGGGCTTCAATGACTTCCAGCACCTCCCTGGCGGGAATACCGTAGCGGGCGGTAGCGTTGCGATCCACCTCCACCTGCACAAGCGGCTGGCCGGTCACCTGCTCGACGCTCACGTCTGCGGCTCCTGATACTTTCTTGACGACATTTTCGATTTCCCTGGCCTTGGCCTTCATGATTTCAAAGTCATCCCCGAAGATCTTGATCCCCACATCGGAGCGGATGCCGGCAATCATCTCGTTGACCCGCATCTCAATCGGCTGGGTAAAGATCATCCGCATGCCCGGCATGTTTTTCAGTTCCTTCTCCATGATCGCCACCAGTTCTCCCTGAGTGCGGGCACGCTTCCACTTATCCCGCGGCTTCAAGGTCAGAAAGATATCGGAGAGCTCCACACCCATCGGATCTGTTGCGATCTCGGCACTCCCGGTTCTGGTCCAGATCCGCTCGATTTCGTTGGGAAACTTTTCCAGCAGGGTCCGCTCAAGGTGGCTACCGTAGCGCACCGACTCGTCCAGTGGCACACTGGCAAGACGAACAGTGTTGATGACGATGGACCCTTCCATCAGGCGCGGTACGAATTCCGAGCCGAGCCGGGTCGAGAGAATACCGGCAATACAGAGACAGCCGACAGCAATGGCAAGCACGGCGGTACGCCGGCGCAGGGCAAAGCCCAGGATCGGGCGATAGATCTCTTTGAGCCTGCGGACGAGCCACGGTTCCTGATGTTCTTTTTTGCGCTTGAGGCTGAAGCTGGCCAGCACCGGCATGAGGGTCAGCGACATGGCCATGGAGCCCAGCAGCGCAAAGATGACAGTCAGCGCCATGGGGCGGAAGAGTTTCCCCTCCACTCCTTCC
>DATNCC010000071.1:0-42572 GCA_035571735.1 Dongiaceae bacterium | reverse complement strand
CTCTTCTCTTCGTCGATCAACAGGAGGCTCGACGCCTCCGCATCGACGAGCCTCATGGCCGACTCGATGGCGCGCGTGCGGACCTCATGCGGGTCCAGCGTGGAATTGACAAGAGCCGCCATCTCCATCAGTATGTTCAGTTGTCGTGATTTTTTGTCGCACATGCAGGTACCGGTCCTTGCCCCCCGTGAAATGCTCAGTGGACAAATCGAATTAAGGAGACTATTAGCCGAGCCATATTAACAATTCTTTCACAATAAAAACATACCCTGTCCTGGGTGTTTTACGGATATTCCCCCTCATCCGCCCTGCGGGCACCTTCTCCTCTAGGCCCGTATTTGGGTCCAGCGGGGCTTACACGCCCATCGCTAAATCCATGCTGAGCTGTTTTTGCAATTTTCCTGCCTGCCGGAGCGATTCGAGGAAAAACTTCCGGTCGAGCTGGTTCAATTCGTACGGGTTGATGTGATTGTGCGATTTGTTGCCGCTCTTCAGCAGCCCGAACTGGTGGCGTATGCGCAACAACTGCAGGAACGAAAAGGCATCCGCCCAGGCGTTTACTTCGCTCTGCGGCCATTTGCGCAGATCGCCGGCGGCGATCAGACGTTCCCGGGTGTTGCCTCGCGTGACGCCGGATGCCAGGGCAAAGGCTCTGGCCGCATCGACGAAAAGGGTCACGCCGTTCTTCTTGATGTCAATCGTGCCGGGGTGCTCTTTGTGGTCTTCCACGATAAAATCGCGGAAAAAACCGAGCGGCGGTGTTCTCTCCCTGGCATTCTCGGTCAGGAGATGGAAGAAGCGCTTCTGGCCTACGGCAGCTTCCGCAAGCCAGGTTCGGAGACTGTCGGAAATAGACACCTCTCCATATAGATGGCGGAAATCAAAGAAGATGGTGGCTTTGAGGAGTGAATCCGGAGTCGGCTCCTGGATCCACGTATTAAACTTTTCCTGCCATTCTCTATAGCTGAGGCAGCATTCCGGGTTTCCGGCCATGATGTTGCCAGTGCAGAGCGGGAAACCGACCATATCCAGGGCCTGGTTGACCCGCCGGGCGATCGGCAGCAGCCGGGAGCGGACCGATTCGGCGTCCCCTCCTTCCGGTATTTCGAAAATGATGCCGTTATCCTGGTCGGTAAAAAAGGTCTGTTCGTACCGTCCCTGGCTCCCGAGAGCAATCCAGGCCACCTTGAGGCCATTCAGCTCTTCTTTGGCCAGTTCCAGATCAAGCGTTCTGGTGATGATCCTGTCATTCAGGGTGGAGATGATCTGGGTGATGTGGTCCGCTGTCACCCCCTGGATGATCATGCTTTCCGCCAGCAGGTGGATGTCGCCGCTGCAGCGCTTGAGTTTGTCGAGATTATCGGCGGCGTGTATCTCTGCGTTGAGCTGGCTGAGACTGACGCGCTGCAGGTTGAAGAGGTCCTGTTCGGTCACGATACCGGCCAGTTTGTCCTTGTCGACGAGGACCACGTGGTGAAAACTCTCTTCCGCCAGCAGCAGGGCAGCCTCGTAGCCAAGGGCGGAGATCGGCAATGTTTTCGGTGACGGGGTCATGGCCTTCTCTATCGGCATGTAAAGGTCCATTCCCGGCACAATTACCTTGCGAAGCAGATCGCGTATGGTGAAGATGCCGATCGGCCTGGATTCATCATCGATGATGACTGTGGCGTCAGTGTCCGTCTCGTACATGGGTGCAACCACCTCACGTACGGTCCACCCGAATTTTGCCGTCAACGGATTTGGTCTCATGAGTATCGAGAGCGGCGTGTTCAGCCGCTGCTGTTCATCGCTCTGGTGCGAGAAGTGCAGTCGGTAGACCCGGCGGGACTGTTCGAGGAAGCTTTCCGAGCGGTATTTGCAAAAGTCGGCAAATATGGTGCTCCGTTTCTTCAGTTCATCAAAGTCCGCTATTGTCAGGCGGTAGCATACCGTATCGGAATTGGCGCGAAATGTTGAGAAGACCGGACGCCGCTCTTCCAGTGCTTCGAGAGGAAAGCACTCCCCCTCGACCAGCTCGGCCAGCACTTTCTTTTCATCCGCGGCATTTCCTACCGCTTCCAGTTGAACGGTGCCGCTGTGGATGAAGAACAGTTCGGTACAGGGCATTCCGGGCAGGAGGATCTCCGTATTCTGCTTGAATTCGACCTGTTCGAGATGAGCAACCAGCCATTCCACATGCGCTGCCGACATGCGGTCGAAAGGGCGACGACGCTGGAGCTCACCCTCTATTTCCTTGGCATTTTTCAAGACGTTCCTCCTCGCACCTTATTTCTCGGTCAACCTCACGATTTTTCCGGATCACATTCAACCACAACCGTCGCGGCCCCGGGATCGAGCGGGACCCTGAGACTGAGGATATCCCGCAGTTCGTCAAAACAGGTAAAAGGGCGTTGTTCATTCATCTCAACCTGTTCCACAAGTCCGGAGATATCACTGAATTCCCTACGGTAGATGCGAATTATAAAGTTCTCCATAGCTGCCCTCTCTGTTCGACGGTCAATACTCGTACCCGCGCACCCGTTTCATGGGCAGCACAGCACGACTATGGCTGAAGTATAGCAACAGCAAGCCTACAGATTGCTTACAGATTCACTAAAAAAGATTATTAGCCAAGCCACATTATCAATTTTTTCACAATAAAAACATACCCGGTCCAGGGTATTTTATGGGTATTCCTTTACCCCTCATCCGCCCTTTGAGCGCCTTCTCCCCGGAAGAAGGAATATGATTATTCCCTCGCCCACCAGGAGAGGGTGGCGCCACGGCGACGGGTGAGGGGCTACAAAATGAAAAGGCCGAGCCTGCCCGATCGTTCCGTGGCAGCCCGGCCATCTTTATTCAAAGATCCGCAGCTTTCCGCCCCCCCTTCGCAGGAGGTTTGGCGTTTCATGAACAATTACATTAATTTTTGCATGAGTAAATACTCATTTTACCACCGTATGCAGCAAAGTCAAGAATATAAAACCCAATTTTATTTACAGCCATAGATAGAATCCCCTCTTCAGCCCGAAGGAGGTGACCGGAGGCCGGGTGAGGGGTCACAACTCCTCAACCATGAACAGCCGGTCAAATATATCCCGGATTTTGCCCGTTATCTCCTCATAATCGGAGATCAGGGCCGCACCCGGATTTTTCAGCTTGGGATCGTACCCCATGCGGCGCGCCAGTTTGTTCAGGTAAATTCTCGTTCCGGTAAGATCATTGGACGAAAAGTCGTGAATAATACGCAGGCGGTTTTCAATCTTACGCAGAAACTTGTATCCGGTCAGGAGCGTTTGGGCGCTTCCTTCCGGCAAAAGCCCCATCGTACTGATCTCCTTGAGCGCGACCACCGTGCTGGGAGTCCGCAATTCCGGTGAGCGGTACCCCTCCCGTAACTGCAGGTATTGAACCGCAAATTCCACATCAACCATCCCGCCTCGGCCGGTTTTGATGTTGTAGCTGCCATCCTTCTCCCGGGCCAGCTCGTTTTCCATCCTCATCCGCAAGCGGTGAATCTCCTGGCGCCCCTCATCATCAATCGTTGTGCCATATACCGTGTGGCGGATGATGTCGTGAAGCTGGCCGGCAAGCCCCTCTTCACCCAGGACCACACGGGCCTTGGTGAGGGCCTGCCGCTCCCAGATCTGGGCTTCCTTGCGGTGGTAGTCGAGAAAGGACTCCAGCGAGGTCACCAGCGGACCGGCATTCCCGGATGGCCGCAGACGGGTGTCGATTTTATAGACGTACCCTTCGCGGGTCTGCATGGTCAGGATCGAGATGATCTTCTGAGCCAGCTTGGCAAAATATTCGTGGTTTGAAGTCTGTTTTTCCCCGTCGGTATACCCCTTGTGATCGTAGACGAAGATGATGTCCAGATCCGAGTGATAGTTGAGCTCCCCCCCTCCCAGCTTTCCCAGGGCGATGATCGCCAGATGTGCCTCCGCGGCGCCTCCTTCGCGCTGCCAGGTCGGGCGGCCGAAACGCTGCAGCTCCGTAACCGCCAGCCTGAATGCTGCCGCCAGACAGACTTCACCCAGCAGGCTGAGCTGCGAAGTGACCTCCCCCTGGAGCAGGCGGCCATGGATATCATTCAGACCGATACGGAGAAATTCCTCGTTGCGGTAGCGACGCAGAATGTCAAGACGATCCTCGTAATAGTCACTCTGTTCAAGCATTGCAGCCAACTCTTCCTGCATCGTTTCCATTGTCTTGACAACGGATGAACCGGTGCGGGCAACCAGGCTGTCAAGCAGTTCCGGATGGGTAATCAGAATCTTGGAGAGAAATTCGGACATGCCGAACAGTGACACCAGCAGCTTTATCGTTTGTCGGTTTTCAGCCAGCAGAGCGTAATAGGACGACCTGGTGGCGATGACCGCCAGGAACCGTTCCAGATTGGTCAGTGCCAGGTCAGGGTCGGGGGATTCGAGGAGCTCCTGGATCAACAATGGAGTGATCTTTTCCAGAATACGGCGGCTCCGTTCGGTCAGATTCGCTTTTACCGGCCCCCGACGCACAGAGATCAGGTTGTCATAGGCCCGGTCGACATCCTCGAAACGGCATTCGGCCAGCATGTCCTTGACCAGGTCCGAATCCGCCTTGGGGTCGAGAAGAAAGAGCGCGTGAGGATGTATCTCCTCTTCCAGCTTTTCATCGCGCGCATGGAAGAGAGTGCCGTAGATGACGGACACTTGGCCGCGATGTTCCTCCAATACCTGACTAAAACGCTCCAGACCTCCCGGCCGCAGATAGCCGCTGCGCCGTGCCAGTGCAAGCATTTCTTCTTCCTTGCCCGGCAGGTTGTGGGTCTGGCGTTCCTGCACCACCTGAATCCGGTGTTCGACCGAACGGAGGAAACGATAGGCCTCCCGCAGCTTGCGATGATCATCCGCGCCCAGCAGATTTGCGGCCAGAAGCGTATCCAGGGCGCGGAGCGAGTTGCGCTCCCGCAGTTTCGGATTTTTGCCGGCATACACCAGTTGCAGCGCCTGAATGAAAAATTCGATTTCACGGATGCCGCCACGACCTAGCTTGAGATTGATCTCCCCTTCGCGGGACCGGACAAGCGAGGCATCAATTTTCTGCTTCATCTGTTTCATATCCTCGATCAGGTTGTAATCGAGATATTTACGGTAGATAAACGGCTGCAATGTTTTGAGCAGCCGCTCTCCCAATGCCCTTGAGCCGGCCACCGGCCGTGCTTTCAGCATGGCGGTGCGCTCCCACGACTGCCCCCAGGACTCATAGTAGATCTCGGCCGAGCGGAGTGAAATTGCCATATCGCCCGATTTGCCTTCCGGGCGGAGGCCGACGTCCACCCGGAATACGAAGCCATCCTCCGTCACCTGCGAAAGCGCCCTGCTGACCATCTCTCCCAGCTTGTTGAAAAAGGAATGCAGCGAGACGTTACCTTTTCTCCCCCCGGAACCGCTCTCTACTCCGGTAGTTTCCCCCTTGTCAGACTCATAGAAATAGATGATGTCGATATCGGAGGAGAAATTCAGCTCACCGCCCCCCAGTTTCCCCATGCCGATCACGGTCATCTCCGCTTCGTGCAGAGGTGCTCCTTCCTCCGCCGTCAACGGAATACCATGGTCACGAATCAGGCAGCGCCGGCAGACCTGGTAGGCAACCTGCAGCATGGACGAAGCGAGGTCGGCAAGTTCACCCATGACCTCCTCGAGCGGGGCCAGGCCATTTAAGTCGCGCGCGGCGATCCGCACAATTTCACTCCGTTTGAAACAGCGGAGAGCCTTCTGCAGCCCGGTGAAATCCGTCGTTTCATCGACAGAGGCCTGGACAGCGGACTGCATCTCTTCGGCGGTGCGGGAAAGATCGATGCCGTTCTCCAGAAAAAGCCACTGCACGATCTCGGGGGATTTGTACATCAGATTGACCAGAAACGGTGACGATCCGCAGAGCATGATGCATTGAGACAGACGCTTCTTTCTGTCAGCCAGTCTGGACAGATTTTCGGGGGAGATGACTCCCGCCAGCCGCTCGAATGCATTCAGCGCCAGATCGGGCGAGGGTGTCATGAGGGAGTTGATAACGATGCGGTGCAGCGACGGGGTGGTGAATACCTGCCGGAGCAGCAGTATATTACCGGCGGCACGGATACCATGCTGAAAACCGCGGGACTCAAGGAACGTCGCCAGCTCTTTCAGTTGCTGCGCCGGATCGGAGAGGACCATGATACGGCTGAACTCCCTGGAGAAGCGTTCAATATGCATGTCAGATTCCAGCTACCTTGCGCAGTCCGCTGAGGAAGTCGCCGGTGACGATGCCGTTTTCGGTGATGATCGCCGTAATATACCGCGCCGGAGTGACATCGAACGCCGGGTTACGTACCTGAATCCCGTCCGGAGCAATGGCAATCCCCTTGATGTGAGTTACTTCACTGAACGGGCGCTCCTCGATCGGAATCTTGCTGCCGTCGGAGAGGGACAGATCAAGGGTTGAAACCGGAGCGGCGACATAGAATGGGATGTTGTTCTCCCTGGCCAGCACCGCAACCGAATAGGTGCCGATCTTGTTGGCGGTGTCGCCGTTGGCGGCAATCCGGTCGGCGCCGACAACGCAGCAGGAAATTTCGCCGCGACTCATGAAGAATCCGGCCATGTTGTCGGCAATCAGCGTCGCCGGAATACCGTCCTTCATCAACTCCCACGCGGTCAGACGCGCTCCCTGCAGCCAGGGGCGGGTCTCGTCGGTAAATACCCGGATCTTCTTCCCCGCCTCATGAGCGGCGCGGATAACGCCAAGGGCGGTGCCGTAACCGGCCGTAGCCAGTCCCCCCGCATTGCAGTGGGTCAGAACCGTCGCTCCTTCCGGGATCAGCGTGGCGCCCCACTTGCCGATATTCCGGCAGATTGTGAGATCCTCCTGCTCGATCCGGATCGCCTCCTTTTTCAGTGCTTCGCGGATGGTATCGAGGCTCTTGGTCCGGTTGGCCTCCGCGACCCGCTTCATCCGCTCCAGCCCCCAGAAGAGGTTGACCGCGGTCGGCCGGGTACGTCCCAGCACGTCGCAGACGTTGTCCAGCTGACGGAAAAAGGATTCATGGGTATCGGCGATGATCGCCCGCGCCCCGAGCGCTACCCCCATCGCGGCCGCCACGCCGATGGCCGGCGCACCCCGGATGACCATCCCCTTGATCGCCTCGGCGACCGATTGAAAATCGGCGTAGGTGTTGTAGACCTCCTCGCCCGGCAAGCGGGTCTGGTCGATCATGATTACGGTGTCATCGCGCCATTCGATTGTTCGGAAGGACATTGGAGACTCCTTAAATTCGGTAAGTCGCTCCCGCTCGGGGAGTGGTGGTGAAAGGATGCTGTAAATCTCTGTACCATGCCATGAATCAGCATTTTTCACAACAGGGATGTCATCGTTTATTGCAAGTGCAATTCACCATCAACAGCGGCCAGGCGTATACAAGACGCGGCACAACGCTATTTCCCCTTGCCGTCGCTTCGCACTTCCTGATATACATCCGGCATGAGCAGCAGTACGCAAAAAGTGAGCCTGACCGACATTTTTTTGACCTTTGCCATGGTCGGCCTGACCGGTTTTGGCGGCGGCATGGCCATTGTGGCGATGGTGGAGCGGATCTGCGTCCGCGAAAAGCAATGGATTACGTCGGAAGAGTTCATGCACGGGCTGGCCTTCGGGCAGATCCTGGGGCCGTTTTCGCTCAATGTCTGCACCTTTACCGGTCACCATCTGCGCGGTATCCGCGGCGGCGTTATCGCGGCCTTCGCCTTCATCCTCCCCTCGTTTCTGCTGGTGTCGCTGCTCTCCTGGCTCTACTTCACCTACCACAAGCTGCCGCAGCTGCAGGCCGCCCTCAAGGGGACCAATCCGGTTATCATCGGACTGATCGTAGTGGTTGCTATCGACATGGGAAGAAAACAGATCAAGGGAGTGGGCGGCGCCCTGATGGCGCTTGCCGCATTCGGCGCCACCGTCTTCCTGAAACTTAATGCCGCCTGGGTCCTGCTGGCGGCGGCGACGTGGTCGCTGGGAGCAAGCCTCTACCGCCGGAGGTTCAACTGATGCCGGCGCTGCTTACCCTGGCCTGGATCTACTTCCGCATCGGCCTGATGTTTGTCGGCGGCGGCTACGTGCTGATCCCGCTCCTGAACCACATCATGGTCGAACAGTACCGGTGGCTGACGCTGCGGCAGTTTCTCGACGGCCTGGCGCTCTCGCAGCTGACCCCCGGCCCGCTCGCGATGCTGGCCACCTTTACCGGTTTCCGGGCCGGCGGCTTTCCGGGAGCCCTGGTGGCCACCGTCTGCATTTTTCTCCCCTGCGTCGTACTGATGCTGGCCGTCGGACGCAATTACGAGCGCCTGAAGAAAATCGACCTGATCGGCAGCACCCTTGACGGCCTGCTGCCGGCGGTGGTCGGACTGGTGGCCGCGGCGGCCTGGAACCTGGGGGTTTCTTCACTCTCGGGAGTGAAGGAATTTATGATCCTGGCGGTCGGCTTTGCGATCTTCAAATGGACAAAAGTAACTCCGATGTTTGTCATTCTGGGAGCGGGAGTGGTGGGGCTGCTTCTGAACTGACCGGTTTCACACTTCCATGAACTAAAGGCACCCGGTTTCCCCGGTGCCTTTTTTTGTGCAGTGTGCTATGATGCCGGACTCTATGGAAACTCAATTTACCACCGATTGCCGCGCCCTGATGCGCCACGAGATCACCGCTGCCGGCGGCAACGAGGTATTCTTCATCGGCCGTGCCAACGTCGACGGCATCGTCTGCGAAGCGGAGACCATCGCCCGCGGAAGCAAGGTGGCCGTGCCCGCCATCATCACCCGCGCCTCGGGTGGCGACGTCGTTATTCATAACCACCCCTCCGGCGACCTGACCCCTTCGTCCGCCGACATGGACATCGCATCGGTCTGCGGCAACCAGGGGATCGGTTTCGCCATCATCGACAACGACTGCGGCCGCTGTTATCAGGTGGTCGCCCCCTTTATCGAGAAAAAGGGGGAACTCCTTTCTCTGGAAGAAATCGGCCGCGTTTTTGCCGCCGATGGCATGATGTCCCACTTGAAAGGTTTTGAGCCGCGTGATGAGCAGGTGCGAATGGCCTTTGCAGTCGCCGAGGCGTTTAATGGTGACCGGGTGGTGCTGGTCGAGGCCGGCACCGGCACCGGCAAGTCGCTCGCGTATCTGATCCCGGCGATTCTCTGGGCGGTGCGCAACAATGAGCGGATCGTCATCTCCACCAACACCATAAACCTGCAGGAACAGCTGATCAGAAAAGACCTCCCGTTCCTGGCGCGCAACTCCGCAGTCGAGTTCAAGGCGGCGCTCGTCAAGGGACGGAGCAATTACGCCTGTCTGCGCAAACTGGAGCACGCCGAAGCGGAGCCGTCGCTTTTTCCGGATGAAGCGTCCGCAGAACTGACGGCCATCATCGAGTGGAGCCGTGTCAGCCAGGACGGCTGCCGCAGCGACCTGGCCTTCACACCGCACGCCGGCACCTGGGAGGAGGTCTGCTGCGAAGCGGACCAGTGCGGCCGGTCGCGCTGCAAGCATTTTGGCCGCTGTTTCTTCTACCGGGCCAGGCGCGAATCTTCGGCCGCCCGGGTGCTGGTGGTCAACCACGCCCTGCTCCTCTCCGATATCGTCCTCCGCAAGGAGACCGGTTACGATGCCACCGCCATCCTCCCCCCCTTTTCCCGGCTGGTCTTTGACGAAGGGCATCATCTGGAAGACGTCGCCACCAGCCATCTGTCACTGACAATCGCCAGGAGCGGCATCCTCAAGCAACTGCAGCGGCTGGTGCCGCAGAAAGCCAACCGGGCCGGACTGCTGACGATCATCTCCTCCCGTATCACCCGTGATCTGCCGGAATCGCTGGAAGGGCTCTACGCCGAGCTGTCGGGACTGCTGGAGGGGCACCTCCTCCCCAAGGCCCATGACCTGGCGGGAATGACGGAGCAGACTATGGACTGGCTGGCGTACAGCGCCGGTAATGACGCGGGAGCCGCGGCCGGCCGCGAGCAGAAACTGCGGGTCACCCCGGAGGTGGAGCGCACCCCCTTCTGGCAGGAATGCCGGCAAAGGCTCCACGCGCTGGCGGATGCCGTGAATGACTATACCGCATCGCTCCGCACCCTGCTGCGGCGCTCGAAGGATCTCCCGGAGAAGCTGCAGGAAAAACTGGCCGACCAGTTCCTCGATACGGGCGGCATCGAGGGGCGATTGCAGAGTATGGCCGACGCGCTGCTGTTCTTCACTACCGAAGCCGAAGGGTACTGCCGCTGGATCGAAACCAGACGGGGCAGTCGCGGCGTCCAGGCAAGGCTCACCGCCGCGCCGCTCGACATCTCGGCACAACTCAAGGAAACCGTCCTCGACAAGCTCAAGACCATCATCGTCACCTCCGCCACGCTGACGGTGGGGGGAGAATTCGGCTATCTCAAAAAGCGTACCGGCTTCGCCCTGCTTCCCAAAGAGCGCCTGACCGAACTGCAGCTGGCCTCGCCGTTCGACTATGCCCGCCAGGTGTTTGTCGCCGTACCGGAGGAGATGCCGGAGCCGACGGCGCCCGGCTACCGGGAAGCGCTGGAAGATCATATCCTCAGGGCGGTTACGATCTCGCGCGGTGGCGCCTTTATCCTCTTCACCTCCTACGACCTCCTGAATCGGGTGTACCAGGCTCTGTCGCCAAAGCTGGCACGCCTCGGGCTGACCTCGCTCAAGCAGGGGGATATCGGACGTCACGCCCTGCTGACCCAGTTCCGCAAGGAGGGGAACGCCGTGCTGTTCGGTACCGATTCGTTCTGGGAGGGGGTCGATGTCAAGGGGGAGGCGCTGCGGCTGGTGATCATCGCCCGGCTCCCGTTCCAGGTGCCGACCGAGCCGGTGCAACAGGCCCGCGCCGAAAAGATCAAGGCCGATGGCGGCGACCCGTTCCGCGATTTTTCCGTGCCGCAGGCGGTCATCAAGTTCCGCCAGGGCTTCGGGCGCCTGATCCGGAGTCGCGATGACCGCGGAGCGGTGCTGATCCTCGACCGGCGCGTGCTCAACAAGAGTTACGGCAGGATATTTCTCCGTTCATTGCCGGATACGGAGATTATCAAGGGGGATTCGGCGGAAGTTTTCAACAAAATGGAGGAGTTTTTCAAAGGGTAACTGGAGATCCTGATCAGGACAATCCGGAATCAAAATATTTTCACGCAACGACGCGACGACGCAACGAAAGACTTTTAAATTCCTGGTTTTAAACGTCACGTCGTTGCGTCGTCGCGTGAGGTATGTTTTGTTTGACTATTTTGCAAAAACTCATGACATAAGGCTATAATGATTTCATCCGTTTTTTGGCGCTGAAGTTGAAACACTGAAAGTACATCAGGCAGGTCAACAGGAACGAGAAGAGCGTAGAAGCTAGAACCAGCGGCGCCCCGGCCGCCTTCTTTGCATCCGGAACCAGCGTGACGAAGACCACGAAGAAAGCGACGCCGCAGAATTTCCACAGATCGCCGATCAGCCGTTTTTTACGCAGGGCTGCCAATTGCTCGGTTGACAGTTTTGGCGCGCAGCCATCGATCTCGACTCCGACATCGCGCCAGGCCAGCCGGTAGACCGGATATATCAGAAGTAATTGTACCGCGATAGCCGCCACGATGCTGCTGACAAACTGTTCCGGTTTGTGAAGGGCGGCAAACCGCCCCTGGAAAACGATGGCCAGGACGATCAACAGCCCGGTTAATATGCTCTGAACGATCCGGTAGATCATCATCTGCCGGTTAAGTTTCTTGAAATCGATACTGGCCATTGACATACTCTCCGCAAGGTATTTATAACTCTGTTTCAGCGGCGCAAATGTAGCAGAAAGCGGCTGGATGCACAAGCATGCAATCTGCGATGCATGAATTTATCGAGGAAACACCATGAATATAATTCGCCGTCTCTTCCACCCGATCATGGCCTTGATCGCCATCCAGCTGATCTGGATCAGCATGGTAGTGTTCTGGATCTACTGGTTTATCGGCAAGCACCGCGAGTTCCGTGAACTGGCCGAAAAATACCGCCCCGAACTGCTGGGGCAGGGAGCAAACTGGCCGGTCATGGCGGAAGGGCTGGTCATGCTGGTGCTGATCCTGATCGGCGTGTACGTGATCTTTGTGTACTGGAACCGCCAGTCACAGCTGTATCTGCAGCAGCGCAACATCATCTCCCAGGTAACCCATGAACTGAAATCTCCGCTCGCTTCGATCCAGCTCCACCTGGAAACGATCCGCCTGCGCCGGCCATCCGAAGAGCGTCTCGATTCTTTCATCACCACCATGCTGGCCGACACCGACCGGCTTCATTATCTGATCAACAATCTGCTGATGGCCGCCCGCCTGGAGCAGCGCCGTAAGCAATCCGAGCGGCGGCTGACCGACCTGACGCAGCTGGTGAGCGAACATGTCGAACGCGAGCGGGTCACCCTGCCGCTGGGAGGGAGCATTTCATTCGACTCAACACCCTCACTGAGCGCGCTGGTCGATCCCGAAGAGATGAGCATGGTGCTGCGCAACCTGCTTGAAAACGCGGTGCTTTATTCGCCCCAAAGTCCTGACATATCGGTGAAACTGGTCAAGACCGGGGCGTGGCTGCACCTCTCGGTACAGGATCAGGGCCGGGGACTTGACAGGAAAGAGCTGAAAAAGGTGTTCGACCGCTTCTATCGCGTTCAGCCCCCGGGCAACACCGTCCGCGGCACCGGGCTGGGTCTCTATATCGTTGAGTCCGTAATCGAGGGGTATGGCGGCACGGTCGGCGTTTCAAGCGACGGTCCGGGCAAAGGATGCACGTTTACGGTAAAACTTCCCGCGGCATGAGGTGACCTGAAATGACTGACGACAAACCACATATCTTGCTGGTTGAAGACGAAATTCATCTGGCGCGCGGCATCTGCTTCAATCTGGAAGAAGAGGGGCTCCGGGTAAGCCATTTCGAAAACGCTGAGCGCGCTCTGGCAACACTCGAGATCGAGCATTTCGATCTGGTTATCCTGGATGTCATGCTCCCCGGCATGGATGGTTTTATGGCATGCCGGGCCATCAGGGTTCTTGATCCTCGTGTCCCGATACTGATGCTGACCGCGCGTTCCGAAGACGCCGACCGGGTAGAGGGGCTGGAAAACGGCGCGGATGATTATCTCACCAAACCGTTCAATCTGGTGGAATTTCTGCTGCGGGTCAAGGGGATGCTGCGGCGTTCTTCGTGGTACCGGCCGGAACCGGTTGAGGAGGGGTATCGCTTTGGCGACAATGAAGTTTTCCTTCTTTCGTATCGCGCCAGGACAGCCCAGGGGGAGATTGACCTGACCGAGATGGAAGTAAGGGTGCTGTCACTGTTTTTCCAGAAAGAGGGGCAGGCAATTCATCGGAGCGATCTGCTGCAGTCCGTCTGGGGCTACAGCAGCGACACCGAAACCCGGACGCTGGACAATTTTATCGTCCGGCTCCGCAAATACTTCGAGCCTGATCCCTCCCATCCGAAACATTTCCAGACGGTGCGCGCGGTCGGATACAGGTTCAGCCGCGAGGGTGGATAAGCAGGGACTAGTGGTGAAAGCGTCCCTTATGCTGTTTGTGGGCTGGCGAAGGGGCCTTGTGGCAGTCAAAACAGGCCATTTCTTCCACCTTTTTCTCTTCCAGAGGTGACTGCTGTCCCCCCAGGTTAGGCTGGTTGTATTCGGGGGTCTGGAAGGGGAGGCGTCCGCGTTCATCGGCTATATTGGCCGGTTTGTAGGTCACCTGCCAGTTGGCGCTGATCGCTACGGTATGGCACTGGTCGCACCCGCCCGGAGGGGGAATGCTTTTCCAGGCGGTAAACATGGCACAGCCGCTGATCGTTACGACACAGGCGGAAAGAAGTAGAAGGGGATATCTCATGGATGCTCCTTAGTAAGTTAGAAAGAATTTCTGGGGTTTTGCAGAAATTATTTCGTTAACGCACTTATCCTGCTTGTCAGGGTGAAAATCATGACAGTGCCTCGAATGATAGCACAGAATCGGCGAAAAGACAGCCTCAAGCAGAATCTCCCCCCAACCGCAGGATGCGCCGGGCATTGTCCGATGTGACTCGGGCAACATCTTCCGGAGAGATCTTCCTTATCTCCGCTACCCGCAGCGCTGTTTCCGTTATCCAGGCCGGGCGGTTGAAAGCTCCGCGGTACCGCTGTGGCGTCATATCGGGGGCGTCAGTTTCCAGCACCAGGTGTTCCAGCGGCAGCTCACGTGCCAGGCGCAGCGGTTTGACGGCATTATTCCAGGTAACGGTCCCGGAAATGGAGATGGCGAAGCCGAGCCTGATGAACTCCCGTGCCATCTCGACAGAGCCGGAGAAGGCGTGCATGATCCCGCCCACCCGGTCGGCACGCTCTTCGCGCAGAATCGTCTCAACCCGTTGAAACGTCCGCCGGCAATGAACCAGCACCGGTAATCCACATGCGACCGCTACCCGGAGCTGTTCGCGAAAGGCCCGCTCCTGCAGCTCCAGAAGCGCCGTATAGGCCGGATCGAGGCCGGTTTCACCGATGGCAACCCCCCGTGCGGAGAGTTCCAGCAACCGGCCAAGAGCCTGATCATTCACGCATCCCGCATGCATCGGATGAATGCCGTAGGCCGGCAAGATCCCCGGATTTTCCGCGGCGACCTCCGAGATTCCGGGCCACCCGTCGGGATGCACCCCCGGGACGACAAAGCCGGTTACCCCTGCGGCACCGGCTTCCTGGAGGATCTGTGGCAACCCTGCCCTCAGAGGCTCCAGGTCGAGATGGCAATGACTGTCAATCAGGCCAAAACTCACAAAAACCACCCGAACAGACTGACCACCCGCTCCATGATCCGGATCAAAAAGCCCCGCCGCTCATGAACATCCAGTTCTACCTGGCGGGATCCGTCGATCTCCTCCAGCAGCAGCGCCCGGATCTGTCCGCCGAACTTCACGTTGTCCACCATGCAGTTGATCTCGAAGTTGCGATGGAAGCTGCGCTGATCGAGGTTGGCAGAGCCGATGACCGTCCGCTCCGCATCGATCAACATGACCTTGGCGTGCAGAATTTCCCGATCCAGCTCGTATATCTCGACCCCCCCCTTTAAAAGAGTAGCGTATGAACTTCTGCCGAGCAAAAGCACCAGTCGCACGTCACTGCGGGCCGGCAGCAGCAGCCGCACACGGACACCCCGGCGGACCGCACGCAGCAGGGAGCGGATGATGCGCGGACCCGGCACGAAATAAGGCGTAGCGATAAGGATCTCTTCGGCAGCTGAAGCGATATTGACCTGAAACGCCTCACGGATATAGAAGCGCCGCTGACGGGGACCACCGCTGATGATATTTACGGCGGCATCCCCGCTGTCCCTGCCGTTCCGGCGCGGTAATTCCGTCGCTGCCCGCACGGCGGTTTCATGTCCGTCACCGTTCCAAGTTTCGTGGAATATCGCCTCCAGCTCGCTGATCGCCTCACCCCGGATACTGAAGCCCAGATCCCGGAAACTCTGTTTGCCGGTCACAAAGCCGGCATACTCGTCGCCGATATTTAAGCCTCCCAGAAAGGCCAGCGTACCATCGACAATAGTCATCTTGCGATGATCCCGTTTATCGAACCCATAGAATGCGCGCTTGAAGGAGGGTACATTGAACGCGTACAGCTTGACCCCCTGTTTGGCAAGATTTCTGAAATAGGAAGTGGGCGTGTCAAGACAGCCGATATAATCGTAGATCAGCTTGACCGTAACTCCGCGCTGGACCGCATCCGCCAGCTCATTCGCAAGTTCGGAGCCGACCTGATCGTTGTGTATCAGGTAGTATTCAAGCAGGATGGTATGTTCGGCATAATGGATGGCTTCAAAAAGCGCCTCAAAAAACTGTCTCCCCCCTGGAAAGAGTTCGACACGGTTGTGGCGGTGGGTGACCGGCAGCTCCAGGGGGCGCAGCCGTTTCAGCAGGCGAATAAACCTTGGAAACCGTTTTTTATGCGTAAAATGATTGCTTCGCATCTTTCTTAATTAACACTAAGTGACCGGAATCGTCAAACGCCCGACCGACACGATCTCCGCCGTCATGACGTCACCGGCCCTCACCTGGCCGACCCCCGCCGGCGTGCCGGTCAGGATGACGTCGCCCGGATCGAGGGTGAATATCGCCGAAATATGGGCGATGATCTGCGGGATGCGGTTGATCATGTCGGAGGAGGTGCCGTTCTGGCGCCCCTCGCCGTTGACCGCCAGCTTCAGGTTCAGGGCGTGCGGGTCGGCCACCGCGGCGGCCGGGACGAAGTCGGACAGCGGGCAGGAGGTATCGAACCCCTTGGCGATCTCCCACGGCAGCCCCTTGGCCTTGAGACTGTTCTGCACGTCGCGCAACGTCATGTCGATGCCGACGCCGTAGCCGGCGACGCACTCCAGCGCCCTCTCCGCCGTCACCTTGCTCGCCTGCCTGCCGATCAGGACCGCCAGTTCAACCTCGTAATGGCATTCCTGCGAGTAGGAGGGTATCCGCACCGCCTCATCGTCGCCGATGACCGACGAGGCCGGTTTCATGAACAGCACCGGCGCAGCAGGGGTTTCGTTGCCCAGCTCCTTGGCATGCTCGGCATAGTTGCGCGCCAGGCAGACGATCTTGCCGATCTGGAATTCCTGGTTGGTAGCGGGGATTTTTGCGGTTTTCATGAGGTAGTCCTTTTTGTGAATTTTTGCCTCAGGTTAGCAATAAAAAGGAGCGATGTCTATGTACGTTGTTGTTTGTTTCCTTGTTACTGAACGGTACGTTATTTCGGACAGTTCACACGGCTTTTATGACGGTGAGACCGGGAATGACATCAAAATGCCGATCCACTGTCAATAATAAATTCTTATGTTCGAGGGCCAGCGTCGCGATAATGATATCGGACAGCGGCAAGGTATGTCCTTTTTTACGAAGTTGTGACGACAATTGTCCTGCCTTGATCCAAAGGGCAGCTGTCATTTCCAGCTGCGGTACAGCCTGAAAAGCTCTTAGTACCAGCGTTTCCTCTCGGGTATTTTTAATCCCCTGAAGTAGCTCAAACAGCACGACCCCGCAGGTAACAACCTCACCCTGCACAAGTGCGGTTTCCACGTTCTCGGCCATCCGGGACGGCATTCCTCTGAAAAATTCGATCCAGGCACAGGTATCAGGCAGGATTTTATTCGCCATGATAGCGTTCCCTCTCTTCAGCCGCTTTCAACTCGAGACCCTCTTCAAGCTCCCAGTCGTACTCGATCTGCACCTTACCGCGCAGATCGAGCAGGGCCTGCATCCTTTGGCGACGCACATAATCCTCCATCACCGTTATAATGGCCTTGGTTTTGGATTTTTGTCCGGAAAGCTGCTGCACTTCAGTGATGAGGTCATCTGGTATGTTCAATGTCGCACGCATATAACGCACCTCCATGATATGCTATTACTATATGCATTTTGAGGTGAACGGTCAAGGTGATCTTGTTGGAAACAAAAACTAAAAAAACCGCCCGGTCAGACTAACGCTGAACCGGGCGGCTTTATTATTTCAGCATCAATGTGCATCCCTCACCATCACAACAGACTCTCCCCTGTCATTTCCGGCGGCTGGGCAATACCCAGCACCTTCAGCATGGTCGGCGCCACATCCGCAAGACGGCCACCTTCCCGCAGTTTCACATCTCTGCGGCTGTCGTCCACCAGCACCAGCCAGACCGGGTTGGTGGTATGGGCGGTGAACGGCTCGCCGTTTTCATCCGTCAACTGCTCGGCGTTGCCGTGATCGGCGGTGATCAGCGCCGCCCCCCCCTTTTCCCGAACCTTGGCGATAATCCGCCCCACGCAAGCATCCACCGCCTCGACCGCCTTGATCGCCGCCGCCTCGATGCCGGTGTGGCCGACCATGTCGCAGTTGGCGAAGTTGAGGATGATCACGTCGTAGGCGTCGCTGTCGAGCCGTGCCAGCAGCTCGTCGGTCACCTTGTACGCGCTCATCTCCGGCTTCTGGTCGTAGGTTGCGACCTCTTTCGGCGACGGGATCAGGGCGCGCTCCTCTCCGGGGAAGGGGGTCTCCACCCCGCCGTTGAAGAAGAAGGTGACGTGGGCATATTTCTCGGTTTCGGCGATGCGCAGCTGTTTTAAGCCCGCATTGGCCAACACACCGCCGAGGATGTTGGTAAGCTCCGTCGAACCGAACGCGATCGGCAGGCCGAAGGTTGCGTCGTATTCGGTCAGGCAGACATACCCCGCCAGCTTCGGCCGGCAGCGCCGCTCGAAGCCGGTGAAATCGTCCAGGGCAATGGCCCGGGTGATTTCGCGGGCCCGGTCGGAGCGAAAGTTGAAGAAGATGAAGCCGTCGCCGTCATTCAGCGTGGCGTTTGCCGCGACAACGACCGGCACGACGAATTCGTCATGAACCCCTGCCGCATAGCTCTGTGTGATCGCCTCTTTCGCGGAAGCTCGCTTCTCACCTTCGCCGCAGACGATGGCGTTGTAGGCCTTCTCGACCCTGTCCCAGCGATTGTCGCGGTCCATGGCGTAGTAGCGCCCCATCACCGTCGCGATTTTGCCGACGCCGATCCGGGCGATCTCCGCCTCCAGCTGCGCCAGGTAGTCGGCGCCGCTCTGGGGGGGGGTATCGCGGCCGTCCAGCAGGCAGTGAACGAAGACCTCGGTCAAGCCCTCCCTCCTGGCCAGTTCTAGCAGGGCATAGAGGTGGGTATTGTGTGAATGTACCCCGCCGTCCGAGAGGAGCCCGGAGAGGTGCAGCCTCCCTCCGGACGCCTTGACCCCGGCGATGCAATCGAGAAGGACCGGATTGGTGAAGAAGTCGCCATCCAGAATGGCCTTGGTGATCCGGGTCAACTCCTGGTAGACGACCCGGCCGGCCCCCAGATTCAGGTGCCCGACCTCGGAGTTCCCCATCTGCCCCTCCGGCAGGCCGACCGCCATCCCGGAGGTGCTGATCTCGGCATGGGGGTAGTCGCTCAGGAGTTTCGTCAGGTTGGGGGTTTTCGCCAGGGCAACGGCGTTGTGGGCGGGGTTGCGGTTGATCCCCCAGCCGTCGAGGATCATCAGAAGGAGTGGTTTTTTCATCGGTTCGCCTTTCGGATCAATGATGATAAGGTTCTTTATTCAGAATCGTAAACGCCCGGTAGATCTGCTCCAGCAGGAAGGCCCGCACCATCTGGTGGGTGAAGGTCATCTTCGACAGCGACAGCAGCCTGCCGCGGCGGCGGAATTCCTCCGAGAAACCGTAGGCGCCGCCGATCGCAAAGACCAGTTCGCCGACTCCGCTGTCCATCTGCTTGCCGACAAGGGCCGCGAGGCCCGGGGAGTCCAGCTGTTCACCCCGTTCATCCAGCAGGATCAGGGTTGCACCGGGCGGAATCTGCTTCTCCAGCCTCTCGCACTCCCGGCGCCGCATCTCCTCTGCTTCAGCTCCCTTCTCGTCGCGGATATCGACCAGCTCCAGCGGGGCATAACGCCGGATACGACCGGCATATTCGTCAATCGCATCCTTGATCCACGGGTCACGGCTCTTTCCGACCCACAGCACCTTTAATTTCAAAAATCCGATTCCTTGCGGGCCGCCTTGATCTCCGCCGGCAGTTCAAGTTCGGGCGCCATGCCCCAGAGGCCGTCCAGGTCGTAATAGCGGCGGATCTGGTCGTGGAAGATGTGCACCAGCACATCACCGTAATCCATTACGATCCATTTGCCGTCCTTGGCCCCCTCGATGTCGTTGACCTTGCCGAATTTCTTCAGGCCGGTGCGGATGTTGTCGGCAATGGCCTGATTCTGTTTGTCGGAAGAGCCGGAGATGAGCACCATGTAGTCGGCAATCGACGAAACCCGTGAAATATCGCGCACACAGATATCATAGGCCTTTTTGTCATATGCCAGCTCGGCGCATTTAAGTGCGCGCTCGACAGCGGTCAGGGTTGTTTTTTCGGCGGTTTTTGTTTTTTTTACGGGCATTGGTGATAGATCCTTTGCTGCGAGATATATGCTGCTACGTCTGGTGGTACATGCCGGGTGATGTCGGCTCCGGTGGCGGCAAGCCGGCGGATTTCAGTCGATGAAAGATCCAGCGGCGAGCCGGCGATGAAAAATATGGAAGTGCCGGACTCGTGCATCAGGCGGCCTGTTTCCCGGTCGGGGGTGAACGCCCCCCTGACTACGGCCGGCAGGGAGGCAAGCGGATTGACAATCGGACAGCCGGGGCGCTCGACGACGATCAGATTGCACGCGCGGAATATCTCGCCATAGCGATGCCAGGAGCCGATCTCCAGAAACGAATCACCCCCGATGATAAAAAACAGCTCATCATCGGGAAAACGCTTCCGCAAGGTCGTGATCGTGTCGATGGAATACGACTTGCCGCCCCGCTCCGCCTCTACGGCCGACATCTCGAAATCAGGCCTGCCTGCGATGGCCATTCTGACCATGTGCGAACGGGCTTCGAATGAAACGTCGCCCGCCAGGGGTTTGTGCGGTGGGTCGGCCGCCGGAATAAAGATAATCCTGCCGAGCCCGCAGGCCTCCTGCGCCTCTCCGGCAATGCGCAGATGGGCGTTGTGAATCGGGTTGAAGCTGCCGCCCAGCAGGCCGATTCTCATCTACAGAATCTCCGGCTTGAGCAGCGTGCCCCTGATCGGCACGGTATAGACGCCCGGCGAGGTCATAAACTTGGCCAGCAGCATGAAAACCAGCTTCTGTTTTTCAAGAAATTCCGGTTGGGGCATGATCGCCAGACTCATGTTGAGAGGACTCACGGCGGCGCTGGCTCCCGAGGGGAGGTCGCCCGAAAGCCGCATGTAGATGCCGTCCCCTTCAAGCGTAAAGCTCTCCAGGCGGGCTTTGCCGTCAGTGACCCGGACCATCCCCTGCGCTTTCAGGTTGGCGACATCGGGGAGCGGAAAGGCTCCCAGCCTAACACCCGAAAATTCAAGCTGTTTGACCTCAAGCTTCAGGTCGCCGCTCACCCCCTTCGCACCGCGCTGCAAGGTGCCCCTGCTCCAGAAGTTGCCGGCCGCCCTGGCGCCGAGAACGCTCTTGAAAAAGGGTATGTCGGCCAGAGATACGCCGTCCGCCTCAAGATCAAGGGCGGTTTTGCCATTCAGGGCATACCTGATATCCAGCCGCCCCTTTCCTATCGTTGCCGCGCCGGAAACAGCCGCCCGCCCGGTAAAGAGCGGCAGCAGCAGCACCCTGACCTGGAGGCGCTCGCAGTTCAGGAGCGGGCCCTGTTCCGATGACAGCCGGGCATTGTCCCATGCCAGACCCGGGAGCAGGGTCTTGTGGACCGCCGGAGCAAGGGTCAGACCCTGCCGTGACAGAACCTGGGCAAGAGCGGCATCGATCCTCGCCGTCGGAAAAAGCAGGTACGTGAACAGCAGAAACAGGACCAGAACCGCGGCCAGAAAGGCGGCTCCCCGTGCCATCCGTGCCGCTCTCATCTCTTTGCCTGGCCGGGTGCCGGCTTAAGCAGCGCCAGAATCAGTGCAAGATCGCAGCGGGACGGATCGTCAAACCGGACCCGCACATTGTATTTTTTAATAATCAGAGGGCGGCTCCCTTTTTCGAGCCTGTACAGCAGATTAACCGTTTCGTTGAGCGTTAAACCTTCGATGCGGATATCGGCGGCATCCTCGACAAAGCCGCTCCGCTCTTCACCCTTGAGCGGCACGATTTTAACGGCTTTCCCCTTGATGCCTATATCTTCGATGATTTTCGCCGGAGAGTCATCAGGGAGGAGCGAGGCGATTCGCCCGTTCAACTGGTCGGATGAGCGGCGGGCCGACAGGTATGCCGCCTTGAGCGGCAGCAGTTCCTTCAGCACCGTTTCACGGGCGGCGCGCTTCTTTTCAAGCGCTGCCACTTTGGCGTTCAGCGCCGACCACCCGAACGCCGCCGCCAGCAGCACTATCAGGGCATAGCCGCACCTGAGACGAGTCCGGCCGTCCAGACCCTGCCACCTGTCACGAATAATCTCCAGGAGTCTCATTTCGTCCCCTCCTTGAGCGTTCCCGTCAGACTGAAGCCGACCGTGCCATCCGGACGACTCTTGACTTCACCTAGTTCGACAGTAGCCAGCAGGGGAGCAAGAGCGGCTTTGAATTCATTGGCCGCCTGAGCGGAACGGGCGTCCCCCTTGATCCGCAGGTTGCGACCCTCAAGCTCGACCTCAAACAGGCCGTTGACAGTGTTTCCCTTGGCTTCGGCCAGCTTTTTCAGGAGGTCCAGATACCCGCCCGAGCTTTCGATACCGGCCAGTTTCCTGATCTCCCCCTTGACTTCGGAAATTTCATCGACCGCCTTGGTCCGCGTCGGGAAGATCTCGCGATAGATCGCCGCTATGGATTTGTTCAGGGATGCGGTATCTGCAGCGGCAGCGCGGTACTGGAGCCCTTTGCTGACGAACAGCAGCAAGATGACAACCGTCGCCAGTATTCCGGTCACCAGCAGCTTCCTGCGCAGCGCGGCATCTCCGGCGGTCCACGCCAGCTCTCCCTGTCTGAAATCGGGTAACGTACCGGCATGGCAGGCGCGGGCCACGGCATAGAGCCCGCCCAGCTGCTGAAAGGTTTCATCGTTTTTGAACAGATGCCCCAGCTCCGCCGGCACCTCCAAAGTTTCTGCCGGCAGAGGCAGCGTATCGGCGCCGGCAAGCCCGCCTGTCTCCGGTCCGACCAGGCAGAGTCGCTTTGGTAGCTCCGTCCCGGACAGTTCCAGCGCGGAAAGCGTAGCCGCAATGACCTGGACGGTTACCTCGGCATTAAACGCCCGGAAATAGATAAGCCGCCCCCCCCGCACAAGCGCCAGAGTACTGCCGTCGCATACGGCACAGTCGGCGGGGACTCCCGGCAGCGCGGCCACCGCGAACGGGAGTGAACTGACGACCTGAGGCTCGATGCCTCCCTCCCGGAATTGGGCGATGGCCGCACCGATAGCGCTCTTGCGGGCCCACAACGCGAGAAACTGACCCTCTCCGGCCGGAAGAACCTCCAGCGCAAGCTCTTCTACCGGCAGCGCAATGTCACCCTGCAATTGAGCCGGAAGCACCTCTCGCACCTTGCGGAGATCGCTGAACGGCAGAGCTACGGAACGCTGCGCAAACAGCGCCGGCGGGAGACAGAGCACAACGCGCGGAGAACCGGTCATTTTTTCGGCTATTCCCCGGACGGCATCGGCCAGCGACAGTTCCCCATCCAGAGTGAACGAGGCGGCCCCGATCAGTTCCGTGGCGCGCCGTGTCACCCCGAAATGGGCAACGGTCAGACGCCTTTCTTCAGCCTGCAGAATCAGATAGTCCATGGTACGCTACACCCTCACCCGCTTAATATATCCCGATTCCACATCAAGGCGCTATCTGCGTTAGCTCGTCTCCGGCTCCTCAACGTACACTGATGCACGCCTCCGTCGCCTCAATCCTCGCCGCCTTGATTTCATCCTTGATCTGAAATCGGGGTCAGTATTCCTGCCATGACAGGAATTCCGGCGCTCCACCCGATAACCGCACAACCGCCTCGACCGTCCGCCCGGAATCCCTGACTCTGGCAACGGAGGTAATCCTGAAGAGATTGCCTTTGAACGAGACCCAGCCCCCCAGACCCGTGGCGATCGTATCGAGACCCGGTACCCGGGAAAGTTCCCCCATCGATTTGAAGGGTTGTATACTCCGTTCCTGCGCGATTCGCTCTGCCATCCGATCGTCGATTCGGCTATCAAGTGCAGCCAGGATCTCCCTGGGAGCGGTATTGATGTTGATTGTCGGCAGCGGCGATGCGGCCTGATCGGAAAACGTTGTCAAATAGGGACGCAATTTGCCAAAAATTTCAGGAGTAACCCCCTTGACCAGCGACAACTCCGTAATCGTTAAAAGCCTGCCGTTACGAGCGTCATACGGCGGTTTCAGAGTACGATAAAAGGACGATTCCGCACCGCCGGACCTCTGGATATCGTTGCTGTCAATCCAGTCTGCAACTGCGGGCCAGATATCTTCCGGCAATTGCAGACGCTTCCCCAGCCGCTGCAGCGCCTCTTGGGTGTGAATTTCGTACTCGCCGTTCTGCTGCACCAGACCGTTAATGTTGATCTTGCCGCTCTCCTCGCTGACCGTTATCTCAAGCGAACCGGACTCGTCATCGATCTTGAGCGGCGTTGCCCAGCGGTCGGAAAGCGAGGTATAGTTTCGGCCGGAAAGCCCCATCTGCAGGAGCTTCGCGCCCCCGGTCGCTCCGGATTCGGCCAGTATCGACGCCTGCTGCCCGTCACGGAAACTGCGGCTTAGGGAAGTATCAACATACACCTGGTGGATCATTTCGACCACAACCGCTACCATCAGCGCCGTCACGACCAGCGTCAGGATCAGGGCGAACCCGGATTCGTTTTTCAGACGCCCGGTCATAAGCCGCTCACTCGCGGGACAGAGAGCATCGTGAACTCTACCGGCTTCCCATCCTCCTCGACCTGCACGGTCACCCGCACACTCTTGGGCCGAGTCCCGTTTATCGCGGTATTCCAGCTTTTAACCCACTTGGATCCGTCGTAGCACTCCACCAGAAATGAGCTGATCTGCTCCATCTGCGGATAGGCCGGAACTGTGGCCTCTTCGGAAAACAGATCGCGTTCCTGGCGGGTCAGGATACGCTTTTTATCTTTCTCGGCCATCTTGTAGGTGACGATGATGATTCCCGACTCGCTGCGGCTCTGCACCTCAGGCGGCGCCAGGGTAGTCAGCTCCAGGGTCGATGACGGGACACCGAAATTGTCGCGATCCTCCACTACAAACCGCAGGCGCTTGTCGGAGCCGGTTCCGTAATACAGTGACGATGAAACTTCGCGGCGGATCAGATCAAGGGTGGCGCCCAGTTCCCGCCGTGATTCCATCCCGGCGGAAGCGCGGTCCCTGGCCCGTATGACGCCAAAATAGCTGCCGTAGAGAGCCGCCGAGAGGATGCCGAGCAGCACCACCGCAATCAGAACTTCCAGCAGCGTAAAGCCGCTATTTCGGGAGAAAGCGGACAAGCGCCACCTCCCTGCCGTCACTGCCGCGCTTCACCCTGACCACCAGTTTCTGCAGGCCGGGAAGATCGGCCGGCAGCAGCTCGGCTTTCCAGCTCAGTTCCGGATGGGAAGGGGCAAACGTTCCCTCCCCTTTCGCCGGCGCCTGCTCCAGCTCCGCCATTCGGTAGCGGGCCAGCAGCGTCAGGGTAGTACTGTCGCGCTCACCGGCTATGATCCCGAGATGATAATTTACCGACCCCAGCAGCGTCAGGATAACACCGGCCATGATGGCCAGCGCCACCATTACTTCGAGAAGCGTAAAGCCTCTCATGGCGGAACCTCCAGATATCCCTCGTAAACCTTGACCTTGCCGCCCGAGGGAAATGTCATCACCGTCCAGAATTGTCCCCCGGAGGAGCGAAGATGGATGGTGACAAAGTCACGCACCCCCCCCATGCCGATATCCAGCCGCATCTGACCGTCACTGATTTTACCCAGGCGGGGTATCCGCACATCGGCGACAACAACCCCCTCTTTCACCGGTGATTTCTGCAGCAGCGGGTCGGAAGGCTCCTTGCTGCTCCCATCGGCGCCGACCTCGAATATCTTTACTGATTCCGTTCCCGGCGCCAAAGCCAGGTAGTAACCGGTTCGGGAAGTTGCCGCCCGCTCCTGCACATAGCGAAGTGTCGAGGCCAGAGTCCGGGCCGATATCTTCAGATTTTCCTGATCTGACGCCGGGAGCCGCGGAAGAACCAGCATCATCACCATGCCGATAATGACCAGCACCACCACAATCTCTATCAGGGTAAAACCCGCCTCGCAACGTTTTCTCCGGCCCGAACGGATTGCAGAAGGGAGCCCCATCAGCTTAGACCATTGCAAGTATGCGTGCCAGTTCTTCACCAAAGAGCCGCTTTTGCCATTCCCTCATGCCGGGTATGGCATCAAGCTCTTCCTGTGAGGCTCCCTGGGTATCGGCTACCGCTTCCAGCAGCCAGTTGGGCGCCAGCAAACCGGGGTCGAGCCCGAGTTCGGCCCCGAAACGCTCGCGCCATGACTTAAGGTTCTTCAGCCGCTCCTTGACCCGCTCCTGCACCTCTTTTTTTGCATTGCGCGGGAAACGGGGCAGCCTGCTTTCAGGAGTTTCGATGCCACGTTCAACAGCAGACAAAATAGCGGCGCCGTGCCGCTGGAGCTGCCCGGATGTCATTCCTTTTACCAGTGACAGATCCTGCAGCGACCTGGGTCTGTTTTCCGCAACCTCGATCAGGGTATCGGCAGATAATACCTTGAACGGCGGCCGATCAAGGAGTTCCGACAGCCGATCCCGCATCTGCAGCAGTTCTTCAATGATGGCGAGAGCGTGTCCCCGCAATCTACTGGCGCCCTTGCAGTAGAGAAATAACGGGCCATCCTTTTCCGATACCCGCGCCTGGCAGACCAGCCGTCCTTCTTCTTCGAGCCACTCCAGTCTGCCTTTTTGCACAAGTTCTGCCCGGAACTGATCATACAACGGCAACAGGTCCGAGGTATCAGCCGCGGCATACGCGCACATCTCACGGCTTAAGGGGCGCTTGCTCCAATCGGCCTTCTGATATTTCTTGTCCAGCTCGATTCCGAACCGCGCCCTTAAAAGCGCTGCCAGACCAAACTCCGCAATGCCCAGAAAACGTGCGGCTATCATGGTATCGAACAGGTTCGAGACTTCGATGCCGTAATCCCGGTGCAGGGATCGGATGTCGTAATCGGCTCCATGCATGACGACCACAATTTCCGGATTTGCGAGAGGAGCAGCCAGCGGCGCCAGCGATTTCAGTGCCAGCGGATCTATCAGCCAGCTTTGCAGCCGGGTAGAAACCTGAACAAGGCAGACTTTTTCACGATAGTGATGGAGCGAATCCATCTCCAGATCGACCGCTATTTCCGTCTGTTTGGAAAGGTTGTCGGCCACTTCGGACAACCGCACCGGGGTGGTAATGATTTCGCAGGTTCCAGCCTGCCTATGGAAAGAACTCAAACCTTAAACTCCCGTATTATTGAATAGGTTGTGGTACGCTGGGCCGCCCTGAAGCCGGCTCCTTGTATCATGGTGATCATTTCCTGCTGTGACATGCGGAAACTGCAACCGGCAGCCGCAACTACATTTTCTTCAAGCATCGTGCCGCCAAGATCGTTTGCCCCGAAAAAGAGTGCCACCGAAGCCATTTTGGCGCCCTGGGTAACCCAGCTGGCCTGAATGTTGGCGATATTATCCAGTACGATCCGTGATAATGCCAGTACCTTCAGATAATCGATGCCGGTGGCGGTGGTTCCCCCAAGTTCGGTATTGCCGGGCTGGTAGGTCCAGGGAATAAACGCCGTGAACGATCCCCCCTGATCCTGAAGCTCACGCACCCGGAAGAGATGCTCGACTATATCTTCCGGCTTTTCGCTGCTGCCGAACATCATCGTGGCGGTTGTCGGCATGCCGAGCCGGGCCGCCTTCAGCATGACTTCACCCCACTGTTTCCAGCCGATTTTTTTTGGTGAAATACTGCTGCGCACCTCGTCTACCAGAATCTCGGCGCCCCCGCCAGGAATCGAATCGAGTCCGGCTCTCTTCAGACGGAGCAGCGCCGCATCAAGATCAAGACCTGAATTGGCAGCTATACAGGTCACTTCCGCCGGCGACAATGAATGATTCTGCACGGTAGGAAACCGCCGCTTTATTTCCCGAAAAAGTTCTTCAAAAAAGTCGATTTTCAGGTCGGGGTTAAGTCCGCCCTGCATCAGCAACTGGGTACCCCCCTGCGCCACAAGCTCGGCGATCTTTTCATGGATCTGGTCAGGGGTCAGGATATAGGCATCAGCAGCGTCTTTGGTCCGGTAAAAGGCGCAAAAGGAGCACTTCGAGTCACATATATTGGTATAGTTCACGTTGCGGTCAACAACAAAGGTAACCACGCCGTCGGGGTGGAGCTGTTGCCTGATTTCATCGGCGCTCTTCCCGAGTGCCAGCAGATCACCGTTGATCAGAAGATCCAGAGCCGCATCTCGCTCGATTCTGTCCGCACCGCCCGTTATCATGGCCATACCCGAACTGCTTTCATGCGACGTTCACCAGTTCGGCTTCAAGCATCCCGCGAATCTCCACCGGTATCCGCCGGGCTTTAAAGGCCGGACTTATGCAGGCCAGCGTCACGAGACCCTCCACCAGCAGTTTGTCGTCATTCTGTCGCACTATTTTTTGACAGAGTGTGACAGAAGAACCGCCGACGCGGGTCGGACTTGTCAAGACGGAAAGCAGATCATCATGATGTGCGGGGGCTTTGAAATCGATTTCCAGTCTTACAACCGGAAACAGGAAACCTTTCCTGGCAAGCTCCGCAACAAGATACCCGCGACTGCGAAAAAACTCCGTTCGAGCCCGTTCCAGATATTTGATGTAATTGGCATGGTAAACTACGCCACCGGCATCGGTATCTTCATAATATATTCGGACGTCCATTGGCTAACCCGATCCCATATTTCCTGATCAACGCATGTGAGTTGATCACTCTAGTGCAGATTCCGTTCATCTGCAACTTATTCTCGGCATTTTCAGACCAAAAACAGCCGACCAGCACCAAAACGCCCAAAAATCGCCCAGAACAGCAAAACCGGTTTTGTCCTGGCCGAGGCATCTCAAGTCGACCGTTAAAGCCCCAGAAGCCGTTTTTGGCACAACACTTCCTCGGCCCGTGATTTACGGGGCTTTGCTCTGTTTTAGGAATGTCAGCACCCGTTCACCCATGTTTTGCGGCAGCGAGTAGCGATGAATCGATGTGACCGTAAAGCCACCGGCATGGACAAGCCCATCACTCGCGGCTATTTCATCATCGGCATGTCCCCCCTTCATGGCGACCAGCACTCCACCCTCGGCAAGCAGCGGCGCAGCCAGCGAGACAAAACGATCAAGCCGGGTAAATGCACGTGAGGTAATGACGCTGAAAGAGTTACGATGCGTTTCATGCAGATCTTCAATTCGCGCATGAATAGCTTCAATGTTTTGCAGATTCAGGATGCGGATAACATGACGCTGGAAATGAATTTTTTTTGCAACCGCATCTACCGATGTCATCGGTATGCCGGGCATTATTATCTTCAACGGAATCACCGGAATGCCTGCTCCCGATCCGATGTCAAGCAGACGGTCATCTTCTTTTATGTAGGACGCAAGGGTGAGGGAATCCACGAAATGCTTGATCGCAATCTCGGCATCTTTCGTTATCGCGGTCAGATTGACCTTGCTGTTCCATTTTTTCAGTTCGGCAGCATATTGTTCAAACAACCGGATATCGAGTGTTGACAGCGACAATCCCATCGATTGCGCTTCCCGTTCAACTATGTCACCAATAATGGAACGCATTACTCGGCACTTCCCTTCCATGAAGATGACTTTAAAGCTATTGCCAGGATTGAAATAGCCGCCGGCGTAACCCCCGGAATCCTGGATGCCTGCCCGAGGGTATCGGGCCGGTTTTTTGCAAGCTTTTCACGAACTTCAGTAGTCAGGCTTTTCACTGATGAATAATCCAAGTATGCGGGAATACATGTCGTTTCCATTTTTTTCGCTTGTTCTATCTGTTCGAGCTGCCGGTCGATATATCCCTTGTATTTCGTCTGTATTTCAACCTGTTCCCTGACTTCCGCGGATGTTTCACGTGAAACATCATCCAGTTCGGCCAAATCGGAATAACTGATATCAGATCGCTTGAGCAGGTGTCCCAGCGTCGTACCCTTCTGAATATCTTCAAGACCCAGCCGGGCGAGCACTTCAAGCTGGCTGTCAGACAGCTGCAGACGGGTAACCGAGATGCGCTCAAGCTCATTCGCGATCATGCGCCGCTTTTCGGCAAATCGGGCAAACTCCTGTTCGGTCACGAGACCGAGTCGATACCCTGTCTCACGCAGGCGCAGATCGGCATTGTCCTCACGCAACAGGAGCCGGTATTCGGCACGCGAAGTAAACATGCGATATGGCTCCTTCGTGCCAAGAGTCACCAGGTCGTCGATCATGACACCAATGTAGGCCTCGCTTCTCCCCAGCACAAGCGGGTCGTGCTCCTTTACGCGGAGCGCCGCATTGATGCCGGCGACAAGCCCCTGCCCGGCAGCCTCTTCATAGCCGGACGTGCCGTTAATCTGGCCGGCATGATACAGGTTTCTGATCATCTTGGTTTCCAGTGAGCTGTGCAGCTGAATTGGGTCAACATAATCGTATTCTATGGCATATGCAGGGCGCATGATTTCGACGTTTTCAAGACCAACGATGGAGCGGTAAAAAGCTATCTGGATATCGATCGGAAGCGAGGTTGACATGCCGCTCGGATAGACCTCGATGGTGTCCAACCCTTCCGGTTCGATGAATGTCTGGTGACGGTCCTTGTCGGGAAAACGGACGACCTTGTCCTCAATTGACGGGCAATAGCGGGGGCCCACCCCTTCTATGACACCCGAATACAATGGTGAACGATCCAGGCCGGAGCGAATGATATCGTGCGAGCGCTGGTTGGTATAGGCAATATGGCAAGGGATTTGCGGCATGCTGATCCGCTCGGTTGAAAACGAAAACGGCTGCGGCGGCTCGTCGCCGAATTGCGTCTCCAGCTTTGAAAAATCAATCGTGCGGGCGTCAAGGCGAGCCGGTGTTCCGGTCTTGAGCCTGCCAACCTGGAACCCGAGTGCCCGCAATTGGTCGGAGAGTCCGACCGATGGCTGATCGCCGGCGCGGCCACCGGGATAGTTGTTAAGGCCGATATGGATAAGACCGCGCATGAACGTACCGGTGGTAACGACAACAGTTTTCGAGAGGAATCTGATGCCTGATCGCAGCTCGACGCCGCGCAGTTCGTTCCCTTCCAGGTACAGGGAGGTAACTTCGCCCTGTTTAAGATCGAGATTATCCTGCTGTTCGAGAACCCGCTTCATTCGGAGCCGGTAGAGCTGCTTGTCGGCCTGCGCGCGCGATGCCCTGACGGCAGGCCCCTTCTTGGTGTTCAGGATGCGGAACTGGATACCGGTAGCGTCTATATTCTTCGCCATTTCACCGCCCAGAGCATCGATTTCCTTAACCAGATGACCTTTTGCCAAACCACCGATCGAGGGGTTGCAGGACATGAGTGCAATCGCATCCAGATTTATTGTCAGCAGCATGGTGCGGCACCCCATACGGGCAGACGCGAGGGCCGCTTCACACCCTGCGTGCCCGGCGCCGACGACAATTACGTCATATATTTGCTCATAGGTCATCATACGTACAATCCGCCGCCTGAAATTCGTTTCACGTGAAACATAGCATTATTTCCCGATGCAAAACGAAGAAAATATAAGATCGAGCACTTCGTCCGTGGCGGTCTGCCCGGTAACAGATCCCACCGCCTGAAGCGCATCCCGCAGGTCCAGAGCAAGCAGCTCCAGATTACGATCCCGAAGTGCGCCGGAGAACCGTAGCAGGGATCGTTCTGCGGATACAAGTGCGTCCCGGTGACGAGCCCGGGAGAGCGCGACGAATTCACGGGAGTCGGAAACTGTCGAGTGGAGAAACTGTTTGCAGACCGTTCGCCTGAGCAGATCGATTCCATCTCCGGAAAGCGCGGCGATTTCAACCATGTCAACGAAGCGATCTTCAACGGGTAGAGCAAGCTTTCGTGGAAGGTCCGTCTTGTTGAGCACCGCTATCGTTCTGGAATTGGCCAGCGCATCACAGATCAATCGATCTTCCTTGCTGAATTCCCGGGAAGCATCAAATACGGCAAGGACAAGATCGGCCTGCGGAATTTTCTCAAGGGCTCTGCTGATCCCTTCCTGTTCGACAAGATCATCGGTATGGCGAATTCCGGCGGTATCGAGCAGCCTGATCGACAACCCTTCAAAGTTTACCGTCTCCTCGATGATGTCCCGTGTTGTACCCGGAATATGGGTGACAATGGCACGGTTCTCATTCAGCAGCCTGTTAAGCAGACTCGACTTGCCGGCGTTTGGCTTGCCGACTATCAGGACCGAGATCCCGTCCCGAATTACCCTACCCTCCTCAAACGAGGAGAGCAGGCCGTCAATTATGCTCCGTGCCTCTTCGACTGACGCAAGAATGGTCGATACATCGGTCTCTCCGATATCATCGTCAGGGAAGTCGATATACGCCTCCACCAAAGCGAGCGCCCGGAGCAGAAAGTGGCGAACATCGTCGACTCGTCTCGACAGCGCACCTTCGCGCTGTTTCTGTGCCAGCTGCAGAGCAGATTCGCTCTTT
This sequence comes from Dongiaceae bacterium, assembly GCA_035571735.1. Classification (GTDB taxonomy): domain Bacteria; phylum Desulfobacterota; class Desulfuromonadia; order Geobacterales; family Pseudopelobacteraceae; genus JACRCG01. The sequence continues at coordinate 10,309 of DATNCC010000071.1, read as the reverse complement.
GAAGCGATGATATCCATGACCGCCTCTGCCTGGATCAGATCGATACGTCCGTTAAGAAATGCCCGCCGGGTAAACTCACCCGGGTCGGCCAATCGTACTCCGCACGAGAGAACCAGCGCCAGCACGCGTTCGACAACCAGCCAGCCGCCATGACAATGCAGCTCCAGAACGTCTTCACGGGTATATGAGCGGGGAGCGCGCATATACACCGCCATTGCTTCGTCGATCTTTTCACCGGTTCTGGCGTCAGTGATGGAACCAAAAGAAAAACGGTGGCTCACAAGGCCACCGTCATAAACAGGTTGAAAAACAGTATTTCCGACCGCAGCTGCCTGGTCGCCGCTCACCCGGATGATTCCGATGCCGCCATTACCCGGAGGGGTACTAACAGCCGCTATGGTATCGCGGATATACATGACACTTTTCTCCGGAGTCCTCGGACTAATCCTTTACCAGTTTGTTTATGTACATCTGCTGTCCGATAGTCAAAACGTTGTTGACCAACCAGTACAGCACCAGACCGGAAGGGAAACTGAGGAACATGAACGTGAAAACCACCGGCAGAGCCAGCATCATCTTCTGCTGCATCGGATCCATTTGAGAAGGGGTCATCTTCTGCTGAACGAACATCGTGATTCCCATAATAACCGGAGTAACATAATAGGGATCCTTGTCTGCAAGATCGGTGACCCACAAAAAGAAGGGAGCGTGGCGGAGTTCAATGGAAAACATCAGCGATTTGTAGAGTGCAAAAAATACCGGTATCTGCACGACCATCGGCAGGCAGCCGCCCATCGGATTAACCTTGTGTTCGCGGTACAGCTCCATGACCGCCTTGTTCATGGAATCGCGGTCATCCTTATACTTCTCGCGAAGTTTCGCCATTTCGGGCTGTATCTTCTGCATGCCCTTCATTGACTTGTAGCTCTTATGGGTCAACGGGAAAAAGAGCGCCTTGAGGATAATCGTAATAATAATGATTGCGATACCGTAGTTGCCTACATAGCGGTAAAAGAATTTCAGGGTATATAGCAGCGGTTTGGCGATAACCGTAAACCAGCCCAGATCAAGCGACTGCTCCAGCGAGTTACCCTGCGCCTTGAGCACATCTATATCCTTGGGGCCGACAAACAGGCGCTGCATGATGTTAACCGACTGGCCCGGATTGACCGTAAACTGGGGAGATGAAACTATGGATTCAAAATATCCGGCACTGTTCTTCTTCAACTCTACGGACGCAATGCTGTTTTTTTCGCTCAGAATCGCGTTCAAGAAATATTTATCTGCAAAACCGGACCATAGAATTGACTTGTCATAGCGCTTTGAAGCGGTAGCAACGTCCTTAATTTTATTGGACTGAAGGGTGTTGTCTGAAAAAATGTAGGATCCGGCCGTGTCATAACGGTTATTCTTCTCTTTCGGTTCCGCAGGGTAGGTCATTACCTGCTGAATAGCGCCAACCAGTGGGGCTGCAGAGTTATTGAAGACCTGGGTTTCCAGCTTGATGCCATACTCCCCCGAAGAGAACGTATAGATTTTACGAACCGTATACCCCTGTCCGGAAATATAGTTGAATGTAAGCTGCCTGGATCCGTTTTCAATCTTCAGCCCGTCAGTATCAGACATGAACTGAGTGCTGTCGGGAAGATTAAAACCGGCAGCACGCGTTGCAAATGAATAAATATTCGGGTCCGAGTCGCTGCCGAGGGTAACTTTTTTTGCCTCAGGTCTGTTTTCTTCGCGGTATTTTTTGAGCGTCATGCTCTTGAGGCTTGCTCCTCTGGAAGAAAATACCGCCGTATAGAGGTCCGTATCCACGGTAATATCTTTTTGGGGGGCGTTTGAAGGAAGCGATTGCCCTGAGACCGGCGCCGGATTCTGGGATACCGGCAGCTGTTGAGTCTTGGCAACCGGACTGTTCGCCCCCGAAGATACATCTTGAGGGGTAGAAGGATTGACCTTTTGTTTATCCGGCCCAAACAGCATGGAGAACAGATAAAATACAGCAATTGAAAGACCTACAGCTATAAAAGCGCGCTTTTCCATCGAGGCTCCTAAAATACTGAACTTTGTGTTAGGGTACCGGATCGTGGCCGCCCGGATGAAACGGATGACACTTGCATATTCTGACAATGGTAAGCAGCATACCCCTGGCAACACCATGCCGAATTAAGGACTCACGGGAATATTCGGAACAGGAGGGATAAAAGCGACAGGCCTGCGGAAGAAGTGGCGAAATCATCTTCTGATAAAACCTGATTACAAGGAGCATGCAGCTCTTGAACATGGGGATATGCCTATTAAGCGGAAGCCTTTGTCGAGTTCCCGTACAAAATCGGGATACGTCATTTGTGCCGATTCTCGTCGGGCGATAAAATTAATATCTACGGCAGGCAGCGCATGGCGGTTATGCCTGAAGTACTCCCGCAGATAACGTTTAACCCGGTTACGGACGACCGCGCAGCCAATCTTCTTGCTGGCCGTAATACCGAGCCTGGCCGTTTGGAGGTTGTTTTCACGCCACACGACAAGAAATCCGCGTACGGTTGTTTTATGTTGTGCGGAAACGAGCTGAAGAAATTCAGCCCGTTTCCGCAAACGTACCGTGTTTGGAAATGTAGCAGCGGTGTCTGCAATCACGCAAGAATGTTACTTATTTTGTTGCGATTCTTACGGACAGGTTCTTTCGCCCTTTTGCTCTTCTGCGCTTGATTACCAGACGGCCATTCTTTGTGGCCATTCTTACCAGAAATCCGTGTGTACGCTTGCGTGAAGTATTGCTCGGCTGATAGGTTCTTTTCATCTTGATTTACCTCTACAAAATTAATTTTCAGGAAATGAGTTATTAAACACAACTCCCACATTGTGTCAAGTTTTATATTATATCCATGCATGGAGTTCTTTCTATTGATTTGCCTTGAAAAAGAGGGGAGCCTCTGTTATTCTCCAACTCCTTCAACAAGCCTGATTTTGTCGTAAATCGACTTTAACATATTGCTATTGTTGGTATAAAAGTTTTCCACAGCTGTTGACAATGGTGTTGAAAACTCCTTTGAATTTGTGTCTCACGCATAATAATCTGCTTTCGCTTGTTACAGTTACGCGCCACATTCGATGTTGATAACCAATACCTTCTATGATTGTGATTTATCCTGATGTTAGATGCATGGCTACAAGCAACTGAAAATATAGAAAAAGTCATGTCGGAAGCCGATTTTGGTGCCTGGATCAAACCGGTTCATTACAGCCACCATGACGGTTCCACCGTTTATTTGACAGTTCCCAACTCTTTCATAAAAGAGTGGTTGGAAGACCATTACCTGAAGGTTTTGACCGGAGCGCTCTCCGCCACATCCGGATTTACAGTTTCACTCAACTTTATCATCAGAGCCGAAGAAGAACACCAGCCATACATTTCTGATGATTTCATAGTAAAAAGTGACTCCGAACCCGCCGCTAATAAAAATACTCCTTTTGAACAGGTATTTACTCCACTCAATCCAAAATATACGTTTGATCTTTTTGTGAGCGGGACCGGCAATCAGTTTGCTCATGCTGCAGCAATGGCGGTAGCAAATAATCCTGCGGATACCTATAACCCTCTTTTTATCTACGGCGGTGTCGGACTTGGGAAAAGCCACCTGTTAAACTCGATAGGCCACACTATCCGTGAAAATTCACCGGAGTTGAATGTCTGCTACTGTTCCGCTGAAAAATTCATGTATGAAATGGTCAATCATCTCCGTTTAAAAAAGATGGATGTATTCAGGAATCGTTTCAGAAATGTTGATGTGCTGTTAGTTGACGACATCCAGTTCATTTCCGGAAAGACCGGGACTCAGGAAGAATTTTTTCATACATTTAATGCGCTTCATGACGCCCATAAACAAATTGTGATTACTTCGGATAAATTTCCGCGTGAGATTTCCGACCTGGAAGAACGTCTGAGATCCCGGTTTGAATGGGGTCTTATTGCAGATATACAACCACCCGATGTGGAAACAAAAATTGCTATCCTGAAAAAGAAATCGGAAGTAACCAGAGTGTTTTTCCCGGAGGACGTTTATTATTTTCTTGCCTCCAGTGATACCAGAAACATCCGTGAGCTGGAAGGAATGCTCATACGGCTCGGAGCGTTCAGCAGTCTTCAGAATGTACCTGTGACGTTGGAAATGGCCAAGGAAAACCTTAAGGATATATTGGGAGACAGGCATAAAGAAATTACAGTTGAATTAATCCAGAAAACTGTTTCCGAGTATTTTGATCTGAAGGTAGTTGACCTGAAGTCGGAAAAACGGTTAAAAAACATCGTGCAGGCACGGCAGATAGCCATCTGGTTCTGTAGAGAAATGACCAAATCATCCTATCCCGACATAGGATTAAAGTTTGGTGGTAAAGATCACTCCACCATCATACACTCATATAAAAAAATTGACTCGGCGCTGGCAACTGAACCAAAACTATCTAAAACTATTGATGAAATCAGACGTATCATACTCAAGTAAGGAAAACCTGTTGATATAGAGTGAACAACTGTTGATAAGTTTTCCTCGTGTGTATAAGTATTGAACATGCCGCCGGGAATGCACATGCAACAATAGGCAGCTATCCGTTACAATTTGCCCTGTTGCCGAGTTTTCCCCGGTTTCCACAGGACCAACAATATACTACAAAGGTTTTAAATATTTTATAAACATACTACCAGCAATAAGAGGGAGCTTGCATGGAATTCAAAATTGAAAAAGAGCAATTCCTGAAGTCGCTGCAAAAAATACAGGGTATTGTTGAAAAAAGAACTTCGATGCCCATTTTATCAAATGTCCTTCTTGAAGCCACTGAAAATTCCCTTATTGTCACTGCTACCGACCTTGAAGTAGGAATGAAAAGCAGCTATTCCGCTGAGGTTATAACCACTGGAAAAATAACCGTTTCTGCAAAGAAATTGTATGAAATTGTCAAGGAACTTCCGAATCAGCCCATTAGCTTTTTGACTAAGGACAACGATTGGGTCGAAATAAAGTGCGGGAAGGTTCAATTCAACATCGTGGGACTCTCTCCGGATGAATTTCCATATTTTCCTGATGTAAAGGAAGAAAATCTCTTTGAAATTGATACATTTCTTCTGAGAGGAATGATTGAAAGAACCTCATATGCCATCTGTACCGATGAAACAAAATATAATCTCAACGGAATTTATATCAAAGTGGAGGTACGTTCAGACGGGAGTAACGGTCTTAAAATGGTTTCCACTGATGGACATCGTCTCTCGATCGCTTCAGGTAATCTCAAGGGATCCGCCGGACCGGAACTCCTGAAAGGTGTCATCCTGCCGAAAAAGGGTGTCTATGAGATGAAAAAAATCACCGATGAAGAAGGGGGAACCCTGCTGTTCGGTTTCATGGACAATAGTGCCGTCATCAAACGGGGAGATTCTTACATGGTCATGCGCCTTGTTGATGGAGAATTTCCCGATTACAATCGCGTCATTCCTACCGCCAACAACCAGGTAGTAATCGTCAACAAGGAAGACTTCAGCCATTCAGTGCGGCGAATGGCGATTCTTTCCAGCGAGAAGTTCAAGGGAATCATGCTGGAAATTTCTTCCGGAGGCATCAAAATCTCTTCCAGCAATCCCGAACTGGGGGATGCCATGGAAGAACTGGATGTAGCTTATGCCGGAGAACCCATTTCGGTACGATTTAATGCCCGCTATCTCCTGGATGTACTTTCAGTGGCCGAAACCGAACGGGTTGAAATGAAATTCAAGGATGAACTTTCGCCATCGATCATCGTTCCGGAAAATTCCGACAGTTTCCTCGCCGTTATTATGCCGATGAGGCTCTAACAGAGGCTGATGCGTCTTTGCTCCGTAGCGGTTGCCGATTTCAGGAATGTCAGTTCAGTTCATATCGAACCGGGTGAACGATTCAATCTGCTTTATGGCTTGAATGGCCAGGGCAAGACAAATCTGCTCGAAGCGATCTACCTGCTCGGAAGTCCCCGATCATTCAGAACATTCCGCTTACCCGAGCTTGTCAGGCATGGTGAACGGCAGGCACAGATTTCAGGTGCGGTTGAATCGGGTGGTATCGAGAACAGGTTACGCCTGGTTATTGAAGCTGCCGGCCGAAAGATGGAAATTGACGGTAAAGCGGTCCACAAAGCCTCCGAGCTGCATGGAAAGCTGAACGCGGTCGTGTTTTCACCCGATGATACCGGGATGGTCAGGATGGGACCCGAGTCCAGGCGCCGCTACCTTGACCGGGCTGTCTATATGGGAGATATCGGGTATCTCCACTGTTGGCACTCCTATCAGCGTATTCTTAAACAGCGTAATCACCTGTTAAAATGCTCCGATAAAACCGGTCTGGATATCTGGACTGAAAAACTGGCAGAGACAGGTGCTGAGGTTATCGAGAGGCGGCTCAGGTTTGTTGCCGTTCTGGATGGCAAACTGCAAAAATATTATGCCACCATTGCAGGTGGTTGCGAAACATCAGGCCTCAGTTATCACCCGGAAGGGGTACGGTCGGCAGAACGGGAATGCATTCGCGGGGAACTGCTGGAGCTGTTCAAAAGGCAGCAGCGCTCCGACGAGCGCTACGGGACAACTACTGCCGGCCCTCATCGGGATGATCTGACCCTTATGCTGGATGACAGGCCGCTCAAGGCATTTGGATCACAGGGACAGCAGAAAAGTTTCGTCCTGGCGCTCAAGATGGCAGAGATGGACAATCTGCACGATATCTTTGGCGAAGCGCCCCTCCTCCTGCTGGATGACATGAGCTCTGAACTGGATGCACGGAGAAACCATAATCTGATGGAGTTCCTGACGACAAGGGAAATACAGGTCTTCATCACAACAACGGAACGGTCACCTGCACTGCTGGCGGCCGCACCACACTGCGCCGTCTTTCATGTCGAAGACGGCAATCTGACGTTTGAAGGAAGTTAACCGCATGAGTGAACAGGAAAACATTACGCACAGCAGCGAAGAATACGGCGCCGACAGCATCAAGGTTCTGGAGGGGCTGGCCGCGGTCCGCAAGCGCCCGGCCATGTACATCGGCTCTACCTCCAGCGCGGGTCTGCATCACCTGGTGTACGAGATTGTCGACAACGCCATCGACGAGGCCCTGGCCGGTTACTGCGACAATGTCACCGTGGCCATCAACACCGACGGCTCGGTGACGGTAGTGGACAACGGCCGCGGCATCCCGACCGACATCATGCCGAACGAGGGAAAATCGGCAGCCGAGGTTGTCCTGACGGTACTGCATGCCGGCGGCAAGTTCGATAACGAATCCTACAAGGTGTCCGGTGGTCTGCACGGGGTCGGGGTCTCGGTCGTCAATGCCCTCTCCAAATGGCTTGAGCTGGAGATCCGCCGTGACGGCAAGATTTTCCGCCAGTCATATCGCCGGGGCGACCCCGTGGCGCCGCTGGAAATGGTCGGTGAAACCAAGAAGCGCGGCACCAAGATCACCTTCATGCCTGACGAGGAGATCTTCGAGACCACCGAATACTCTTTCGACGTTCTTTCCCAGCGTCTTCGTGAACTGGCGTTCCTGAATGCCGGGGTACGGATCAAGATCAGCGACGAAAGGGTTGACGGCAAGTCCCACGAGTTTCATTACGAAGGGGGAATCAACTCCTTTGTCGAGTACCTGAACCGCAACAAGGTCGTGATCAACCCCAAGCCGATGTACTTCAGGGGCGAAAAGGGGGGGGTGGAGATGGAAGTCTCCATGCAGTACAACGACTCCTACGACGAAAAGGTTTTCGCCTTTGCCAACAACATCAACACGCATGAGGGGGGTACCCATCTGGCGGGCTTCAAGGCGGCCCTGACCCGTACCATGAACGCCTATGCCGCGGCCAACAACCTGCTCAAAAACGAGAAGGTCACGGTTTCCGGCGACGACCTGCGCGAGGGGCTGACCTGCGTCATTTCGGTCAAGATCCCCCAGCCGCAGTTCGAGGGGCAGACCAAGACCAAGCTTGGCAACTCCGAGGTCAAGGGGTACGTCGAATCGCTCTTGAATGAGCGTATGGCGATGTATCTGGAAGAAAACCCCAAGATTGCCAAGGATATTCTCAACAAGTCGATCGAGGCCGCCCGGGCCCGTGAGGCGGCTCGCAAGGCCCGCGACCTGACCCGCCGCAAGGGGGCCCTGGACATGGGGGGACTGCCGGGGAAACTGGCCGACTGCCAGGAAAAGGACCCGGCGCTGTGCGAGCTGTACCTGGTCGAAGGTGATTCGGCCGGCGGCTCGGCCAAACAGGGACGCGATCGCAAAAACCAGGCTATTCTGCCGCTCAAGGGGAAGATCCTCAACGTCGAGAAAGCCCGTTTCGACAAGATGATCTCCTCGCAGGAGATCCGTACCCTGATCACGGCGCTCGGCACCGGCATCGGCAAGGACGACTTCAATATCGCCAAGCTCCGCTATCACCGCATCATCGTCATGACCGACGCCGACGTCGACGGCTCTCACATCCTGACGCTGCTGCTGACGTTCTTCTACCGCAACATGCGCGAGATGATCGAACGCGGACATCTCTACATCGCGCAGCCGCCGCTCTACAAGGTCAAGCGCGGCAAAAGGGAGCAGTACCTGCGCAACGAACATGCCATGCAGACCTTCCTGCTGGAGGAGGGGGCCGAAGATCTGATCCTGCGTCTTGAAAAAGGGGACCGGACCTACAACGGCAAACAGATTATCCCGGTCATCAAGCAGTTCATCGAAAACCGCGCCATCTTCGACAAGGTGGTCAAGAAGGGGATTTCTCCCGAACTGCTTTCAATCGTCATCCGGAGCAATGTCCCGTCCGGTCTGGAGGAGCTGACACAGCTTGAACCGCATCTGGAAGGGATGAAAATGCTGGCGGAAGGGTCCGATTACCAGATCGAGGAGGAGCGCATCACCTTCCGGATCGGCAATATCCGCTCCATCATCGACCAGCAGGTGCTGGCGGTACTCTCGACGCATGAGTACGTGCTGCTGGTTGACAACCACCGCCGGATCGTGGAGACCATGGCGGATGGCCGGGCCTTCGTCGAGCAGGAGGGGGGGAAGGTGCTGTTCGAGACGACCAACCACCAGGATCTCCTCAACTTCTTCCTTGAAAACGCCAAAAAGGGGCTGGCGATCCAGCGCTATAAAGGTCTGGGCGAGATGAATCCGGAACAGCTCTGGGAAACCACGATGAACCCGGAAAACCGGGTGCTGCTGCAGGTCAAGATCGAGGATGTCGTCGAGTCGGACGAGATCTTCACCATCCTGATGGGTGACCAGGTCGAGCCACGCCGCGATTTCATCGAGAAAAATGCGCTGAACGTCGTAAACCTGGATATATAGCACCGGGGGTGATGTTTGGGTTTGTAGGGGGCCACAATCAGTGGCTTTGCCCCGCAAGATTTCGAAATGAATTGATATTGGATTAATTTAAAAGGGGTTTACTTAACTGTAAACCCCTTTTGCTTTAGTAGTTGCAAAGCTATGGCTTTTTTCTTCTTCGGACCTGCTTCAACTGATGGTTGCTGCCAGGGTCGCGGTCAGCTCCGCTACAGGCTGAAGCAGCAGGTCAGCCGGCTTGAAGCTTGCCGCAGGGATTATGAAGTCGCCAGCCGCCGGGAAATTGCCTGAAGCTATCACGCAGTTGACGGTGGCAAACTCTCCCACTCCGAAACCCTCTGCCGTATTGCTCCAGACCAGGAACTCCAGGGTAGCGGGGGCGGTTACCGTAGCCGGAGTAAATACGGCAGGTGTGACGCTTGAACCTGCAGCTGCGCCTGACGCCGTCACCACCCCTACACTTACCGCGTTATTCGCATCGGTACTGACCGTGACTCCGGCGGGAAGCTGCACTTTTACGCTGATACCCGATAGAGAGATCTTCGAGGTCAGGGAAAGGGAACTGGACAGCTTCAGCACGGCGCTGCTGGGGTTGATGGCGAAATTGGCAGTGATGTTTTGACTGGCGGTGACGTTGGCAACGCTCAGCGGGTTCCTGGTGGAGGTCACGAATCCGTTATCGCCGGTCCAGTTGACGAAGTGGTACCCTGTTGCCGGCACCGCCGTAACTTCACTGGCCGCGGCTCCCGGGGGTACCGCCTGGCTGACGGCTCCGGTCACGGTGCCGTGTGCCCCGGCGCTGAAAATTACCGTGGGGCTTGGAGTCGCGCCTGAGCCGCAACCGCACAGGGTGAGTGTGAGCATTGCGATAGCCGCCACCATGATTTTTTTCATATCTCAAAGCCTCTGTCTGATTTTGTTGGGGCAAGCCTTTTTTCGCCGCGAGCAGG
>DATNCC010000070.1:0-23561 GCA_035571735.1 Dongiaceae bacterium | reverse complement strand
CAGAGCTATGGTGCCGGCGCCGATCTCTACTTTGTAAAACCGGTTGACATGCGCGAACTGAATGCCGCACTGCAGAGCCTTGCCCGTCGTATGTACGGGACCGAGCGCACCGCGTGGCGATTTAATTCACGGATTTCAAAGTTGTATACTCCGAATGGTATCGGGATACCATTGACGGCCCAGGAGTGCATCGTCATAAGGAAACTTCTGGAAACGCCTGGAGAAAACGTGGCCCGTAAGGAGCTTTTCTCGACTCTCGACCAGCCGGACGACCACTATGCCGACAAGCGCCTTGAAGCGCTGGTCAGCCGGTTGCGGGCGAAGGTTCGGCATTCCGACTCCGACCATCCGCTCCCGGTGCGCGCCCGTCATAACCTCGGCTACGCGTTTCTAGGAGAGATCGTACACTGATATGGCGTATAGGCAATATGGATACGGGCATGACTCGAATTGTAATTAAACAGCTACAGCATGGGGGTACACGGCAATGAAGAAATCCGCACAGTATTCGTTGGGATTCAAGGTGGCGGTCGGACAAGGAGTACTCGTTTTAGCGGTGATGGCCGTTTTTACGATTGCTATAACTACGATTACTTCCAGGCGCTCAAACAAGGAGGCCGAGAAGACCCTTGAGCAGCAGGCACAGGCCCTGGTGGATTCCATGGCGTCCTATCACGCGGCCTTGAGCGATAGTGCCGGCAAACTTGCCGCGGTATTTGGTACCCACTTCCCCGGCTCCTTTTCCGTAGATACGTCAAAAACGGTAGCGGTTGGCGACAAGCAGGCCCCAGTTCTCAGGTCCGGATCCACGGTCATCAATATGAATACCGACATCGTTGACCGGTTCACCTCCGTAACCAAGGCGGTAGCGACGGTCTTTGTAAGGATGGGCGATGATTTTGTCAGGATTTCCACCTCGCTGAAAAAGGAGGACGGCAGCCGGGCCATCGGCACCCTCCTGGACAGGAATCATCCCGCATATCAGGGCCTGCTCAAGGGTGAGGAATTTACGGGCAAGGCAACCCTGTTCGGAAAGGACTACATGACCAAATACGTGCCGGTCAAGGACGGGCAGGGAAAAATTATCGCTGTTCAGTTCATCGGTCTCGATTTTACCGACGGCCTCAAGGCCTTGAAGGAAAAAGTCAAGGCGGTCAAGGTCGGCAAGACCGGCTACATCTACGCACTTGATGCCCGGGATGGGAAGGATCAGGGGAAGCTTGTTATCCATCCGGCCAAAGAAGGTTCGAACATAATTGAATCCAAGGATGCCAATGGGCGAGAATTCATCCGTGAGATGATCAAGGAAAAAAATGGGATAATCCGCTATCCATGGATGAACAAAGAGGCGGGAGATACTTCCCCACGCGAAAAAATTGCGGCTTACAGACATCTCAAGGAGTGGAACTGGATTGTCGGTGTGGGTTCATATCTGGACGAATTTAACGGAGTTGCCCGCCTGGTCAGAAATACCATCATAGCGGCTTCGTTCCTGGTCGTCATTCTCATGATCTCACTGCTTTCGATTCTGATCCGGATCTGGGTTTCACAGCCGATACGAAATGTTGTCCGTCAGACTGAATTATATGCATCCGGTGATTTTTCGTCGGTCGCAGCTGTGACGTCTCATGGTGAGAAGCCGGCGGATGAGATCGAGCTGCTTCTGCAGGGTGTGGGAACCATGGCGTCTTCCCTCAGGGATATCCTTTCCAAGGTGCTTTCTTCGGCTCACGAAGTCAGCGCCGCAGCGGCGCAGGTAAATTCAACCGCCAAACAGATTGCCACCGGAGCCGACGAGATTGCGGGGCAGACGATTACGGTTTCCACGGCCGGAGAAGAGATGTCGGCCACCTCCGGTGATATCGCCCAGAACTGCCAGATGGCGGCGGAAGGGGCGGGGCTTGCAACAAGATCCGCTCAAAACGGCGCAGCGGTGGTCGATGCCACCATAGCGGTCATGAGCCAGATTGCCGACAAGGTGCAGGAATCGGCCAAAACGGTTGAGAGCCTCGGGGCGCGCTCCGACCAGATCGGCGCGATCATCGGCACTATCGAGGATATCGCCGATCAGACCAACCTGCTGGCTCTGAACGCGGCTATCGAGGCGGCCAGAGCAGGCGAACAGGGGAGGGGCTTTGCGGTTGTCGCCGACGAGGTCCGCGCCCTGGCCGAACGCACCACCCGTGCCACCCGCGAGATCGGCGAGATGATCAAGGCCATCCAGGGAGAGACCAGGGGGGCGGTCGCAGCCATGGAGCAGGGTGTGAATCAGGTGGAGGCCGGCACCATGGAGGCGGCCAAGTCGGGTGAGGCCCTGCGTGACATCCTGGACCAGATCAACAATGTCGCCATGCAGGTCAACCAGATCGCCACCGCAGCCGAGGAGCAGACCGCCACGACCAGCGAGATATCCAGCAACATGATGCGTGTCACCGAGGTGGTGCAGTTGACGGCCACCGGCGCGCATGAATCGGCCACGGCAGCGGCACAACTTCACGGCAATGCCGAGGAATTGCAAAGACTGGTGCGGCAGTTCAAGCTGTAATCCGGAGTCCGATAATCTTAGTGTTCCTCAGGAGATATAACCGGATTATTTTCTTGAAATCACGATTTGATCGCTATTCGCTGTAAATATATTTTGCTTCGCAGCAGCGCTATATACGGGTATCCTGTTATTAAAAGGATACCCGTATATTTTTCTCAAAAGAGCAATATTCCGAAAACCAAAAGGTGCGGAATCATGCGCGTTCTAATTGTTGAAGATGACAGGAAAACAGCAGATTATCTCGTGAAGGGCCTTCAGGAGAATGGTTTTGTGGTAGATTCAGCAGATAACGGCGTGGATGGTCTTCATCTGGCAAGCGAAATAGATTACGATTTCCTTATCCTGGATGTAATGCTTCCCGGAAGAGACGGTTGGGAGATCATCACGGAACTCCGGCGGATTGGCAGAGAAATGCCGATAATTTTTCTGACTGCACTCGATGCTGTCCAAAACAGGATAAAAGGGTTGGAACTCGGAGCTGATGATTACCTGGTCAAGCCCTTTTCCTTTTCTGAATTGCTGTCCAGAATCCGCACCATAATGCGCCGTAGTCCCATCCGTCATCCGGAGGTTTTAAGCATCGCGGACCTGGAAGTCGATGTGCACCGGTGCAAGGTGTTGCGGGGAGGGCAAGAGATCGACCTGACATCTCGGGAGTTCCTTCTACTGTCGCTGCTGGCGCGACGGAGAGGGGAAGTCCTCTCAAAGAATTATATTGCCGAACAGGTCTGGGATATAAACTTCGAGAGCGACTCCAACCCGATAGAAGTGGCCATCCGGCGGCTCAGGAAGAAGATCGATGACCCCTACGAAACAAAACTCATCCATACCGTTCGTGGAGTCGGCTATGTTCTCAAAGAGTAATGATAACAAGCGCTCCAGTTCACCTCCCAGGACCCAGGTCTTGTCAATGAAGGGGAAGTTGACTCTGCTTCTGACCCTCTCTTTTTTCGGACTCTTCATCGCTTTCTCCCTTCTTCTCTACCGGGATCTGGTCGTCAACATCGAGAGGGAGCAAAACAGTTTTATCGATGATGCAATCGCCGGTTTCCAAAGCATCCTGTCCGTTTACCACCAGAACCCGAGGTTCCTACGGGAAGAAGTTTTATTGGAAGGGGCAGAGAAGAAAAATCCAAAATACTTCGTCAGGGTTCTGGTCGGACAAAATAATCTGTTGGTTGAGTCCCCCCATATGGAGGAGAACTTTCCGTTCGCCAGATTTCCATTGCCGCCAGATTTGCCAACAACTCATACCACCGGCGTGAAATGGAAGGACAGTCGCGGCAAATCGTTTCTACTGAAAACTGCCTGGATAGAAGACGGCTCAAAGGAAAAAAGACGCTACAAAGTGCAAATGGCTCTGGATGTCACCTCTCAAGAAACATTACTCGCAAATTTTCGCCAGATGATGGCGATCTCGCTGGTCCTCGGGACCATGATTTCCTCTCTCATCTCCATGGTTATAATCCGCAGGGGGATGCGTCCTCTGGCGGAAATTACCGAAACTTCGCAGAGAATATCCGCCAGCCGCCTCCATGAAAGAGTTGCCGCTTCACGGTGGCCGAAAGAACTCACACCACTTGCCGTTGCCTTCGACGACATGCTTGACCGTCTCGAAGATTCGTTCAACAGGCTGTCCCGTTTTTCGGCAGACCTGGCCCACGAACTGCGCACTCCCATAAACGGTCTCATGGGAACGGCCGATGTGATCCTCGCCAAAGAGCGCACAGCCGAAGAATACCGGAATGTTATAGAATCAAGCCTTGAGGAATACAGCAGACTTTCCCGTATGATTGAACGCCTCCTCTTTCTCGCCCGCGCAACGAACCAGGAGATCAGGATCGAAAAAGTGCCATTGGACATGCCAAGAGAACTGGCACGTATTCAAGAACTGTTCATGGCAACGGCTGAAGAACAAGGTGTCGAGATCATAATCAGCGGAGAAGGGACGGTTTATGCGGAGCGCGACCTTTTTGGGCGCGCAGTCAGCAACCTTCTCGCTAACGCCCTCCAGCACACGCCTTCCGGAGGAAGAGTCATTCTTGCCGGTAACCGCGTTTCTGAACATCTCGTGGAAGTCACAGTGAGCGATACCGGTACAGGCATCCCCGCTGAACATCTGGATATGATTTTCGACCGCTTCCACCGGGTGGATTCGACACGGTCCAGGTCTACGGGGGGCGTGGGACTGGGACTGGCTATTGTAAAGTCGATCATGGACCTGCATGGCGGCACCGTCAGGGTGGAAAGCAGACCAAACCAGGGAACAACTTTCATTCTTGCTTTTCCTGTCGATTAATGCCGGCGTTTCTCGCTTGCTCTCCTGACAAACCCTTCAGCAATCACATTGTTAATTTATAATTTGTCTGTCATGCTCCTGTCATCTTCGCCTGCTATGTTACCCACACAGAATCCAAAAGTGATTTATCAGATAAAAGACAGTTGCATTGTTAATTTATAATTTTTCTGTCATGTTCCTGTCATCTTCGCCTGTTAAATTGCTTAACATATTATCCAAAATTAGTTTATTAGATAAACGACAATACTAAACCATTCGCAAGGATGGGGCGGAAAGCCTACAGGGTCTCACAGAGACAGCCGGGATGCCGAAATATCATAACGATATTGGTCCCGGCTTTTCTGTTTTCATGACATAACGTTTCACAGGCGATAGCCGATAATACTAAACCATTCGCGAGAATGGGGCGGAAAGCCTACAGGGTCTCACCGAGACAGCCGGGTTGCCGAAATATCATCTGATAACTTCGGCCCCGGTTTTTTTGTGTCCGGACACAAACAAATACGGGGACGAACACAGGGAGGTGTTCGCAAAGAACGAAGATTGTTAGGATGACGTTTACCGTTAGTAACAGCAACTTAACCAAACCCAAAAAACCAAACGGAGGCAAGACCCTATGTTTAGCAAATCAAGGAAGTTCGTTTCAGTATGCAGCATCAGCAGCTTACTAATTGCAGGATTCGTTTCAGCCAGTTTCGCCGATTCCGACAGGGACGAGAAAGGGGACCGCGGCGATAAGAAAGAATACAGGAGAAAACACACAAAACCGACTCCTGCACCTGCTCCTGCACCTGCTCCTGCACCGAAACCAACTCCGGCACCTGCTCCGGCACCTGCTCCGGCTCCTGCACCAGCTCCTGCACCAGCCCCTGCACCTGCTCCTGCACCTGCTCCTGCACCGGCACCAGCCCCTGCTCCTGCACCGGCACCGGCTCCGGCACCTGCTCCTAAGACCTGGGCCTTGTACAACCAGAACTGCTCCGGTTGCCACGGTTCCGGCAAGCAAGGTAAATCGGCTGCTACCATCCAGGCCGCAATCAATTCCAATACCGGCGGCATGGGCTTCCTCAGCTCACTGACCGCTGCCCAGATCAGCGCTCTTGCTGCCGGTCAGTAATTAACTATTAAACCAAACGACAAAAAAACCAAACGGAGGCAAGACCCTATGTTTAGCAAATCAAGGAAGTTCGTTTCAGTATGCAGCATCAGCAGCTTACTAATTGCAGGATTCGTTTCAGCCAGCTTCGCCGATTCCGACGACCACGGTGACCGTGGCGACAGAAAAGAATACAGGAGAAAAGGTACGAGGCCTGCTCCTGCGCCGGCACCTGCTCCTGCACCGAAGCCGACTCCAGCTCCTGCTCCTGCTCCTGCTCCTGCACCTGCACCGAAGCCGACTCCAGCTCCTGCACCTGCACCGGCACCTGCTCCTGCACCGGCTCCGGCTCCGGCTCCGGCACCGGCTCCTGCACCGGCTCCTAAAACTTGGGCTTCGTACAACCAGTACTGCTCCGGTTGCCATGGTTCCGGCAAACAAGGTGCCTCCGCTTCTACTATCCAGAACGCCATCAACTCCCTTGGCGCCATGAGCTCGTTAAAATCCCTTACCGCCGCTCAGGTCAGCGCGATTGCCGCCGGTCAGTAAGCTCAGTGCGGCACAGAACTAAAACGGATAACTCGTAACTTCATAAAGCCCTCCCTTACCGGAGGGCTTTATTTGTGGGATGTTGATTATTCGGTCTTGCCGGTTATAATGTGACACATGCAACTACGCAGGAGGTTGGAACATGCGCCAGGCACCGTCTTCACCTGTGGCTCACAATGTGTTCAGACATATACTTATCATCGGTACTCTTTTCTCTATAACGACCCTCATGGCGGGAAAAGGCCGCTGCTTCGACTTTCCAAAAAACGTAGAGAAAGTAGACCTTTCGCGGGAAGTTGCGATCAAGATGGCGGTGCTTTATAACATTGACATGCGTGTGGAGTCACTCAACTCCAAGATGGCGGAAATCGATGTTGCAAGAAGCCGCGGGATCTATGACACCATCTTGAGTGTCTCATCCACGGGAGGAATGACGTATACTCCCGGTTCTCCTTTTTTCTTGTCCAAAAATTCAACGTCTTCCATCGGCCTGACCCAGTACCTGCCTACGGGAGGGAGTATCACGGCCTCAACACAGACCGGTTATACGAATGCCGAAGTCGGTCTTGATGTGGGGACAATCACGTCGGAATGGCAGTCATCGGCGGGGGTGACCATTTCACATCCGCTGTTGAAAAACGCGGGCAGGGAAACGATGGAGTTAAGCATCACCCTGGCTGCCAATGCATTTCAAGATTCAATGGAGCGGTTGCAATCCGTTAACACAGAAACCGTGGCAGCCGTCATCAGCACTTACAATCATCTCTACGCCTTGCGGCAGAATCTTGAATCCAGAGCGGCTGCCATGCAGTCGGCTCAAAATCTCCTGGACGAGGTGAAAAACAGAAAGAAGCCGGGGGCTCTTCAGAAGCTGGAAATAGCCAACACAGAATTCGCCATTACCCAGCGCAGAAAAGACCTTATCGATGCGGAACGCAACGTCAGGGACCAGGAGGCGGCCCTGCGTTACCTGATCGGCCTGGAATCAAAGCTCCGGATCAACCCGCTGACCGCTCCTTCGCGTGAAGAGCCGAAGGAATCGGAGGAGCAGGCGGTGAAAAATGCGCTGGAACTTCGCTTCGATCTCAGGCAGCTCATGCTGACGTTGAAGTCAAGCCAGTTGCAGGAGCGGGTCTCCCGACACCAGAAGCTGCCCGATCTTTCCTTGACCGCCAGCGCTGGATTCAGTGGTACCAACGCAAATATCGGAAAAAGCTTCAGCCAGATTGGCGAACACCCGGCGCAGTTCTGGTCGGCAGGCCTGCAATTCACTGCTCCGCTCGGCAATACCGCCGCGGATAGCGATTATCGCAAGAGCAGGATCAGGACGGAACAGGTTCAAACCCAGATCAAGTCGTTGTCCTGGAAGATACGGAACGATGTCGAATCGGACATGCGGGCGCTTATCTCGGCACGAATACAGATACAGACTGCCGACGGATCATTGAAATACGCTGAACAGCGACTTGAAGAGTATCGCAAGAACAGTCGCCTCGGGACCTCTACGGTTCAGGACGTGCTCAACGCGGAAAATGATCTGACCAACGCTCGTAATGCACAGATGGATGCACTTGAAACATTTTCCAATGCCGTAACAAAGCTCTGGAAAGACTCAGGAGTGCTTCTTGACCGTCATGGCGTGCATTTCGAATATGAGAAAGAGGACAAGCCGAAAAAATAGTTGGGAGAACATCAAGCCATGTTCGAAGCCGCCTCAGATCTCTATGCTTTCTGCGATCTCCACAAAGCAAAATGGCCTCCGGAAATATATCTTCCCGGAGGCCGTTTTGCTTGATCCATGTTTGCCTGTAGCCGCTATTGTGCCGCCTTCACCATCAGATCACTAACCAGCCTGGTAAAGCGGAGTGGATCCTTGATCGTGGAACCTTCCGTCAGCAGAGCCTGATCGTAGAGCAGATCGGCATAATCGGCCAGCGCCGCTGCGGAGGCATCTTTCTGGTGAATTGAGGCCATCGCCTTCAGAATCGCATGATCGGGGTTCAGTTCCAGGATCCGCTTTGAATCCGGAACCGCCTGGTTCATCGCCCTCATGATCCTCTCCATGTTGGCGTTCATGCCGTATTCGTCGGCGACAAGACAGCAGGCGCTGTCGGTCAGGCGGTTGGAGAAACGGACCTCCTTGACCTTGTCTTTCAGGCGATCGCCGAGCAGGGAGATCAGGTCGCTGAACTCCTTCTGGGCCTCTTCACGTTTCTTTTCCTTTTCCTTCTTCTCTTCTTCGCTGTCCAGGCTGATATCGCCGCGATCAACGGCTTTGAGATGCTTCCCGTCATATTCGGTCAGCGACTGGACAACCCACTCATCGACCGGATCGGTCAGGAAGAGGACTTCATATCCCTTGGCCCGGAACGCCTCCAGATGCGGGGACTGCTCCAGCGTTTCGCGGCTGGCGCCGGTTATGTAATAGATCTCTTTCTGACCCTCGGGCATCCTGCCGGCATACTCTTTGAGGGAAACGAAGGAGCCGGCATCGGTAGTGGTGCTTTCAAAGAGAACCAGTTCCTGCAGCTTTTCCTTGTTGGCATAGTCGAAGTGCATTCCTTCCTTGATGACCTGGCCGAACTCCTTCCAGAAGGTCATGTATTCATCGAAGCTCTGCTCCTTAACCTCTGAAAGTGTCGAAAGAATCTTGCTTACCAGGCTCTTTTGAATCCGTTTGATCTGTACATCTTCCTGGAGAATTTCGCGGGACACATTCAGCGGCAGATCGGACGAATCAACGACCCCCTTGACGAAGCGGAGGTAGTCCGGAATCAGCTCTTCGCATTTATCGCTGATGAAAACGCGGCGTACGTACAGCTGAAGCCCCTTCTTGCGGTCGTTCATGAACATGTCGAACGGCTTCTTGGCCGGCAGATAGAGCAGGGCCTTGAATTCGCTGACCCCTTCGGCGGAAAAATGAATCGTTCGGAACGGTGCGTCGTAATCGTGGGAAACGTGCTTGTAGAATTCGGTGTATTCCTCCTCGGTGACATCGCTCTTGGCGCGGGCCCAGATGGCTTTCATCGAGTTCAGGGTCTGCTCTTCGGTCTTCTCGATGGTGCCGGCGCCTTCGATCTCCTCGCCATTCACCCCTTTGGGGGTTTCAGTCCGGGTGACATCCATGACAACAGGATACTGGATGTAGTCGGAGTACTTCTTGACGATCGAGCGGATCTTCCATTCATCAAGATACTGCTTGAACTCCTCCTTGAGATGCAGGGTGATCTCGGTGCCGCGCAGTTCGCGACTGCACTCTTCGATCGTGTAGCTGCCATCGCCGGTCGATTCCCAGCGGCACCCGCTCGTAACCGCGCCGCCCTTGCGGGTTTCCAATGTCACCCGGTCCGCGACCATGAATGAGGCATAGAAGCCGACGCCGAACTGACCTATCAGTTCGGGATTGTCGCTCGAAGCCTTTTCTTTCAGCGACTGCATGAACGCCTTGGTTCCGGAGCGGGCGATGGTGCCGATGTTTTCTTCCACCTCGGTCATATTCATGCCGATGCCGTTGTCGCGGATAGTCAGGGTGCCGGCATCCTTGTCCGGAATCAGCTTGATCTTCCAGTCGCTGTTCCCTTCAAGTAGTGATTCGTCGGAATGTGATTCAAAGCGTACCTTGTCGATGGCGTCGGAAGCGTTGGAAATCAGTTCGCGGAGAAAGATGTCTTTGTTTGAGTAAAGCGAGTGGATTACCAGATCGAGCAATTGCTGAACTTCAGTCTGGAACTGTTTGGTTGTTTTGGACATGGTCTGTTTAAGTCTCCTTCGGTGTGATGGAATCTGATAATGCCAACATAATCACAATGCATATGGTTTTCAAGGGGGGAGGGATGTAAAAAACCGGATTCAGTAAAAGAGCATCAGTATCTATACTCAATTGATTATCAGGCAAGTTGTGTTATAGTCACGTTTCCATTCACATTCCAACGTACATACATCGATGAATACACTTTGTTATGAGGAGTGATAGCAGATGAAAAGTAAGCATGACATTGACGATGACATGATTGAAGAAACTGAAGAAGTCGAGGATGAGAGCTTTGCCGAACTGTTCGAACAGGACGGCAAACAGGCAAAAAGGTGGCTGGAGCCGGGGCAGAAGCTGACCGGGAAGGTGCTGAAGATCGGAACTGAATGGATTTTCATGGATACCGGCCAGAAAGGGGAGGGGGTCATCGAGCGGAAGGAATTCCTGGATATCGACGGCAATCTCACCGTCAGGGAAGGTGATGAAATCGCCGCCTACTTCCTCTCTTCGAGTCATGGAGAGATGCGCTTCACGACCAGAATCGGCGGAGGCGCATCGGGCAGTACCCAGCTGGAACAGGCCTGGCAGGCGGGGGTCCCGGTAGAAGGGGTGGTAGAAAAAGAGATCAAGGGTGGCTATGAAATAAAACTGGGGGGAACTGCACGCGCATTCTGTCCCTACTCCCAGATTGCGCTCCGTCGCGTCGAGAATCCGGAGGCGCTGATCGGCACCCGCCTGACATTCCGGATCAGCGAGTACGCGGAAAACGGCCGCAACATCATCGTCTCACGCCGCGCCCTGCTTGAGGAGGAACAGCAACGGCTGAAAGAAGAAGCGCAGGCTGGGATCAGCGAAGGGATGACGGTTACCGGAACGGTTACTTCCGTGCAGGATTATGGCGCATTTGTCGATATAGGCGGCCTGGAAGGGCTGCTTCCCGTTTCCGAGATCGGCTGGAGCCGGGTAAAAGATGTGCGCGAGGTACTGAGCGTCGGCCAGCAGCTGAAAATGGTGGTCAAATCGATCGACAGGGACAAGGATCGAATTTCCCTGAGCATCAAGGATACCCTGGCCGATCCGTGGGAACAGGTAGTTGACAAGTTCCCGGAAGGTTCGTTTCATACCGGAACGGTTGCGCGTCTGGACACTTTCGGGGCGTTTGTTACCCTGGGCGACGGAGTGGACGGCCTGCTTCACATATCGAAACTGGGGGGCGGCAAGCGGATCAACCATCCCCGCGAGGTAGTCAAGGAAGGGGAGCAGATCGAAGTAAAGATCGAGGGTATCGACCGCGGCAATCGTCGCATCTCCCTCGCCCTGGCCGGTCCGGCACGTGCTGCGGCCGAAGAGGAAGCCACCATGACCGAATTTCGCAGGCAGGCGGAAGATGCGCCAAGGGGGATGGGAACGCTGGGGGATATGATGCGGTCCAGGGCTCAGAAGGGTAAAAAATAAGATATGGCTGACTGCTTCCCGGAAGATCCTGATTGGGACAGCCGCTGCCTGCAATGCGGCCGCTGCTGTTTTGAAAAAATCGAAGATGAACGCGGCACTATCTTCTACACTCAGACCGCCTGCCGCTTTCTTGATGTCAGCAGTCGCGAGTGCAAGATTTTCGAGCGCCGCTTCGAGATCAATCCCGACTGCGTAAAACTGACTCCGGATTTGGTTAAGACCCTGCGCTGGCTTCCCCGTGACTGCGGATATCGTAAACCGGATATTGAACCGGTCGCGGTATCCAGAAAAATACCGAAATAGAAAGTGAATCCGAAACCCCTCCAAACCTCCCTTCAGGCCCCAGAGGGTCCTTATCAAGGGAGGCTTAAAGGCTTCCCCCTTTATGCCCCAGAGGGTACTGATAAGGGGGGATTGAGGGGGGTTGATTCTGGATGCTACAGCTCGTAACCTTCCAGCAGTTCAAATACAACTTCGGCCCTGTTGAGCGTATAGAGATGAATTCCGGGAACTCCTGTATCGAGGAGCTCCCGGATCTGATTCCGGGCATGGGCAACGCCCACTTTTTGTACCGCCGCAGCTCCTCCCGTTTGATCCGCATGTTCCAGTTCGGCAAGAAATTCCGCTGGGATAGATGCGCCACACAGGGATATGATTCTTTTTATGACCTTCAGGCTGACGACCGGCAGGATACCTGGAATGATCAGCTTGGTAATTCCCGCTTCACGTGCCCGCTTCACAAAGGAGTGATACAGGCTGTTGTCGAAAAACAGCTGGGTTATTGCGAAGTCTGCTCCTCTGTCAAGCTTCAGCTTCAAATAGGAGAGATCGGTCTCATGATCTACGGCATCGGGATGTACTTCGGGGTATCCGGCAATGCCTATGCCCATTGAAGGAAATGAAGAACGAATCAGATCGACCAGATCGGAAGCATATTTCAGGGGAGATGAGCCAAGAGATTCAGCCGGCTCAACCTGGGGCAGATCACCTCGCAAGGCCAGCACGTTTTTCACGCCGGCTTCGGTCAGATCGTTCAAAAACCGGGTTATATCCCCTGTATTTGAACCGATGCAGGTCAAATGCGCCATTGTTACAAGCCCATACTCCTGCTGGAGGCGGGAGACGATTTCGAGGGATTCTGCATTGGCGCTTCCCCCCGCCCCATATGTCACCGAGGCAAAAAGCGGCTTCAGTTGGGCAAGTCGCTGTACGGTCTGAAAAAAAACGGGCCAATCTTCACGGGATTTCGGCGGAAAAAATTCGAAAGAAATAAATTGTTTATTCGCACGGATTGCATCGATGATTTTCATAATACTCCACTAAAATTTCCGGGATACGCTGACTCACAGTTCTTAAACCTGCTCTCCTTTTTACCCAAATAACAAAACAAATTGCAATAGAAGATTCATCTCCGGATTTTTGATTTGACAGCATACCTCTGAATGACGTATAGAGAGTTTCCGCATTTTAGTGCCTTTTCCCAGCTAGTTAGCCCTACCTGTTACTGCATTGAGTGCCATCCTGACATTTAACAAAGAGAGAACCGGAACCATGTTTAACCTGAAACCTGAAGTTGTCGCCCAGCTCGAACGCGTGCTGGGTTCTGTAGAAATGCTGCTCCCCAAAGCTGTCGCTCCGATTGACTGGGAACGCTGCCACGCCGCAAACTGGCGCCGCCACTCCTTCTCGGGATACCTTGAACCGGTCCGGGTGACCGATACGACCATGCTCTCGGAACTGCTCGGTGTGGAAGAGCAGAAGGAAATAATGGTCAGCAACACGCGCCAGTTTCTGGCAGGACTGCCGGCAAATAATGCCCTGCTCTGGGGGTCGCGCGGTTCCGGCAAATCTTCGCTGGTAAAGGCGCTTCTGAACGAATTCGCCCCTCTGGGATTACGTTTTATTCAGGTCGAAAAGGAAGATCTGATCTATCTTTCTGAAATATTTACAGCGGTCGAGAACCAGCCGTTCCGGTTCATCCTGCTCTGCGATGATCTGACCTTTGAAGTCGGGGAGCTGAGTTACAAAATGCTCAAAAGCGCACTGGACGGATCGGTCTATTCGGCGCCCGAAAACGTCCTGATCTATGTAACCTCCAACCGTCGCCATCTGCTGCCGGAATACGAATCGGACCATCTCGGTGGGAAATTTGTCAAGGGCGAGCTCCAGCAGAGCGAAGCGATGGAGGAGAAAGTCTCCCTCTCCGACCGTTTCGGCATATGGGTCGCATTCTATGCGTTTTCCCAGGATCGCTATCTCGATGCGGTACGCCTGAATGTTGAAAAGGAGTGCAGCCAGCGCATGGTGCAGATTCCCTGGAGCAGCGAAATCGAGCGTGATGCTATCCAGTGGTCGCACGACAAGAGCAAGCGTTGCGGCCGAACCGCCTACCAGTTTGCCAAAAACTGGGTCGGCCGGCACCTGCTGACCGCCATCAACGCCTGACTTATTCTGTCTGCAAACATACTCTGTCTGCAATTTTTTTCTTGTATTTTTCATTCGTCCTCCTTATATTGAATCTCATGTTCAATAAGGGGGGGGCGAATGATTCTTGAAAAGAAGAAAATATTCAACGATTTTGCGGCGTCAAAAGGTCTCCGCTCCACCCGTCAGCGTGATATCATCCTCGATATATTTCTCTCAACCCATCAGCACGTCAGTGTCGAGGAACTCTACCTTAAAATAAAGCAGAGCAACCCCGGCATTGGCTTCGCTACCGTGTATCGTACGCTCAAGCTGTTCGCCGAGGCCGGTCTGGCTCGCGAGGTCCTTCTTCATGACGGCCAGACCCGCTATGAGCATGTCGTGGCGGGTGAGCATCATGACCACCTGGTATGTACCGGCTGCAACACCATCATCGAGTTCGAGGACGAAACCATAGAAAAACTGCAGAAAGAGATCGCCGCGCGTCACGGCTTCCTTATCAAAAGCCATAAGATGGAAATGTACGGTCTCTGCGCCAACTGCAGACAATAGATTACCCTTCACCTCGACCCTCTCTCTATGTGGAGAGGGAGTTTTTTTATCAGTAAACTGAAAATGAATATCAAGAGCACAAAGGAAAGAAAACCATGGCTACATGCTGCAGCAAACAGACAGAACCAACAAGCAATGGAGATGCCAGAAAAGTAGCTCTGGTGGGTAATCCCAATGTCGGCAAGAGTGTGCTGTTCAATGCCCTGACCGGCGCGTACGTAACGGTTTCCAATTATCCCGGCACCTCTGTGGAGGTCGCGCGCGGGAGCGCTGCCATCAACGGGCAGCAGTGGGAGGTTATCGACACCCCCGGCATGTACTCTATCCACACCATTACCGAAGAGGAGCGGGTGGCCCGCGAGATCCTGCTGCACGAGACCCCCGACGTGGTGATTCACGTTCTGGATGCCCGCAACCTTGAGAGGATGCTGGCCATGACGATCCAGTTGATCGAGGCCGGTCTGCCGGTGATCCTGGTGGTCAACATCATGGATGAAGCCGAGCGGATGGGGCTCGCCATCGATCTGGAACTGCTGCGGCAGAAGCTCGGCATCCCGGTGATCGGGGCGGCTACCGCCCGCAAGCGCGGCATTGACGAGATCCGTTCGGCAATCGTATCATACCGCTGTCCCTGCGAACAGCAGCGTTTCGAATACAGCCGTTTGCTCGAGCGCGATATCAACGAGGTAGCCGGTCTGATGCAGGGGGAATATATTCTGTCCAACCGGGCACTCGCCCTGTTGCTGCTGCAGCAGGACGAGGAGATCACCGGGCTGGTGCGGGACCGCGAGGGTGAAGGATACAAAGCGCTGGCCGAGCAGGTTCGGGAGATCTCATTCGAGCGCCGCGAATCTTTCCATCTCGACCTGTCGCTGGAGCGCAATAAAATGGTCCGGAATATCGTGACCGGAGTCTTCTCCGCACCGGAAAAGCGGGTGGTAACTTTTGCCGAGCGCCTGTCGCGCCTGGCAGTACAGCCGCTTACCGGCGTGCCGCTGCTGCTGATCGTGCTCTACTTCGGGCTTTACCAGTTCGTCGGCAGCTTCGGAGCCGGAACTCTGGTTGATCTTCTGGAAACTCAGGGTTTCAAGGAGCATTTTAATCCCTGGATAACCGATGTAATCAACGGGATCATCCCCTGGGAGATTATCCGCGAGCTGTTCGTGGGAGAGTACGGCGTCATCACCCTCGGCATACGCTATGCGGTCGGCATCATCCTGCCAATCGTGGCCACCTTTTTCCTCTTCTTTTCGATTCTTGAGGACAGCGGGTATTTCCCTCGCCTGGCGCTACTGGTCGATCGCCTGTTCAAGCATATCGGCCTGACCGGCCGTGCGGTGATCCCTATGGTCCTCGGTTTCGGCTGCGATACCATGGCCACCATGGTAACCCGCACCCTGGAGACCACCCGCGAGAGGATCGTCGCTACCCTGCTGTTGTCCCTGGCCATTCCCTGTTCGGCCCAGTTGGGGGTAATTCTGGCACTGCTTTCCAAATTCCCCGGTGCCCTGGCTGTCTGGGGGCTATGCCTGTTGCTGCTGTTTTTGCTGGTTGGGCTTCTGGCCGCCAAAGTCCTGCCGGGCGAGACTCCCATGTTCTACATGGAGATTCCTCCCATGCGTCTTCCACAGTTGTCCAACGTTTTCACCAAGACCTATACCCGCATGCAGTGGTATTTCATGGAGATCCTGCCGCTGTTTATAATCGCCTCCATTCTGCTTTGGCTGGGCAAGATCACCAATTTTTTCCAGGTGATAGTGGGATGGATGGAGCCGGTCATGGCCTCCATCGGCCTCCCCAAGGAAGCCGCGGTTGCTTTCATCTTCGGCTTCTTCCGCCGCGACTATGGTGCTGCCGGTCTGTACGATCTGCAGACCAAGGGGCTGATGGATGCTCGCCAGTTGACCGTGGCAGCCGTTACCCTGACCCTTTTCATCCCCTGTGTTGCCCAGTTCCTGATTATGAAGAAGGAGAGGGGCTGGAAGGTGGCCGGAGCCATCGGTGCCTTTGTCAGTCTGTTTGCCTTCGGTAGCGGTTATGTGTTGAACAAGGCTTTATTGGTAACGGGACTGCTGACATGATCTGCGGCTTCTGCGGTTACGAATTTGATGAAAACGAGGGGAAGAAGGGGTGTGGTGGCTGTTCCGGCGGTTGCCACAGCATCCACTGTCCGCGCTGCAATTACAAGAACCCGCTGGAGTCCGGTGTGGTCAAAAAACTGAAAACGATCTTCGGAAAGAATATAAGAAATAAGGGAGAAAAGTGATGAAACTATCGGAAAAAGCGGAAGAGATCCTTGAAGCGTTGTGGATTGCGGTGGAAGAGGGCGGGGCGGCATTTCTCGACCCTGAGAAGATGAGCTTTGCTACGGACGACCCGGCCTATCTGGAGCTGACCGGTAATGCCTTGATCGAGATCCGCAAGGGAATGCTCTACTTCCGCCCCGAAGGTCGCGAGGAGGGAAAAATGACCATCCGCCGCCATCGTCTGGCGGAGCGGCTGATGATGGACGTACTCAATATCCGTGGCGATGACGGTGAATTCAAGGCCTGCCAGTTCGAGCACCTGCTCAACGAAGGGGCCGACGTCAAGGTCTGCACCATGCTCAATCACCCCACCACCTGTCCCCACGGCAAGCCGATCCCTCCGGGCGAATGCTGCGCCCAGGCCCGTGCCCAGGGGGACCTGGGGATAGTTCCTCTGACTGAATTCAAGTCGGGACAGGAGGGGGAGATCGCCTACATTCAGACCGAGGACAACAAGAAGATGCAGAAGTTGATGGCCATGGGGGTGTTGCCGGGCAACAAGATCGTTCTGGTGCAGGCCTACCCGTCCTACATTTTCAGGGTCGGGTTCTCGGAATTTGCCATCGACACCAACCTGGCCAAGGAAATATTTGTGCGGAAGTAGGCGGGGAATTAACAACTGTTCAAGGCGCAGCGGCCTTCTGCTGCTGTGTGAATGATGGATCAGTGGGTGAACTTGTACTGCTTGATTTTTCGATACAGCGTGTTCCTGCCGATCCCAAGTGCCCTTGCTGCTTCCGTGATATTCCACTGGTGCAGTTCCAGGGCATTTTTTATGTTCTCAGCCTCCGTTTCCTTCAAACCACGTTGGGCAATCGATGATGCTCCGCTTGCCCGCAAAATTGAGAGCGCGGCTGTCTCGATGCCTCGGAGCGCGTTAAGCAGTCGATCAAGCTCCGTGTGGGAGAGCTTCTCAAGTATGGTGGTGCCTTGCAACCGCTCCTTGAAAAGCTCGCTGGCCAGCAGGAACTCCGAAGCCCCGAAAAAGCCCGGTTTCGAAGCGGCCTCCGATGAAGCGTCGGCAGTCAGGAACCGGTTGTTCAGGTGGCCGGGGAGAATTGTGTCGTCGGGGCACATCACCACGGCCCGCCGCATGACATTGGCCAGTTCGCGTATGTTGCCCGGCCAGCTGTACTGCTGCAGCAGTGTCAAAACTCCCGGCGAGAGCCGCACCCCGGGATTGAACAGATGGGCAAAGTGCTCCGCCATCATGGGGATGTCCTCGCTGCGCAGCTGCAGCGGAGGAATCTCCAGGCGAACCACGTTGAGGCGGTAGAACAGGTCTTCGCGGAAGGTCTTCTCGCGGATGGCTTCTTCCAGATCGACATTGGTTGCGGCAATCACCCTCACATCTGTCTTGATCGGCCGTTCGCCGCCGACCCGCATGAACTCGCCGGTTTCCAGCACCCGCAGCAGCTTAACCTGGATCATTGGACTGGCATCGCCGATTTCGTCGAGCAGCAGGGTGCCATGGTTGGCAAGCTCAAAAATACCGCGGCGGGTCTGGTTGGCACCGGTAAAGGCACCCCGCTCGTGGCCGAACAGTTCGCTCTCCAGTAGGTTTTCCGGCAGGGCACCGCAGTTAACCGGTATGAATGCCGCCTCCGCCCGGTTTGACGCGGCATGGATGAAACGGGCCAGCACCTCCTTGCGGGTGCCGGTTTTCCCCTGGATCAGCACGTTGATATTTTTGCCTGCCACTTTGTAGGCCAGCGACACCAGGCGCCGCATTAGCGGCGAGTTGCCGACCTGGAAGCCGACAGCACCGGCGATTTCGGCCCACTCTTCTCTGCCCTGCCCACCCTGCCGCTCCGGATCTCCCTGGACAACAGCCTTGGCGATCAGCGCCTCTATTTCACCTATGTCGTCAAACGGCTTCTCCAGGTATTCATACGCACCTTGCTGCATGGCGCTAACCGCCGTTTTAACGGTGCTGTAGCCGGTCATGATGATGACCTCGCAGGCCGGCTGCCTGGCCTTGATCGCCTGCAGCAGAGTCAGACCATCGGTGTCCGGCAG
Source organism: Dongiaceae bacterium (assembly GCA_035571735.1). Taxonomy (GTDB): domain Bacteria; phylum Desulfobacterota; class Desulfuromonadia; order Geobacterales; family Pseudopelobacteraceae; genus JACRCG01. The sequence continues at coordinate 4,565 of DATNCC010000070.1, read as the reverse complement.
CTTCAAATCCACCATGGCAACGCTGAAGCGGGTCTCAGCCAGCGCACGCAGCGCATCTTGCTCATTGGTGGCCGTAGTCACCTCATACCCCTTTTTTGTCAGCAACCGGCGGAAAAAGCTGCAAACATCTTCTTCGTCATCGATGATCAATATCTGAATATGTGACATTGTTCCCTTCTTTCCCGAAGCGTCATGGCTGGTCAATCGGCAGGACCAGGGAGAAGGTGCTCCCCTGACCCGGAGTACTTATTACTTCGATGGTACCGTTGTGGGACTCGGCGATGCCAAGGCTGACCGAGAGCCCGAGACCGGTCCCCTTGGTGGCTTCCTTGCTGGTGTAGAACGGCGTAAAGATTTTGGCCAGGTTTTCCGGGGGAATGCCGATGCCGTTGTCTGTGACACTCAACACCACCCACCTCTGCCCGTTTTTTACTTGCACTGTTGTTGCCACTTCGATGACCTTATCCTGCCGCTCCATTTCTGTCAGGGCGTCCCGGGCATTGATAAGGAAATTTGTCAGCACCTGCTGGATCTGGGGTCCATTGACTGTCAAGCGAGGGAGGTCCGGCGCCAGTCGCTCCACGATCGAGATCTGGCTGCGGTTGATCTGGTACTTGATCATCCCCAGCACCAGTCGTGCCTCGGCATTCAGGTCAATTTCCGTTGCCGGTTGCTGGTCCTGCCGGGAAAAAGTCAGCAGATTCTGGATGATCCGCTTGCAGCGCAGCCCTGAATTGACGATGTCGTTCAGATCTCCGGCCTGCTCCGACTGGCCGGCCTCCTGCAGTTCCCTGGCCACCAGCTGAGCCGTGCCGATGATCACGGTCATCGGGCTGTTCAGCTCATGGGCCACTCCGGCGGCCATCTCGCCCAAGGCTGCCAGTTTGGCCGTCTGAACCAGCTGCCCCTCCATTTTGATTTTCTCTGTGACATCCTTCAGAATAATCGTCACTGCAGACAGTTTATTCTCCTCGGTCATCACCGGATAATAGGAAAGATCGAGCACCAGACCCGACTCCGTCTGCCAGCGCTGGTACACCGGCTGACCGCTCTTTTGCACCTCCTGAATCGGGCAGTTCGGACAGGGTTCCGTGCGGCCATGCAATTTGGCAAAACATTTCCTGCCGAGCATCTGATCCCAGAAAACCTGCATCTCCGCAGGGAGACGGCCGTTGTGGAGCAGAACATTGTAGTCGGTGTCAACCAGCAGGATCGGATCGGTCACCGCCATGAAAGTCGACTCCCACTCCTCCTTGGCCCGTGAGACCTGCTTGTACAGACGGGCATTCTGGATGCTGATGGACAGCTGGTCGGTCAGATGCTGTACAAAACTCAAGTCGGATTCGTCGTAGGAACCGTTCTCGACGCTGCCGACAATCAGGGCGCCGATGACTTCATTCCGTTTGAACATGGGGGCTATTGCCAGCGTCCGGAGCGGCCCGGGATAGGCCGGGTTGATCCGGATATGGCTTAGCTCCTCCGGCGGCAGATTGAAAATGCCGGCCCGCTTCTTCTGGATGACATCGATGGAGGGGGAGTGAGCGGGAAAATTGTCGATCTGGCAGAAATCGCGGGGCATCAGCGCCTTGAGGACCAGGCCGTCGCTCTTCACCGCCACCAGGCCGAGAAAATCGCAGGGGAGAGTCTGGGGTAGATTGGAGAAAGCCCGTTCGATAATATCGTCAACCGACATGTCGATATTGATGTCCCGGGACAGCTGATGCAGGATTTCCAGGCGGCTGTTCTGCTTCAGTACCTCCTGGTTCCGCTTTTTCAGCTCCACATAGTAGTTGAGCTTGGACGAATCAACTCCGGTCAGTTGTTCCAGCAATTTTTCCCTGTCATTCACGGCATTATCCTCACAGACTCGGCTTACATGCATTTCCTGAAAATAACTGAAATATCCTCCCGGGTGGCCGGGCGCGGGTTGGTCACCAGGCAAGCGTCCTTCAACGCATTTTCACTCAGCAGCGGGATGAATTTCTCGGACAGTCCGAGCTCGCCAAGTCCTTTTGCCAGGCCGATGTCGGCGATCAGTCTCCGCACCGCAACCACTGCTTTTTCAGCAGCAGTCATCGCTGACAGCCCGGCCACATTCTCCCCCATCGCCTCGGCAATATCACGGAACCGTTCAGGACAAGCGATCAGGTTGAACTCCATCACATGGGGGAGAATCGCGGCGTTAGTCTCGCCGTGATGCTGGTCGATGAGGCCGTCCACTTGATGGGTCATTGCATGAGTAGCGCCGAGAATGGCATTGGAAAACGCCAGCCCGGCGGTCAGACTCGCCATGGCCATGTTTGTGTTCGCCTCCATGTCCTGTCGAACGGCCACGGCCCGCCGCAGGTTGCGGGAAGCCAGCTGGATCGCCTTCAAGGCGTGAATGTCGGTCAGCGGGGTCGCGGCCAGGGATACATACGACTCGATGCCGTGGGTAAACGCGTCCAGCCCGGTGGCGGCGGCCAGCTTGGCGTCCATGGTCTGCACCAGTTCCGGATCGACGATCGCGATGTCGGGCACCAGTGACTTGGAGATGATCGACATTTTCAGCTTCCTGGCCGTATCTACGATGATGGCGAACTGGCTCACCTCCGATCCTGCCCCGGCTGTGCTCGGGGCGATCACCATCGGCGGCAGTGGGCGGCTTATCTTGTTGATTCCTTCGTAATCCTGCAGAACTCCGCCATTGGTGGCCAGGATGGCGATGGCCTTGGCCACGTCGGTGGGGCTTCCTCCCCCCACGGTCACGATGCCGTCACACCCTGACTCCCGGTAGCGCCGCGCCCCTTCCGTTACCTCGATATCTTTCGGATTTGTGGTCAGTGAGGAAAAAATCTCCGTCTCGATACCGGCGGCCTGCAGGTAATGCACGGCCAGATCGACCCAGCCTGCGTTGATCACACCCGCATCGCTGACCAAAAACACCTTTGAGGCGCCGATACGGATGACGCTTTCACCGAGCTGGCTCAAGGAACCTCTGCCAAAGATTATCTCCGGGGCGACAAATTTACTGATGTTCATGGTGACTCCTTATGGGCCTGCCGACTCCGGCCAGTGGCCGCTGTATTCGCGTATACACTGCAATTCCCGTGCACAAGTTACGAGAAGTGCCGCCAGGGGCAAATTCATGAAACCAATGTGCCGCCCCTGTGTCATTTTGGAACAGTCCCTACTGTTCCATTTTAGAACTTAGTGCGTCTAAATGGAACAGTTTCATTGCTCCAATGTATGAATAAACTTGTGAACTGATCGGACTGACTGAAGGGATAAGGAGGATAAAAACAGGGAGGTTGTGCTTTTTTCACCAGACTCATTTTATGAAATTTTGTTTGTTGCATCTGGAAATAAAAAGGGTACAGTTATCAAACAAACGTTTGATCTACTAACTATTTGCCGGTAATTTCAGACTGGGACAGAAGGTAAAAGAGGATTTGGGGCAGCCAGGAGTGCGCCATGAAAAGCCATCTAAACACGCAGAGGTGTCAGGCACGGTGCCGAACTTCCCGGCATCTATATGTGTATCTCTGGCATCCCCCGCCATGAAGACGATGCAGGGCGTCAACATATGCAAACGCCAGCAAAATTCAACAGGAAAGGAGATAGTTGCCATGTCTACGCAAACCAACACGACAGTACGGATGTTCGGAGCGCTGCACACTTTCAGGAGAAACCGGGGACTGCAATCGACGACCGAGGTGCATATCCCCCCCAGCGGATGTGCGGCCAGCGATCTGGCAGCTAACCTCGACCTGCCATTGGAAAAGATCGAGGGTGTATTTGTCAACCATAGAGCTCATGGCCTTGATCACACCATCAAGGCCGGAGACCGGGTCGCCTTTATCCCGACTGGTGTTCCCGGGCCGGAAAGAGTCCTGCTCGGAATTTACAAGGCTGAAAAGCGGTCCTGACACAACAGATTCTTTTTCAGATTATATTGCTATTGGTGCGTTTCAGCGACAGCATGGGCTTGTATTACGTTCACAATAGCCGGTCGATCGCCTCGAAATCGATAACCTTCTCTGCCAGTGAACAGATAAGGTCGATCTTTTCGTCGTCCTCAGGGCTGATCTTGGAGATGTGACCGGTAACGGCAGAATAGGTCTCGGCTGTTGTTGAATCGATGACCCGGATATACGGGATACCGCTGTTGTCCAGGATCTGCTGGGTAATGGCTGATACCGGTGCACCTCCGGGAATGACAAGCCCGGCGATCTTCCTTTGGTATGCGGGGATGTGATAGAGCGACGAGAGCGTGACGATAAGCTCGTCACGCGAACTGTTGGTTATCAGCAGGGTCGAGTCGTCCAGGCGATCAATCACCTTCTGCGATGAGGCAGCACCGAGCTGGATGTTGTGAGCGATCCGGTTGCGCTCCGCCGGATCGCCATTGAGCGTCTGCCTGAGGAGCCGGGCGATGTGAGCCAGGGTTGGATTGGCGAGGACCGGCGAGTAGTCGAAGGCCGCAGCGACCGGGAGTCCCAGGGGGGTGAAGGCATTGGTCAGATACCTTAGTGACTCGTCCCGTTTTTCCGGCAACAACCGGTTGACCAGCAACAGCTTGACCG
>DATNCC010000069.1:0-3753 GCA_035571735.1 Dongiaceae bacterium | reverse complement strand
TCAGGGGGTCGAGGAGCTGATACTGCTGGGCGCGGTGGAACGCCAGGCGGCCGTGGTAGATGATCTGTCGGCCCGCGTGATCGTGGAGCAGGAGCGTTTGGGGAGGATTAACGGCCTCTCTCTGGGCGGTATGGCGTTTTTTGCCGGTTCCGGCGTTGCCGCGGTGCTTCTGACCGGGGGGATGCAGGTTGCCGCCCACCAGATACCGCCGCCAAACCTGGTGATGCTGCTGCTCTTTTCCGCAGCCGTCTTTGAGGCTGCGGGACAGCTCCCTGCGGCCCTGCATCTGCTGCCGGCGGCTCGGGAGTCCGCTTCCCGTATCTTCGAGCTTGCCGATGCCCCCATACCGGTGCCGGATACTCCAGTCGCAGGTATGAAGCCTTCCGATAACGGGATCTGTTTCAGAAACGTTTCTGCGTCGTATCTTCCGGGAGAGCCGGTTGTGCGAGACTTTTCGCTGTCGATTCCGGCAGGGAACTCCGTTGTGCTGACCGGAAACAGCGGCACCGGCAAGAGTCTCCTGATCGAGATTCTGCTCCGTTTTCGCGACTATGAAGGGAGCATCACCGTGGGAGGCGTCGAACTCCGCGATCTGGCGAAGGAGACGGTGATCGGCATGATCGCGGCGGTGCCGCAGCGTCCGCACCTGTTCAACGGTACCATCCGGGAAAATATCCTGCTGGGAAACGTGTCTGCCGATAAAACGCAACTCCGACTGGCCCTCAGGGACTGTGCCCTTGAATCATGGGTGGCAGGGCTGCCGCTGGGGCTCGAAACGGTGGTGGGGATCAACGGTTCCGCCGTTTCGGGCGGTGAGGCACGCCGAATTGCCCTTGCGCGGGCCCTGCTCAAGGATGCGCCCATACTGCTGCTGGACGAGCCTACCGAAAGTCTGGACGGCGCCACGGAACGCGAGGTAGTGTCCCGCATCCGCAAACGGCTCGAGGGTGCCGGAGCAGGTACCACCATGCTGGTAATCAGCCATCGTCCCGCCTGCCTTGAATTTGGCGACCAGTTTTTTCTCCGGCTGCCAGCCTGAAAAATAATTTTGTTTACCCGATTTTCCTGTTGACTTTTTTTTTATACTAAATTAAAGATAAAAACGATCTTGTTGGTTTTGTGTCTGAGGCATGGGACAAAGCGTTTTCCTCCTCGGATATCCAATCAAATTATCAGCGTGGACGTGCCACGGACTGAGATCATATTTTACGGATGTTGAAATAGTTTTAATTCGCGATAAACTTGAAGAGGTATTTCGCCCCGGGTGCAGACCTGCGGTGTAAACACAACAAAGGAGGCAAGTAATGAATGTAGTCACTCTCAGTCAATGGCAGTTCGCGGCAACCTGCATGTTCCATTGGATCTTCGTTCCGCTCACACTGGGGTTGTCCATAATGACGGCCTGGATGGAAACGAAGTATGTGACTACCGGCGACGAAACCTGGTTGCGGATGACCAAGTTCTGGGGAAAGCTCTTTCTAATCAACTTTGCCCTGGGTGTGGTCACCGGCATCACAATGGAGTTCCAGTTCGGCCTTAACTGGGCGGAATATTCCCGGTATGTCGGGGACATTTTTGGTGCGCCGCTGGCAATGGAGGCAACTATAACCTTCTTCCTGGAATCCGTTTTCATCGGGGTCTGGATCTTCGGGTGGAATAAGATCTCCAAAAAGGTTCATGCCCTTTCCATCTGGCTTGCCGCGATCGGGACAAATCTCTCCGCCCTGTTTATTCTCCTTGCCAATGGCTGGATGCAGAAACCGGTAGGCTTCGCCATCCGCAACGGCAGGGCAGAGATGACAGATTTCATGGCTGTTGTAACCAATCCCTATGGCTGGATAAAATTCTCGCACACGCTGATGTCCGGCTATGCCCTGGCGGCATTCGTGATCATGGGTGTCTCGGCCTGGCATCTGCTTCGTGCCAATGAGAGCGACTTCTTCAAGCGCTCTTTCAAGATGGCGTCCGCCTGGGCTTTCGTGGCATCGCTCCTCGTCGGGATAACCGGCGATTTTCATGCAGTTGAAATTGCAAAGGTTCAACCTTCAAAATTTGCCGCCATGGAAGCGGTCTGGGAAACAAAAAAGAATGCCGGTATGTGCCTGCTCCTTATGCCGGATGCAAATGGTGAGTGCAATGCCGTTGAATCCCTGACCATTCCAGGCATGTTGAGCTTTCTGGCCTTCCACGATACCAGAGGTGAAATAAAAGGCCTCAAGGATTTTCCGAAAGAGATGCGCCCACCCGTTACGCCCACCTTCCTGAGTTTCCGCTTGATGGCCGGGCTCGGCACGTTCATGATAATTGCAAGTCTGATCGGGGTCTTCCTTTCCCGGCGTGACCGCTTCATCGAGAATCGTTTGTATCTTTCCATAATGGTTCTGGCAATTCCCGTCCCCTATCTTGCCCAGCAATTCGGCTGGCTGGTGGCGGAACTGGGGCGCCAGCCCTGGATCGTATTCGGCGTCATGAAAACCGCCGATGCGGTTTCGAAATCGGTCACCGCTACCCAGATAATCCTGTCGCTCCTTGGTTTCACAGTGTTGTACGGATTTTTAGGTGCAATCGATATCTACCTGCTGGTCAAATATGCCAAGAAGGGGCCGGACAAGGACTTATCAAACATAATTGAAATGACGGGGAGGGCATAATTCATGGATATTTCAATATTCCAGATTACCTGGTTCGTATTGTGGAGTGTGCTTTGGGCCGTCTATTTCATGCTCGACGGCTTTGTTCTGGGAACCGGTTTCCTGTCGGCGTTCATCGCCAGGAACGATACCGAGAAGCGAATCCTCATCAATGCGGTGGGCCCGGTCTGGGACGGCAACGAGGTCTGGCTCCTGACTGCCGGAGGCGCGACCTTTGCCGCGTTCCCCACCACCTATGCGCTCATGTTCAGCAACCTCTATTCGGCACTGATCCTGCTTCTCTTTGCTCTGATCGTGCGGGGGGTGTCGTTCGAATTCCGCGGCAAGCTTGAGGGCGCCGCCTGGAAGGGGAGTTGGGACAAGGCCATACTCGTCTCAAGTTTCCTCCCGGCGCTGTTGTTCGGGGTGGCATTCGGCAATATCTTCAGCGGCATTCCGATGCGCAACGACTTCACCAATCTGCAGTTCACCTACGAAGGATCGCTCATTGGCCTGCTGAACCCCTACGGTCTGATCACCGGCGTCCTGTTTGTCCTGCTCTTTGCCGTCCACGGAGCGCTCTATATCTCGCTCAAAACAGTCGGGGATCTGAAAGATCGTGCCACAGCCATGGCCAACAGGCTATGGCCGGCCCTTCTGGTCATTGCGGTGGTGTTCCTCGGCTATACCTGGCCTGCCACCAAGCTCTACAATAACTTCTTCAAGGCGCCGGTTCTGCTCATCATTCCGGTTGTTGCAGTTGTTTCCCTGCTTATGGTAAAAGTGTTTGCCGGCAAGAATGAAACCGGAAAAGCATTTATTTTTTCATGTCTGACCATCGTATTTGTGGTCTTTACCGGTGTGACCGGGCTGTTTCCCAACCTGCTCCCCTCAAGTCTTGACGCGGCTTCAAACCTGACGATCTTCAACTCTTCGTCCAGTTTGTACACGCTCAGGATCATGACGGTGGTGGCTTTGATAATGGTACCGATTGTGATAGCCTATAAAATCTGGGTGTATCGAATCTTCAGGGCGAGGGTAAGTAGCGAAGATGTTTTGGGAAATCCACAAGCGTATTGATGCAGTACGGACTTTAGTTGCTCTGTTGGCCTTGGGGGGGATG
>DATNCC010000068.1:0-4123 GCA_035571735.1 Dongiaceae bacterium | reverse complement strand
GGAGTACCCGAGCGGCTACATCAGCGACCGGATCGGCTACCGCGTTTCCCTCACCCTGGCTGCGCTGCTCGGCATGGTCGGCTGGACTGTCTATACTGTCGCTGCCACCTTCGCCACTGTCATGGCCGCAGAGATACTGCTTGGAATCTCCCTCGCCTTCATAAGCGGCTCGGACAGCGCCCTGTTGTACGAAACCCTCAAACAGGAAAACTCTGAGCAGAACTACGCCCGCGACCAGGGGCGTATGAGCGGTTATGCCCAGGCAGGCGAGGCGCTGGGGGCGGTTTTTGCCGGCGCACTCTATGCAACTGCGCCGCTGCTCCCTTTTTTCCTGCAGATAGGAGTCTGGTTCCTGGCACTGCTGCTCACCCGTTCCATGGTCGAACCGCCGAGGCAGATCGCGCCCCACGCCGGCCACCTGGTAGAGGCGCTGCGCACGGCACGCTATGCCTTCGTGGAAAACAAGCAGCTGCGCTACACCATTCTGCTTAACTCGGTGCTGGGAATCGCCTCGTTTTATCCTGTCTGGCTGATTCAGCCCTACATGCAGCACGCGGGAGTGCCGCTGACCTGGTTCGGCCCGATCTGGAGCGTAGCCAACCTGACTGTGGCTTTTTTTGCCCTGACCAGTCACCGCGTCAATGGTTACCTGGGTGACCGCTTCATGGTGATACTGTTTCTGATCCTGATCGGCGTGGGTTATTTCGGGCTGGGAACCATCGGCGGCTTGTGGGGATTTCTGTTTTATTACCTGCTGACGAGCATGAGAGGCTTGCGCGGCCCAATGATGCTCGATCTAACGCAAAAGGAATGCCCGTCAGCCAACCGGGCGGGTATCCTTTCGCTGCAGTCTCTCTGTTTCCGGCTGTTGTTCGTCTGCACCGGACCGCTGGTGGGGATGCTGGCCGACAAAGCCGGGGTAAATAAGGCTTTTCACTTTCTCTTGTATGCCTTTCTGCTTATCTTGCCACCGCTTGCGTGGCTCTTCTTCCGGACTCTTCCAAAGGGAAGGCAGGGAGCCTGATTTATATTGTTTTAATAATTCACCATTGGTATAACTCGCACTAAATCATGCAGATTTTCCAGGTGATGAGCAATCAACATTGTTGATATTTTCCCATGTTCACTGTCTAAATATTCAGTATGGGTTAGGTCACCAGTTCACGCACGCTCGTGAACTGGTGACCTACGAGTTGGAGACAATCATTGACTATGAGACTTGTAAAGCCTTATTTCATTTGTATCCTGTTGGCAACGCTTTTCTTGCCAATCATCGCTTTTGCCCGTACAGAAAAATGGGACGACGAAGCATTGCTGCATGACGGACGTACAGTTGAAGTGCATCGGAAGGTCACCTTCCATTTTTGGGGGGGAGAAATATCTTCACTGGGCTGGTGGCCGGATGAATACTCGCTTGAAGCCAAAGATCCCGATACGGGTCAGACAATCAAATGGTCAGGAGAGCGGGGCGTTAATCCTATCATGCTGGATTTCGTTGAGAGCATCCCTTACTTGGTCGTAAGGTCATCTCGCGTATTTTCGAATGTGAAGTTATACGGCTGTCCAGAGATTCCTTATGTGTATTTGAGGTATGATCAAGAGACGTCCAAATGGAGTCCTTTGCCAAGGAATCTAGCACCCAAAGCCGTGCGGACGGCCAACCTGTCCTCACGTTACGATGGTGCGTACATGCGTAAAGGCAAGCGACAAAGCAAAGAGTTCATTTCAGATATGTACATAAAACGTACGATGAAGGTCAGACTCCACGAACCTACAAGGTAAGAAAGAAAAATGTCCAACTTGCGACAAGAACGGCCAAAAAAAACCGGCCGATCAGGCTTGCAGGGTTAGATTTGGACCGCTGTTCTTGAGCGGCATAGCCTGAATGTGATTTAGAAACTCAACTGGCGGCGGGCGGTCTTCGCTACGCTTCGCCGCTGTGCCAAGACACCGTTCCCCCAACAAACAAGTAAGAAACTCATTCCAATTGACATAGGGAATAATATTCCCTACACTTAACAAAATGACCCGTCTACATCATAATCGCAACTGGAAAATTGAAGTTTTTGGTCGTGAGCATGGCGTCCCGCATTTTCATCTGCGATGGCCTGATGGCCGGGCATCCATAGACATAGAAACTCTTGAGATCATCATTGGGAACCCACCGGCAATCATTCTTGCTGAAGCCCGCACATGGGCAAAAGAGAACAGGGAGCGGATACTGGCCGAGTGGCACGAACTGAACCGGAGATAACTCATGAATCAACAAAAGATCAAAACAATTATCGCTGAAGCCCCGTCAGTATTAATAATACAGTGGCATTCCGGCAAACAGACCAGAGTTGATATTTCCGAATACCTTGATTCGCCTGGTTATGAAAAGCTGAAGGAACCGATGTTCTTTGTCTCTGCCGTAGTTGAAGAATGGGGGCATGGGATTGAGTGGGCCGAGGGTGAAATCGGCATTGACGCTGACTCTCTCTACAGGCTCGGAAAAGAGCAGGCCGGGCAAGCCTTCCCGGTATCCGAGTTCAATGCATGGATGGAGCGCAACAGACTTTCACTGAGCGCTGCGGCAAATGCGCTTGGCATCACTCGCCGAACTGTCGTGTATTATCATGGAGGATACAAGCCTATTCCCATCTACATCAAGCTTGCCTGTCTTGGGTGGGAGACTCTTACTTATCAGCATGCAGCGTGAGGCAGGTCGAACCACTATCATGGAAAACCCGCGTCACGTTCGATCGCAATAATTCCCGTAAAAATGCACATCCACCTCATCTCCTGCGGCAAAATTGCCACTATCGGCCGGCAGGATGGCCAGCGCCTGGGCATCTACCATGGTCCGGAGAATGGCGGTCTGCTGATTGCCGGCTGAACTGGCAAACCAGCGCCCCCCTTCATTCTCAAGTCGCAGCCGGATAATCTGCACCTTGCCCGGTTTCTTCTGGAGCTCCTCGCGAAGAACAGCCTTGAAGAGCGGCCGCAGAACCTGCTGATGTCCCAACATCTTCAGCAGCGCCGGGCGGACGAACTCCTCGAACGTGATCATGGTTGAAACCGGATTTCCCGGTAGAGAAAACACCGGTTTTGCTTCGAACATTGAAAAAGCAGTCGGGCCGCCAGGCTTCATTCCAACTTTCCAGAAGAGCTGTTTCGCACCCAGCTCCTGCAGTATATCCCGCACAAGATCACGGTCACCGGCCGAAACTCCGGCAGAAGTGATCAGCACGTCGGCTTTCAGACCCTCCCGCAGTTTTTCCAGATGGCTCTCCCGATTATCCAGGGCGATTCCTAACATAAGAGGAATACAGCCTGTTTCCGCAACGGCGGCGGCCAAGGAAAGCGCGTTACTGTTGATGATCTCTCCCGGTCCGGGTGTCACTCCCAGTTCTATCAGTTCGTCCCCGGTTGAAAGTATTGCGACCAGCGGGCGACGATACACTGCCACCAGGGACTTGCCGAAGTTCGCCAGTATATTGATTTCCGGCGGCCGGACTATAGCTCCCGCGCGCACAAAGACGTCGCCGGACGACACATCTTCCCCGCGCACCCTGATATGCTGCCCTTTACTGACCGGCTGCAGCAGCGTCACCTCCAGCCGGCCATCATCGGTCTCCTCGACCGGCACAACCGCATCGCAACCTACCGGTGTTGGCGCACCTGTCATGATCCGCACGGCACAGCCAGGCTGGACTATTATGCCATCCCCCTTGTCCCCGGCCGGGATGTAACCGGTCACTTTAAGCGTGCAGGGCGTCTGGCTGCAATCGGAACTGCGCACGGCAAAGCCGTCCATGGCTGAATTATCCCAGAGCGGCATATCCCATGGTGCATTTATATCATGAGCCAGGACACGCCCAACGGAATCGAGGAGGCCGACATGCTCGATTCCCACCGGGCAGCAATGTTCCAGAATAACCTTTCGGGCCTGTTCAAAAGAAAGCATACTGAACCCTCTAATAATTTGTTGTTTATCCTGCCGTTTCCGCCTGTTCAGAGCAAATCGGCAGGCACACCGTAAATTGTGAGCCTTCGCCAACAACACTCTTCACATGCATTTCCCCGCCGTGACGCTTCACAATGTTGTACGAAAGAGCCAGTCCAAGACCGATTCCCTTGC
>DATNCC010000067.1:0-2682 GCA_035571735.1 Dongiaceae bacterium | reverse complement strand
CAGGGCGTCTTCGGTCTGTTTCCCCTTGACGATGCTCTCGGCAAGGCGGCGGTTGATCCGGTAGATGTAGAGGGCAATGGCGCTGACCACGGTTCCCGCCAGCAGTGCAATACCCAGATAGACATATAACCGGGTCAAATCAACTTTCGGGTGGGGATCGAAGAGAAACCCTTCAAGGGTAACATCGTGCGGCAACAGCCCCCGGTCGGTGTAGACCTCGGCGATGTGGCGCCAGCGGCCTGGGTTCATGTAGCCGATCTCGATCAAGTCCTGCCGGAGTAGCGGCACCATTTCCCTTGCCTCGAACAGATAAGCTTCGATCGGGTGATGACTGGAGTAACGGTCATGGATCAGGCGGGCAACCTCTCCTGAATGCTCCATGGCATACTTCCACCCTCGCAGGCTGGCGTCCCTGAATGCCGCGGCCCGTTTCGGATGCTCCCGTAATTCCTGCTCGCTGGTGAAGAGATTGTCGCCGTAGAAATCGATCCCGACGGAACGGGGGGTGTAGACCTGATAGGGGAGCCGGGCCCGGTCAAGGTAGAAAGGTTCGTTGGTGGAGTAGGCAGAGATGGCGTCCACTCTGCCGCTGATCAGGTCCTGCGGATCAAAGCTGTGTTCAACCTGGACAAAACGATCCGGTGTGATCCCCTCCTGCTTGAGATAGGCCAGCAGTTCGTCGGACTGGGGCTCAATCATGACTCTCTTGCCGATCAGGTCATGGATCGATTGCGCGACGTTGTCCCCGCGCATCACCAACACCAGCGGAGAATGTTGGAAAATCACGGCCAAGGCCACTACCGGCTTTCCGGCATTGCGGGCCAGCAACAGGCTGCTGTTGCCGATCCCGTACTGCGCCTTGCCGGACACAACACTTTCCACCACGTCGAAACCGGGCTTGGCCTCCTGTATCCGCACATCCAGCCCCGCCTCACGGTAATACCCCTTGTCAAGCGCCGCATAGTAACCGGCAAACTGAAAGGCATGAGTCCATTTCAGTTGCAAGTTAACCTGCTCCAGAGCACACACCGGCGCCACCGACAGGAGAAGCGTCAGCAGACAGATGCAGACGGTATTGGGGCGACCGTGTTTCAACATATATCACCTCATCAAGTCCCATTATATCAATACAAAAGGCGGGTTGAAAGTATCGCCGAATGAGCTATTATTTGAATTTGTTCTTATGAGTGTTCCACGATTTTATTGGGCATGGCTTGTTCGCATGAATTCAATTGCTGTAATCAGCCTATTACCACTCTCATCTTATTCCAGTATTCATTTAATGCGGCTCATATTGGATTTATCCGGAATCAGGGACTCAACTCTTGAAAATGCCATCTTGACAGTGCTTTTATGCGTCATTGCGGCGCCATTGAGTCCCGGCCCGACAGCTGGGATGCTCCGCAGCGTCATTGTTGGCAGAATGTAGTTCTGTCGCCGGGAGCAGCGGTAATGACATGAACACGGACGAGAAGTTCACGCTGTCAAAACCCGACCCATTGGCCCACTTTCTTCGGGCGCTCTCCTTGATAATGCATATAACTCTGTTATCGTAAAAGTCTCCATTCCGTGAGACAGAATGAGCAATGGAGCGACAGTAACGCTCATAGCGACGCACCTCCCCATCGTGCGAGAGGTTCGGCGCGTAGTGGAAGAACAAGTTCCTGGAGGTACACTGTAAATGGAAAACCACCCGCTTGACATTATCCCCGTCTGGGGTTTGTTCGTCACGACTATCGTATTCGTCTTTGCCGTTGTGGAGATCGGCTTCCGCCTTGGAGAGGTAAAACGGCGGCGGAATGATGACGTTAAGGATGCGGCGGTCGGCCCCATGGTGGGGGCCACACTGGGCCTCCTTGCATTTATGCTCGCGTTTACCTTCGGCATGGCGGCAACACGCCACGACACCCGACGCACCCTGGTGTTCGACGAGGCCAACGCGCTGCAGACCGCTTATCTTCGTGCCGACCTGCTACCTCAGCCCCATAGCACCAAGATCCGCAGGCTCTTGCGGGATTACGTGGAGGTAAGGTTCCAGTGGAACGGAACACAGGATCTCCAAAAGGCAATCGCCAGGTCGGATGATATCCAGCAGCGGCTCTGGTCCGAGGCTGTCGCTGTGGCGGAGAAAAATCCCGATTCGGTGGTGGTAGGTCTTTTCATCTCCACGCTGAACGATGTGATCGAACTGCACGCGAAGCGGGTAAGGATAGGTCTCAAAAGCCGTATACCGACCGTCATTTTCTTCGTCCTCTTCTTCGTAACCTCCCTGGCCACGGTGTCCATGGGATATCTAGCCGGTATAGCAGGCAAGCGCACCAACACCGTAAGCATTGCGCTCGTGCTTGCCTTTTCTTCCGTCATCTACCTGATCATAGATCTGGATCGCCCTCAGGAGGGACTCCTCAAGGTGAGCCAGCAGCCGATGCAGGAATTACGGCAGAAAATAACCATTTCTCCCCCCTGAGATGAGAGCTTCTGGCAGAGCGTCCCCATCACCTGCCAACAGCAGTAACCGCACCTGTTACAGGCACATTTATGTCGGCTTTTTGCCCGGCAATGAGCTGTGAGACAAAAGTCAGTACCTGCATCGATCGGTCCCCACTGCATCCAGTGTCGGGGCCGGTTGCCGGGTTGCCGGGAATAGAGTATTTACTTCCTTCGTAATCTACGGTGACAACC
>DATNCC010000066.1:0-24559 GCA_035571735.1 Dongiaceae bacterium | reverse complement strand
CGCTGTGCCGCTGCATAAGCGGATATCAGTGGAATGAAGCGCGGACAGCCTGCGTAGTGGACAAAGCCGCGCAGGTGGCGGCGGCAGACTGCTCCGGCACCCCGAACAGCCGGCCCTATTGGGATGGCAACCTTGGCAGGGTCCAGTGTCAGTTTTGCAACCCCGGGTACAGATGGGTAGCCGATACCGGCCTCGATTGCGTCGACGACAACAGCGACGGCAATCAGCAGAACCCGTTTGGGGAGGCCCTGGAACGAATCACCGCTCAGTTGCTCGACGCAAACCACCAACGCGAGACGAGCCAGAAGGACTGGGGTAAGCCGCGCAGCGATCTGGACAACCGCGGTAAAGGGGCGGTATCCGATAAGGATGCGGCGTTGCAGCAATGCGTCCAGTGCGTCAACAGCCTCGTCGGAGGAGCATGTTATGTGCGCATACCTACATTGGCTGGCTGGGGTCTATGCCTGTCCTGCACACCAGGTGGCGGCGTAGCGGAGGAGAACCGGCATATCGACCGTGATAAATGCCCGATCTGCCAAAAGGCGCCCTGGAAACTGGAAGACTTCAAAGCCTACAAGCACAACTGAGCCTGAAATACATCCCGCCCCGCCCTCTCAATCACAGACTTTCCACGGCAGCCCCGGGGGGCCCTGAAGATGGTATTTATTGCCGCATGAGATTAAAATAAACAGTATGGAAATGTCTCAAATCTATGACAGTCGTAAAGAGGTGCGTCATGAGTGAGCAAGACTATGCTGCCAGGCAAAAACCATCTATTGCGGATCGTATCAGCGGTGCCATCTGGGGACAGTTTGTGGGGGATGCTTTCTGTCTTGGCAGCCACTGGATTTATGACCTTGGAGAATTGGAGCAGCGTTTTCCCGGCGGTCCCCGGGGATTCGAGGAGCCGGCTGCCGGACACTACCATGCCGGCAAGCGGCCGGGGGATTTGACCCATTACGGCGACGGAGCACTGCTTCTCCTTCGTTCGCTGCAGGAGCGAGGCCGCTTTGATGCCTCGGACTTCGGTTCACGCTTCGTGTCGTTGATCGAGTCGCCGGGATATACCGGCTATCGGGATCATGCCGCCAGGGACACGGTGGCCAACTACCGTGCCTATCGCGAGTTGCACCCGGATGAGGCCTATGGCTATCAGGACGGGGCTGATGATGACCAGCCGGCAAGTATCACCAGGCTCGCACCGCTGGTTGCCCGGTATTTCAGGGATTCAGACCTGGCGGGCATTGTGGAACGCGCGACGAGGGTTTGCCAGAACAACGAACGAGCGGTTGCCTATAACCTGGTGCACGCCATGATTCTGCAAAAACTCTTCAACGGCTCCACGCTGGATGATGCTGTCAGACACGCCGCAGAACAGGCGCCTCAGCTGGGGGCCGAGGGCGTTATTCTGGCCGGACAGATCGCTGCTGCCGTTGCCGGTAGTGATCTGTCCGTACGCGAAGCCACCCTGAAATTCGGGCAGTCCTGCCCGCTGGCGGGAAGCTTTCCTGCGGCACTGCAGTGTGCGTTGCATTATGCGGATGATTTCGCCGAGGCGCTGCGTGCCACGGCAGCGATTGGCGGTGATAACGCAGCACGGGGAGCCATGATCGGCTCCTGGTTGGGAGCCCTCCACGGAATCCAGGCGCTGCCTGCCGACTGGTGCGAATCCCTATCCGCCCGGGAAGAGATTGCCAGAGGGGTTGAGTGGTTGGTGCGGTTGGCAGTTTAACAATTACATTGCGCTTTCAGTCCCTAATAGTCTTTGGAGGAGGTGAAGGGGTAATAGTAAAGGGTTACAGACCGAAATCTGTAACCCTTTATATTGCCGGTGTGGGTGGGCGTCAAGCCCACATGAGAGGTATGCGTCCTTACTTGGCGGGCTCGGTAATCGCATTCATCTGAAGAGTGACCGCAGTCTGCGCCAACAATCTACCGTTGACAGATGCCCCGGTGTTCACGGCGATCATTGTTTTACCCAGTACGACGCCCTCAAAGTGCGCATTGGTTCCAACAGTCGTCGCGCCGGCGACCTGCCAGAAGATGTTCTTGGCCTGGGCGCCGTTGGCCAGGGTTACTCGTGTAGAGTTGGCCTGATTCAGTGTTCCTGCCACCTGGAAGATCCATACATCGTTCGGGCCGCCCGAGAGCGTGACATCGGTGGTAATCATAAGGCCGGTAGTCCATTTGTAGAGGCCGGGTTTAAGGGTTAGCCCGCCAATCTCACCAGCACCCAGTTCGGTATAATCGGGTGAAAGCCGTCCCGCTGCGTCGTTGTACGCGAAGCCCATATCGCCCACAACCGTGGTCAGGAAGGTGGCGTCATTAATCGAGCAGGGGAGAGGACCAGCCACATCGACGGTATATATTTTCCCCGACACTTCCCCGCATGTGAGAAGGAGAGCTGCACCTGTTATGGGGCTCGTTCCAACATCCCCGACAACAGCGGATCGATAAACGTCGGTGATGCCGCTCTGGCTCAGAATCGCGAAACTTGCAGCCTCGCCAAGGTTTACCGGTTTCGGACCTTTGCCGGTCTCGGCGCTTGCGCTAGCGGCAACAAAAATGCTGAGGAGTGCTCCCAAAATCAACTTTTTTGAATATATTTTGCATTTCATAACATGTCCCCTCCTTGGGGACTTTCAAACCTGAAAAGGATTAGTGGCAAACCTGAGTGCCTGCCATCTACTTGGAAAAAGCAAGTAACATGCCGGAGGAGAACTGCGGATACTGCGAGTGTAAGAGTCTGATTGTACAGGATAAAATTGAGGAGCGTGCAACTGGGGTGAAGGGTAAACCGTCAGAGAAAGCCGTCTCATTTAACAGAACAGCCAAATAGGAAGGATCAGCGGTGCGACATACAGTTGCGGCCCATATTTAGGAAAACGAGCAACACCTACAACACCTTGGGTCTACCATGGGATTTAAGCAGATGACGGAGCACTTCCCATGGTAGCCCCCATAGCTTTCTGCATGGGTTTCTCCTCTTGGGTTTCTCCATTGAGATGATATCTTCCCGGAATGCGATAGACTTGTTGCATGCACATACTCTGGTTTCCGCTCACATTATTCTGCGCCTTTTCCCTGGCCACCAGCGACGCCCTGACCAAAAAAGCGCTTGCCGCCCAACACAACGAGTACCTTATCGCCTGGGTCCGGTTGCTCCTCATGCTCCCCCTCCTGGTCGTCCTCCTGCTGGCGCTCCCCAAGCCTACACTCGGTCCCGGGCTTGTCCCTGCAATCCTTACCGCCCTCCCCCTCGAGCTACTGGCGCTTATCCTCTATTTCAAGGCTCTCAAGCTCTCGCCCCTCGGGCTGACCGTCCCATTCCTGGCACTGACGCCGGTTTTCCTCATGGTGATTCCCTACCTGCTCCTAGGGGAGCGTATTTCGCTCACCGGCGCAGTCGGCATCTTCCTTATTGCCGCTGGGAGTTATACCCTCAACCTGCACAGCCGCAGCTCCAGCCTCCTGGCCCCGTTCCGGGCGATCCTCAGGGAACGGGGCTCGCTCTGCATGATCGGGGTCGCCGTACTCTACAGCCTTACCGCCACCCTGAGCAAGAAGGCGATCTCCAACTCTTCACCTCTTTTCTTCGCGGGGCTCTACCCGATCCTGCTGTTCCTCTGCCTGACACCTGTCGCACTCTGGAAGGGACGTCACGAGTTGAGGCATCCGGGGCTTCTCCGGGCAACCCTGCTGCCGGCACTCTTCAGCCTTGGGGAGAGCATCTCCGGGGTGATTGCCATGAGTCTTACCAACGTGGCGTATATGATCGCTGTAAAGCGGCTGAGCCTCCTGATAGGGATCGTGTATGGACACTTCCTGTTCCGGGAAGAAGGGCTGCGGGAGCGGCTCGTTGGTGGAGGGTTGATGGTTGCCGGAGTGACGTTCATCGTGATTGGGGTGACCTGAAAATGGTATTTATTGACCCAAAAAAAAGGGGTCACGTATCCAAATTTCAAATAGATACGTGACCCCTGAAGTTTTACGAAAAATGAAAAGGCGCTTTTCTGCCGGAGTCAGCTATTTGCACTCGATAGGGATCTCCTGGCTTTTTGCCCGGAGATGCTGGTTGCCTGATCCGACCACAAGTGTTTCCGAAATAGTCATCTTTGTTCCAGGTCCACCAAGTTTCCAGGAATCGTGCACCTTGAGGGTCTGACCGGGCTTGACATGCACTACTTTTGAGGGACCTTTGGCGCCATCGCTGCGTTCCCAGTGGTAATTGAGCGATCCCTTGGCATTTGCTGTTATTTGCCCGGTAAATACGAATAATTTTGGGCATTTGCCCCCCCAGCTGTCATAGTTTGCCGATGCTGATACGTCGCCGATTAAAGGTTCACCGGCCCCGAATGAGCCTGAAGAAAAACAAAACAGAATTGCGGAAGCTGATAAAACGGAGATTATGGAGATTTTAGAACGAGTTTTGTGCATGCTTGATCCCTCCTGAATGATTGTATTGAGATCCACCCTCCCGAAAACCTCAGGGATTCACTCTGTTTGTACTAATGGTTATCAGCGTCCGGCAATCATGCTAGTTCAGAGTCGCATAGAACATGTACGCCGGCTGAGCGATTCTGGGACTATTCTGCGGAATATAGTTGCTGGAACCATCCGCATGATCCATCCGGAACCCGAGCCAGCTACCGTAAACAGGAGAGGTAATCGTACCATCGGCATTGGTGTCGCCACCATGCGCATCGTCTCTGACGGAGGTGAAGATGGCATTCGCGTAATTCGGCATTGTTCCCCCAGAGTTGAACTCTACCTGGCCTGTGGGCCAAAATTTGAAGATCGTGTTGGTTGCCACGGTGACATGGGCATTGGGTTCGAGTACAAGATAAGTGCAGGCAGTAGAAGAATCTCCCACTACGAACGGAACCTTTGTTGCGGCCAATGATATGGTGTTCGTAAAATGTCCGCAACCTCCAAGGTTTATGGCGTTGTACTTGTTCGGCTGCGGCTTGGTTGGAGCTGCAACGGCATTATCAAACGTGTTGGAGTCATCGATGCTGAACGCGGTGCTGATCCCGAGGGGGACATAGTTGTCGTAGAAGGTGTTGCCTGTCAGCACCGTCCCTGTTGTGGCGTACCAGGCATTCAGGGCAGGTTTGGCATCAATGCTGTCCAAGTCACCGTTGTGCGCGAAGGTGCTGTTCGTTACCTTCGCACTCGGCCCATCTATGTAGAGGACGGAATCGTCGGCGTTGCCACCATAGGTAAAGACAGTGTTATTGAATTGAGAGCCGTTACCTACAAGCCAGATTTGTGCCCAATCCCCGGCGGCCGGGGCGCTGGCTGCGCCGTCGGCATTGGTGTCACCACCGATGCTGTCGTCCTTGATGGAGGTAAATGTAATCTTGTTCCACGCCGCGGCATTGGCGATCATGGCCCCGTTAACTTCGATCCTTCCATTCGGCGGGAAGAACTTCAAGACGACGTTGTCGCCAAGCGTCAGGCTTGCTGCCGGCTGGACTTTCAGGTAATTGCAGGCATCAACTGAATCGCCGATCACCATGGGGACCTTTGCCGCAGACCAGGTTATGTTGCTGGTGAACTGGCCGCAACCCGCTACGTTTATACCGTTGTACTTGTTCGGCTGTGGGGCGGCAGGAGCGGCAACGGCATTGTCAAATTTGTTCGAGTCATCGATGCTGAAAGCGGAGCTAATCCCGAGTGGCACTTTGTTGTCGTAGAAGGTATTGCCGGTGATGACCGTTCCTGTAGTTGCATACCAAGCATTCAGGGCAGGTTTGGCATCGATGCTGTTCAGGTCACCGTTGTGCGCGAAGGTGCTGTTCGTCACGGTGGCACTCTGCGTATCGATCACGAGGGCGGAACTGTTCGCCTTGCCGCCATAATAAAACTGGCAATAATTGAATTTTGAGCCGGCGCCGGCAATATTTATGGATGACCAGTCTCCGGCTGCCGGGCTGCTGGCGACTAAATCGCCGTTAGTGTCACCGCCGTTGGCATCATCTTTTATGGAGGTGAAGATAATGGGGGTGGCAGCGGTAGCTCCGTCTGCGATAATTGCACCGTTGGCGGACACGGTTATACCTGCCCCTTGCTTGAATTTGATGATCGTTCCGGGCTGAATCGTGAGCGGTGCATCGACACTGATGCTGCTATCAATTACATATACGGTATCTTTCGTCCAAGTAGTGACTACGGTTACATCTTGAGCTGTTTTGGCCGAGACGTCAGTAACCGGAGCCGAAGTAGAAGGTGAACTGGACGGCGAACCTGACGACGAACCTGACGAAGAACCTGACGAAGAACCTGACGACGAACCTGACGACGAACCTCCTCCGCAGCCGCTTAGGGCTGAAAATGCCATAACCATGAGTGTAATGCCGATTCCAAAAAATTTACGCATTGTATCCTCCTTTAATAGAAACCGAGTCGCATGATGTTGCTAAAAAAGCACCTATCTATACCCTTTGTTCCCTTTCCCCTTTCCTTTGACTTGTCTTGTGTCCTGACCATCAAGAGGCCAAACTCTTTCCTTTCTCACCCCCTTTTTTAACCCCATCTTCCAAAGCTACCTTTATCATCATCGGCTATCGTTCCCGGACCCACACTCCAACTGCCAGCTTTTCGGCAGTAACAAATAAAACAAACAGGCATTATTGCTTGGTGAATGTTGCAGTGAACACGCTTGGAATATTTGTGCTGCCATTTAGAAGAAGGGGCCCGGTCATCGAGGTTGTAGTTATGTTCATCGGTGTGAATTCGAAATTATCCGACTGTATTGCAAATAATTTTGCACCGGGTATGTAGTCAATGCTTGCGTAAATATTTGTTGTAGTACTGTGAGAAGTAATTGCTACTGAACTTCCCGGGGCAGTAACAGATCCGGAATACCACTTATCTCCATTGGCGGTACTTTCTATTGGTGCTGTAACAGTGAACGAATAACCGCCAGGGGCAACCCACGTTCCTATCGGGAATGCACTTGATGCGGTGCCTGTGCCTGTTGAACCGGTGCCGGTAGTGGTGCCGGTACCTGTGGATGTGCCGGTGCCGGTCAAGCCGCATGCTGCGGAAATTTGATTATTAAGTGTGGCTACGGTTGTAACGTAGTCGTCATTCACTCTCGTCCCGTTTACCACATAATACATCCTGTATGCGGCATTGCCGGTAACATCAACGCACGTGGTGATCGTCGCATTCGGACACAGAGCCTGCGCTCCCGTTGAGGCTGGCATCGAGGTATAGCCGGCGTCACAAGTCCCGGTTCCCGTCGCAGCTCCAGTCCCCGCTCCAGTCCCCGCTCCGGTTCCAGTTCCCGAGCCGGTGGTAATGCCGGCAAGGCCGGGAAGCGTTCCTATTGCCGAAGCATCCGGCGTCAGTGTGAAACTGGTGCCATTAAATGAGCCGCTTACCAGTGTTGCGCTTGTGGAGGCATTGGTTATGGTCACATTGGTACCTGTGACATTGACCTTGATATCCTTGAACAGCCCATCCACGCCTTTATCAATGGTTATTGCGCCGTTAAGGAAATCCGGCGGAGTGGTCATGCTGTATTTGCTGTACAGCGGCGCAAGTTGGTTATTGAAGTTGGTTCGTGCCATGGGCAGATTTGCTTTTATGGAGTTCACGGTTGCACGGTTCGAGGACATGTTTGCAAACACCGCGGTCAAGTCGTTGCTGCCTGCCGCGCTTCTGGCCACGACATCGGTGAACGGGTTAACGTTGGTGATTCCAGCATCCGTTGCCACGGAAAACAAGCTTCCGGCCTTGATAAAAAACGGCGGCGTCAATCCGGTAACATCAAAGGAGAAAGCGCCGCTTGCTGACGAGGTCACGGAAGGTAGCGCTTTCCCGCGGTAGTCTTTCAGCGAAACCGGGCCCATGTATGCTGAACCGCTTGATGCCGTTCCGGAAACGGTCGGCGGCGGCGACCCCCCTCCCGAACCGCCACCGCTGCAACCTGACAGCATGAGGACCCCTGCTAGTACAGTTGCGGACACCTTCGCCGCACAGCATAAATCTAAAGACAGATACCTCAGAATTCTGGACATGGTGTTTTCTCCTTTTGCTTTTTAAATGGTTAATAAGAACAGTTGCTGATAGCCGACTCATGGTGCATGCCTACTTTCCCCCCTATCGACAATGATTTCCCAACAGGCAAGAGCAAGGAGACAATTTACTTGAGATAAAACTCATCTCCTTTCCCTCCATGCAACGGTTATATTTCACTCGTTCCCGGTTACACTCGGTTGAGGATGCTTGGAGTTTCCCGTTTCAGTGGGGTTCAGTATTTCCAAGAGTTCCTCCAGGGAGTTGAATCGCCTGTTCCCTTCCGAGCCCGCTTCCTCCACCAGCCCCACCAGCGTGCGGGGCTCTTTGGGGTTGTGCCGATAGACACGGATTATGTAGGTATCCATTCCTCTTCCTGAACCGGCATTTTGCCTGATTAAATGAAGAATCCGCCAAACGGAGAAGCCCGTCTGCCGGCATTTCTATCATGGAGGCGATTACGGATTGATTACAGATGGGAAGAAAAATGCAGTGCAAAAAAAATGGAGGGTGAATGCCGGGGAGAGAGCGGTTAAGAAGCTAAACGAGAGCTGCGTCGTAGATGGCCCTTGTGGTTGCGGAGGGCTTAACTCCGAGCATGGCAAGCGTTGTCTGACAGCGTTTGTAGAGCGATATGCACCCACCTTGGTCCCCGAGGTTCCGGTGGCAGACAATGAGGCGCTGATAGTACTCCTCAACCAGATCATCGACTTCGAGCCCGCGCAGATAGATATCCGCAGCGTTGCGCCACTCGCCTGCCTCCTCCCGGTAACGGCCCAGGGAAGTGACAAGCTGGAGCATCCGGCTTCGAAGGTTCTCGCGCATGGAGAACGACCACTGGAAGCCCCCGTCGGCTGCCAGGAAATGACCGGAATAGAGGGCAATTGCCCGCTCCCCGGCCCGGACTCCGGCAGACAAGGCATCATCGCCTCCGTCCTGGAAGAACGACCTGGCCTGGCCGGCCAGCCTGGTGAAGGCCCACGTATCGACCCAACAGAGCTGCGGATTGAGCGTGAGTCTCCCTTCGCTGAAGATGAGGAAACTGTCGTTGCCGAGCAGGCGACGAAGGCGATGCAAGGTCACGACAAAGGATTTGTGCGCATCGTCGCCCGAAGCGTTGGACCAGAGCTCGTCGCAGAGTTTTTCTTCCGCAACGTTCCTTCCGCCGAAGGCTATGAGCGCCTTCAGCAACTCAAGCGGCTTCTGCTGGACCTTGCCGCTGAAGCGAAGCGGATTGCCCTCCACCACCAGACCGAACCCGCCTAACGTGTGGATCTTCAGGGGCCAGGGCCAATCTTCCAGATCGACCGGCGGAGCTTGCGGCATCAATTTGCGCCGGAGGACCAGTCCCTGCACGTAGGGGACTTCTATGCCGTGTTCGATAGCCATCATGCAGAGCCTTGCCATGACATCGTGGCGCCACCATCCCAAATTATCGACCAATCCCATTTCGCGGCCCAGTGCCATCCCCTTGCGCAGGGAATCAATGACCCGCTGCTCATCGCCGCGGGAAAGGGCGATCCAGGCGTCGAGCATAAGGTAACGGAACCAGAGGACCTGCCTTCCCGAAATGGCTATCATTTCGGCGACCCGGGCAAGTTCCTCCTCGGCCCTGCCGTATTGGCCCGATTCATGGAGAGATTCCGCCAGTCCCAGGCGGCAGATTGCTTCCGGCAGCGGTGTACCGGACTTGATGACCAGCATGACCGCGGTTTCCGCATGGACCAGAGCGCCCCGCAATTCTCCGCTGACCAGGGAGTACCAGCCGAGCGTAAAGTGCAGGCGGATGGCATCCTGGAGTCTTGCCGGGATAAGGGACTCTTTCATCCCTTCGATAAAGCGGCGGGCAGCGGCCAGGTCTCCCTTGTTCATGGCGCAGTATGCACCGAACGACAGGAGGAGATGGGTGATGACCGGGACCCCGAAGGTGCGGGCCATTTCCAGACCTTCCTCGATTCGTTGCAGAGAACGGTCGAATTCCGCTTCGATGCAGTTCAGATGGAGCGACTCCCACGCCTTTGCATGGATTTTCATCAGCGGCGTCGCCTCCGGCGAAACGCAAATCGCTCCTATTTCGTGAATCATGGCCGAGCAGTGGCCGATGGAGCCGAACCAGCCGTAATGGTTGTAGAGATGTAGGAGGATCTGCAGGCGAAGAATTCTGTCCTGGACGCAATGGGAGAGATCCGAAGCCCGTGACGCCCAGGAAGGGAGGTCGGGGTGTGAGGGGCGACGCATGGTCAGGAGGCTGGCCATGCTGGCTGCAACCCGGCATTCAATCTCGGGAGCGGGAAATAGCGGGTTTTGCTTCAGACGCTTTTCAAGGCGTTCTATCCACAGGTCGGCAGATGAGAATTCGCTGTTTTCATAGAAATAGGTGTCTGCTGCGCCGGCCCAGGTGAGGAATAGCCCCACTGCGTCATCCCGTTCCTCGAACAGGGCGTAGGCCCGATCGAGCAATGTACGGCTGTCAACGGGGTTCATCATCAGCCGGCAGGCGGAAAGCCAGAAGAGGAGCCACGGAGTTGCGAAGACCACTTTGTCGGGGACGGCATCGATCCACTTTTCGATGGTCTGGCTGCGTCCCTGGCTAATCAGCGGCTGGGCCTGGCTGATGATGAGCGGGACCAGCGACTGCCAGTCGCCGGCAGTGCACAACAGGGAGGCTGCCTCCTCAATCTCTCCGGCTTCCCGGAGGAGGCTTCCGGCCTGCCGCTGTAATGCACGCAGTTCATCATCCGCCAGGTGGGAGCGGGCCTGATCCATCAGAAACTCGCGGAAGAGCGCATGGAAGTTGTAGACGGCTGGCGAGTCGTTGTGTCTTTCAGTGAACCAGCCGCTGCGATGGAGTTTTGCAAGCATCCGGCCGGCAGCATCATTGCCGGTCAGCTTTTCGGCCATCTCCGCCGTCATCCGTGGGAAGAAGGCGGTACGGATGAGAAAATCCCGGGTGTTTTCGTCGCTGCGTGCAAGGAGCTCGGTCGAGAAGTATGCGAACATGTCGTCGGTATTCCTTGCGATGTCACTTTCGCCTGTAATGGCAATTCCTTCGCGCGCCCCCTCAAGAAGCAAAATCACGCCGGCGGTCCATCCCTGGGTCCGCGCCTGGATCGACTCGATGGCGGCTGTAGCCGGAGCCGTTCCGTAGAGAGCCGCAAGCCCGGCTGTTTCTTCCGGTGTGAGCAGTAGTTCCGGCCACTCAAGGTTCGCCAGCCGTCTCTTTGCCTTGCAGGGAGCCATGGTCGGTGGAGGAGCGGTGCGGCTGATGAATAGGACGTTTCTTCCAGCCGGCATGGCTTCCAGTGCTGTCCGGATGACAGCATACAGCAGTGATTCTTCCGGGACCTCATGGAGGTTGTCATAGACCAGCAAGGTTTGCGGCGGGAGCATGGCAAAGAGCTGCTCGAAGAAACGCCTGGTAAAGGTGGCGATATCCAGCAGGTATTCAGGGGTAAGGAGGGGGAGCGGTTGTCTCTTATGAACAAACTGGCGGCTGGCCAAAGTGAGGTAGTAGAAGAAGGTGGCTATATCCTCGTCACCCTGGTCAACCTGGTACCAGATGCAGGGGAGCTCCCGGGCATCCAGGTAGTTGGCAACCAGGGTGGTCTTGCCGCTTCCGGGCGGAGCAGACAGCCAGAGTGCCGGGCGCTTCAGGGCCTGGTCGAGCCGGCTGAAGAGGCGCTGGCGGGGCAGCACCGGCGGCAGGAGAGGCCGCGAGATTTTGGCAAGAGAATCGGACACTCATAACCTCCGGAAAGGGGGGCGGTTAGGGAGAGAAGTGCAATACGCCGGAACTACGGCGGATTCCATGCAATAAAAACCATATACGCCCGTATTGTCAAGCGTAACCTGCTGAAGCAAAAAAGAAACGGCCGGTCGAAAAAAACCGACGGGCCGTTTTAATACTAGATATATTCGGAGATTGTTTCAGCATTACCCAGCCCGAGGTGCTTTCGGCCCGGTTCGGTTCCCCATACGGAGCAGGAGGCAACTATTTTTTGTCGAAGAGGGTTACCTTTCCGTCATCCAGATCGTACTTGGCGGTAACTATCTGTAATTTCCCTTCCTTGACCAGATGGGCAATCACCTTCGACTCGCTGGTAAGACTCTTCGCCACGTGGGCCACATTTGTGTCGATGGCACACTCGACAAGTTTTGGTTTATCGCCATCCTTGCATTTCTTGCGGGCTTCCTTTACCGCGGGAAGAATCCGTTTCACGATGGCGCCGATGTTCCCCTCCGGTTTACCCTTGGCATCGACTGCAGCGGTTACCGCCCCGCAGCGCTCATGGCCGAGTACCATTATCAGGGGAGAACCGAGGTGCTCGGCGGCGTACTCGATACTGCCCAGAACGATCGGATCGGGGATGTTGCCGGCAACACGAACCACGAAGATCTCACCGAGGGTCTTGTCAAAGATGATCTCCGGGGAAACGCGGGAGTCGGAACAGGAGAGAATTATTGCATATGGCTTCTGCCCCTTGGCCAAACCATCACGTAGAGAGGTGTTGGTCTGGGCACAAGCCCCCATAGCGTTTTCTACATAGCGCTTGTTGCCGTCCATCAGTTTTTGCAGAGCTTCATCCGGCTTCATGCCAGAGGCGCCGCCTGAGGCAATGGCAATGGCCGTGCAGAGAAGTAGCGCTGCCAGGATGGACCAGGATGCAATAGATTTCTTTCTCATAGCGATGATGTCTCCTTTTCAGCTGAATAGAGATGTGTTGTTTCAGTGGGGCATTCATGCTTTTGCCTGGATAATATTAAACCCGCCGGGAGATCCCGGCGGGTCTTTTGTCTACTACCGGATTCGCCCTACTTGTATTCCGGCATCTCATCAAACTGCAGGTACTTGTAGATCTTGTCCTTGTTCGGCTCGATCTTTTCCTTGTAGATCTTGAGGAATTCGGCCGGTTTCGGCAGTCTTCCCAGCAGGGCCGTTACCGCGCCCAGCTCGGCGGAACCGAGATATACCTTGGCGCCGTTGCCGATGCGGTCATCGAAGTTGCGGGTCGAGGTGGAGAACATGTTGACCCCGTCCGGTACGCGGGCCTGGTTACCCATGCAGAGCGAGCAGCCGGCGATTTCGATCCGGGCGCCGAAGGCGCTGTAGACCGCGAAGTAGGCTTCGTCTTTCAGCTGGGTCTGATCCATGCGGGTCGGCGGGCAGATCCAGGTGCGGACTTCAGGGTTGAACTTGGCGCCTCTCCAGATTTCGGCGGCGGCACGGAAGTGGCCGATGTTGGTCATGCAGGAACCGAGGAACACGTCCTGTATTTTGGTGCCGGCTACCTTGGAGAGGAGCTTGACGTCATCCGGATCGTTCGGGCAGGCGAGGATCGGCTCCTTGATGTCTTTCAGGTCGATCTCGATCACGGCGGCGTACTGGGCGGCCTTGTCGGCCTTCAGCAGGGTCGGTTTTTTCAGCCATTTCTCGACATCCTTGATGCGGTTCTTCAGGGTGTTGGCATCCGAATACCCGTCGGCGATCATCTTCTTCATCAGCGCCACGTTGGATTTCAGATAGGTGGCCACCGACTTCTCGGACAGCTGGATGCAGCCGGCGGCAGCCGAACGCTCGGCGGCGGCGTCGGTCAGTTCGAACGCCTGCTCGACGGTCAGGTCGGGGAGACCTTCCATCTCGAGGATGCGGCCGTTGAAGATGTTGACCTTGTTTTTCTTCGGCACGGTCAGGAGGCCCTGCTTGATGGCCCAGAACGGAATGGCGTTGACGGCGTCACGCAGAGTGATGCCGGGGTTCAGCTTGCCCTTGAAGCGGACCAGAACGGATTCAGGCATGTCGAGCGGCATGAAGCCCATCGCACCGGCAAAGGCAACCAGGCCGGAACCGGCCGGGAACGAGATGCCGATCGGGAAACGGGTGTGCGAATCGCCGCCGGTGCCGACGGTGTCCGGGAGCAGCAGGCGGTTCAGCCAGGAGTGAATGACGCCGTCGCCGGGACGGAGGGCAACGCCGCCGCGCTCGGCGGTGAAACCGGGGAGGGTCTTGTGCATCTTGACGTCGGCCGGTTTCGGATAGGCAGCGGTATGACAGAACGACTGCATGTACATCGGAGCCTGGAACTTGAGGCAGGCCAGTTCTTTGAGCTCGTCGGCGGTCATCGGACCGGTGGTATCCTGGGAGCCGACGGTGGTCATCTTCGGCTCGCAGGCTGTGCCGGGCATGATGCCCGCAACGCCGCACGCCTGGCCGACCATCTTCTGGGCCAGCGAGAAGGCCTGCTTGGCTTTCGGTTTGGGATTGTCCGGCAGGGTGAAGACGGTGGTCGGCTTGAGGCCGAGTGTCTTTCTGGCCTTGTCGGTCACGGCGCGGCCGATGATCAGCGGGATACGGCCGCCGGCGCGGAACTCGTCAGGCACGGTGTTGGGGGCGATGGTCAGCTTGGAGAGGACCTTCTTTCCCTTCTCGTCGGTGATGACCCCCTTCTTGGTGTCGATCACGATCACGTCGCCGGTCTTCATGCCGGTTACATCGGCTTTCAGCGGCAGCGCGCCGGAATCCTGGGCGGTGTTGAAGAAGATCGGGGCGATGACGCCGCCGATGATCACGCCGGCGGTTTTCTTGTTCGGAACGCAGGGGATCTCTTCACCGATTGCCCAGAGGACCGAGTTGCATGCGGACTTGCGGGAGGAACCGGTGCCGACGACGTCGCCGACAAACGCGACCTGGAACCCTTCCTTGCGGAACTTGGCGATGGTAGCCAGGCCGTCCTTGAAGCGGGTCTTGCCCATGGCCAGTGAATGCAGCGGGATGTCGGGGCGGCTCCAGGCGTCGCCGGCCGGGGAGAAGTCGTCGGTGTTGATTTCGCCGTCAACCTTGTACACCTTGACCTTGATCGTGTCGGGAACACCCTTGCGGTTGGTGAACCACTGGGCATCGGCCCAGGATTTGAGGACCTTGGCGGCGGCGGCGTTCTTGGCCTTGGCCAGCGCAGCCACTTCATCGAAGGCATCGTACACGAGGGTAATGCCGGACAGCGCGCACGCGGCCTCGTCAGCCAGTTTTTTATCCTTCAAGGCGGCGACGAGCGGCGCCACGTTGTAGCCACCGATCATGGTGCCGAGCATCTTGATGGCATCAACCGGGGTAACCAGCGAAGACTTGATCTTGCCGGAAACGACGCCGGCCAGGAACTCGGCTTTCACCTTGGCGGACGGATCAACGCCGGGAGAAACGCGGTCCTTGATCAGGCCGAGCAGGAACTTCTCTTTTCCTTTTGGCGGTTTGACCAGCAATTTGCAAAGGTCGGCGGTCTGTTCCGGAGTAAGCGGCAGTGCGGGGATACCCTGTGCGGCCCTTTCCTTCTCGTGTGCAAGATACGCTTCAATCATCTACTGTTCCTCCTTCGTGGGATATATTCTGCGGTGGTTACGAGCCGAAAAACGCTGAGGTAATCGCATACTGTATACACTTTTCAGAAATCGCTTGTCAAATCATAATTGATCTGAAAAAGAGGCGTCAAGCCATGCCATAACAAGATGTTCGGCAAGTCATCTTGCAGTTTTCGCAAACCGGTCCCGCACACTCGCTAACGATGAATAGCCGGGGTATTTCTGTAATTGAGCCTGCAGCCGGGCAATACGCTCGGCAAGCGGCGGATGCGTCGAGAACCACGAACCCTTCTTGTTCTTGCTTGACGCTTCCAGTTTCTGCAGCTTCTGCAATACCCTGATCATGGCGGAGGGATCGTAGCCGGTGCGATAGGTCGATTCCAGCGCGGCCGCATCGGCCTCGAACTCCATCTCCTTGTCGAGACCCTTGTCAAACAGCACCCCCTGCATGTCATTGATGGCCGAGGCGAATTTTTTCCCCTTGTCGCCGCCGACGCTCGCCGCGGTGATCGTTCCGACCCCCTGCAGGAGCTGGGCGCGCTGCGTGCTCTTCAGCGCGTGTTTCGCCGCTACGTGCCCTACTTCGTGGGCAAGCACGGCCGCCAGCTCCGCCTCGTCCTCCAGGATGGAGACCAGGGCACGACTGACGAAGATGACCCCGCCCGGAACGGCAAAGGCGTTCTGCACCGGGCTGTCCAGCACGGCAAACTGATACGGGATCGTTGCACGCTTGCTGTTGACGGCCACCGCGGTCCCTACCAGGTTGACGTACCGTTGCAGCGCCTCATTTTTTACCGGATTGCCGAAGCGCTGCAACCCTTCCAGCGCCAGACTTTCACCGATGGCGCGTTCGGTTTTGTAGTCGATATCCTTCGAGCTTGATAAAACCTGGGTAGCTCCCGATAATATCTTCCCCTCCTTCGAGTCCGGCTTTGTGAGTTTCTGTATTTCGTCAAAAAAACTTGCTGAAGCAGATGAAACCGATATGGAAAGAGCTGCCAATGCGAATAGCAGTAAGTATCTCATTTGTCACCCCCCTGAACCTGGGCGTATTCGCCAATATGTCCCTCTTGCAGAAATGCTTTCAGCTCCCTGGCGCCGACTTTTCGCGCCAGGACGACATCGAGGGCTTTCTGGTACACTTCCGGGGTGCCGCGATCCTTTGCATACCTGGCCGCCTCCGGTGAAAGGCCGCGGATACTGCGGGCGCTGTCGGCCTTGGCCGTATTGATCTGGCTCTTCTGCAGGCCTGCGCCGAACAGTCCGCCGTCGTCTCCGGCGACTTCTGCGGCCGGCGGAGTCTCGGAGACGCGACCCGCATACACCCACCCCTCCTTGCCGGCGCCCGTTCTGACTTTCAGCCAGCGACCGCCCGATTCGAGAACGGTAACCTCCGTACCGACCTTCACCTCGGCAACATCCTCGGATGTTGCCGACGCCTCGGCTTTCAGCGCGGTTCCTTCACCGGACACCCAGCGTTTTTCTTCGGCCATTGCAGTAGCAGCAGCCAGCAACAGGGCAACCGCTATGATCATGCTTCGTGTAATTCTCATCCTGGACTCCTTTACAAATTGTTTGCACTTCGGTTTGTTCATTCTTTACAGCATCAGAGTATAATGCGGGGCTGTTCTTCATTCAAACCATTTTTCAGCCTCAAGATTACTTCTAGATTTCTCAAGATTTTGAAATAAAACGCTTGGTAATCATGAGGTAATCATGAGACTAAAATTTATTGATAATCCCCGGTCAGGACAAACGCACCCCAATAGCCCGGGTGCGGATAGCGGTTTTTCACGTGCTGCATCGCGCGGGCCAGGCTCTCGGCTTTGCCGTAGTTCATGTAATTCCGGTAGAACTGTTTCATCATGATCGCAGTCGAGACATCGCTGACCCGCCAGAGACTCGACATCAGCGAGTGAGTACCGGCGAAGATAAACGCCCGGTTCATCCCGACGACATCGTCACCTCTCCGGATATCTCCGAGCCCGGTCTGACAGGCGCTCAATACGACCAGGTCGGCCCGGATATCGAGCCCGAAAACGTCTTCGGCCCGGAGCTTGCCGTCCGACTTTTCATCCTTTGCCAACCGAATGGCTGAAAAGAGCGGATTGACAGGATCGAACTCGCCGTGCGACGCCAGGTGTATTATCCCGAATTCGCTGATATGCTCCCGTACCCAGCTCTCGGTGGCCCGCTCGCGGGTCAGGGTCGTGACATCGGGATAGTTCCAATGCAGGGTCCCGGCTTCGCGCTCGGCAAACGGCAGGTCGAGCGACGGGTTACCGAGGTCGGGGTTGCCGATAGCCAGCACGTGAAGCTTTTTCTCCGGGTTACGCCTGGCCAGCGTGTACTTCAAAACCGACGCCGCCGGGAGATAAAACAGCTTCTGCCGGTCGACCAGGTAGTCGCGCCCGTCGTTCAGGGTCGCAAAGGACAGATAATGGAGGCTGCCATGCGGGATGATGCCGACCGCACGGAGCGGGCCGCTCCCCTCCAGCGGCCGGGCCACCAGCAGCTCATACAGTTCGCGCGACTGTTTTTCCAGCGGTTCCAGATTCTGCAGCATCCGGCGGTAGGACGATATCCTGGCGGCAAGTTCCACGGCCGGAATATCCTGGACGAAAAGCGCCGCCCGGTCGCGGTCGATCTTCCAGCAAAGCAGGCGGTCCGGAAGCTGGTAGTACGAGAGGAGGACGACTCCAGGCTCCAGGAGTCTGCGGATATCGTCAAGCGTGGTCGGGTTCACCTTCACCAGGGCGAGCAGCTCGGGGCGTTTCCGCTCGATATCGATCAGCAGGTCCTGGTAGTCGCCACGCAGCTTTTCCAAGGCCTGGGCATACCGGGCCCGTTCTTTCGGGTTCACCGCCTGAACCGACAGATTCTCCTGCTCCAGCATCTGCTCCCTGAGGCGGTTCTGCCGGTCATACAGTTCCTGATCGATCGCTCCCGAGAGCGACAGCCGCTGGCGGCCGAGAATATCGATCAGGTTGCGGGAACGGGAGCGTTCCGCCACGGCAAACGCTTCGTCGCTCCGCTGCAGATCGACCAGCAGACTTACCAGCCCCGAATAGACATCCATCTTGTCGGCCAGGAAGCCGTCTTTCAACTGGTCCAGCCTGATCTCGGCGCGCAGCCCCTCGATCGTTTCCAGCGCCTGCTGATATGAAGCCACGGCTTGTACCGAATTTCCTCCCCTGTTCTGCAGCCGTGCCAGGCCGAACAGCGCCCGCCAGCGCACTTCGCGCAGCAGCAGCGCATCGGCAATCTCCAGGGCGCTGCGATAGCTCGCCTCGGCGGCAGCAGGCTGCTTCAGTTCGGTTTCGGCATCGCCGCGGGCGAGATAGATCTTGGCAAGGTTGACCTTGTCGCCGATCTCCGCCGCCATGCCGGCGGCCTCGGCGAACAGCCGCAGGGCGGCTGACGCGTCTCCCATCTTCAGGCGGGTCTGCCCGAGGTTGCGCAGATCGTAGGCCATCGCCCAGCGGGAGCCGAGCTTGCGATCGATGGCCAGAGCTTTTTCCAGCGTCTCCAGAGCCTTCGGATATTCCCCCGACTCGCGCTGGACCAGGCCGATGTTGTTCAGCGTAGTAGCAACTTCATCACGCCGGACCGCCAGTTTTTCGGCACGCTCCAGCGCCCCCCGCAGCTCCAGCAGCGCCCGCTTGTTGTCCCCCAGCGTCCACCAGATCAGGCCGCCGGTGTTCTTGGCCATGACCTGTTCAAGGGGCCATTTCTCAAGCAGCGCGCTCTTTTCCACCTGTTCGCGCAGGTCGAACGCCTCCTGATAGCGCCCCTGGAACCAGGCGTTGTTGGCCTGCTCCAGCACGATCCGCATCTTCGTGCGCAGATCCTTGGCACCGACTTTCGCCAGGGCGTCACTGTAGAGCTTGTCGGCGGCCGGAAAGTTGCCGAGCAGACGCTGGCAGCGTCCCTGTTCAAGAAGCGTTTCCGCTTCCAGCGGGGCATTGCCGGAACGGGCATAGATTTCTCCCGCCTGGGCGTAATACTGTCCGGCAACGGCGTACTGGTTGAGGCGCAGGTCGTAGATGCGGCCGAGATTCCGGTACTGCTCGGCCAGCGAGACCTCATCCTTCAACGTCCGGCGCAGACCGGCCGCCTCCTCGAAGAACGTCCGGGCAGCGGGAAAATTGACCGCGTTCTCCATGACGACGCCAAAATCCGCCAGCGCCGCCGCCTGTTCCTTGGCCATGCCGAGATCGGCAAAGATGCCGACCCCCTCCTTCAACGACACCGCGGCATCGGCGAAGCGCTCGGCATTCCCCTGAAGAAGCCCCAGGCGGAGCAGCGCATCGGCATGTTCGGCCGAATACGGTTTTTCCTTGGCCAGCCCCTTGACCAGGGCGTCGGCATGGACAATGGCGCGGTCGGTGAAACCGGCGGCATAGGCGCTTTCACGGGCATAGCGGTGCAGCGGGGTGCGCTGCTTTGCCAGTGAAGGATTTTCGGCGACTATTGCCAGGGCGCTTTCAAACAGGGAGAGCGCTTTCGGGTAGGACCCGGCGTTGTAAGCCAGCACGCCGGCCTTGCCGTATTCGGTGAAGCGGCTTTTCCCCAGCTTGGCGGCCTCGGCCGCATCCGGCCCCCAGTCACCGAGCAGCAGCCAGCCCGGGCCGAGATTTTTCCGGGCATCGCCCAGCGACCGACTGGCATACGCAGTAACAAATGATTTTGAGTCATCTAGTGCGCCATCGGCCAGCAGCAGCGACGGCACCCCCTGCAGTGCGGCCAGATGCCCAAGGCTGTAGGCCTGGCGAAAACCGGCACGGGGGGCAACCAGGAGCGAGAGATTTTCCGCCGCGGCCAGATCTGCTAACGGGTGCCGAAGGCCTGTTTCATCTTCCCACAACGGCAGGGAGTAGCCGCTTCCGCCCGGAAGCGACGGGACTTCGGGCAACAGTCCGGCCCGGGCGGGAAGCACGAGGGTATGAGCGTCGGTGAGCCGGCCATTCATTCGTTCATCAATACGGGGAGACGCGAGTTTCGAGAACGGCTCGGAATCCCGCCACCAGTTGGCCGGATCGAGAACAAGGCGACGGAACGGTTTGCGCTCCGAGACCGACAGGACGAGGTGGGTGGCGCTGAGACCCCAGCTGGTTACAGGTGCAGCACCGAAGCGGGCAGGATCCTCGAAGGCGGCCAGAACCGGCGGGAGCGCGGCAAGCCTGGCGTCGAGCGTTTGTCTGTCCACCGTTTCGGCGACGACCCCTCCCTTGCCCCCGATCGTAAAGAGCAGCCAGCGCGTGCCGTCAAGGGGCGTGAAGCGGAGCAGCGTCCTGCCCGGCAGGTTTTCCTGAACATCGATGGCTTCGACCGGTTGTGGCGAAACAAGACGGCAGAGCTTCCCCCCCTTTCCGGCGGCGCACTCCCTGTTGAACGCCGTCAGCAGAGTGCCGAAGCGCTGCTCTGCTGCCTTGACGGCATCCGAAGTGCTGTCGGCCCGGGTCAGCGTGCTCAGGTCAACCGATGCCGCCGCCAGGCGCAGTGCACCTTCTCCGGCCAGAGCATACCAGGAGGGAATCCGCTCCAGCCTGGCTCCGAAAAGATCGTCAACCACAGCCTGTTCCTGCTGGAGCCGCAGTTGCAGATACTCCTTGTCGGCTGCAGCCGCCGTGGCGACCGCGGAACGAAGCCGGTCGATCTCGGCCAGATGGGGCGCCGCAGCGCGAAACTGACTGATTGTTGCCGGGTCGTCCAGCCCAAGAGCACCTCGTCCGAGCAGCTGCACCCTTTCCAGTTCGCTCAGTTTTTCCAGCTGGGCAAACGCCTGTTCGGCACTCCCGGCGGCAAGCTTCTCCAGGTGCGGGGCAAACCGCTCCAGCAGCTCCCCGCGCTGCAGGTCATACTCCGTCAGCGGCAGATGCTCCAGCTTTGCAAGCGACTGGTCATAGCGGCCGAGCGACGCGAGAGCGCGCCATTCGAGCGAATACGCCGCGACGGTGCGAGCCTCCTCCAGAGCGGCGGTTCGTGCCGCTTCAGCGCCATCGGTCAGTCCGAGAGCCGCAAGGACGGCGCCTCGATTAAGCTGGGCGGCCGCCCGTAGGCGGCGCTGCCGCTGAAGCAGTTCACGGTCGCCGCTGTCGGCGGCAACGGAAAGCGCCCTGTCCCACTGTTCCAGCGCCTTGAAGAGCAGCGCCTGGCGGCTGCCGTCGTCGGCTGCGGTCCGGGCAAGCCGGGCGAGCAGCGCTCCGGCGTCATTGCGATAACGGGCATACACTAGCGGCGGAAGAGCGTCGCGCGAGGCGTCAGCCAGCCGTGAAACCCGCGCCTCGTCGGCCAGAAAATCCGTGAAGTCGCCCGGTTTCCCATCGGCAGCCAGCAGTTCCCCCCAGTTGATCAGGTTGAGCATCGAACTGATCGGGTTTCCCCCCTGCAGCGAAAGGAGCAACGAGCGCTGAAAACCGGCCGCCGCACTTTTCAGGTCCCCCAGCGCATAATCGACGTGGGCGGCGCGGTGCGAGAGCAGTGCGACCCCGTACAGGTCACCCACTGCAATTTTTTTGTTATCGGTCGGATACCGCTCAAGCTGTTTTCCGAGCAGGACGGAAGCGGCGGCCGGATCACCCAGTTCCGA
This sequence comes from Dongiaceae bacterium, assembly GCA_035571735.1. GTDB lineage: Bacteria > Desulfobacterota > Desulfuromonadia > Geobacterales > Pseudopelobacteraceae > JACRCG01. The sequence goes on along the minus strand of DATNCC010000066.1, from coordinate 2,589 downwards.
CTGAATGCGGGCCAGATATATTTCGGCCAGCCGTATTTCCTGTTCTTTGCTGAAGCCGAAGGCCGCCTCGGTGGAACCGCCCTTGTCGAGCGCCACGTTTGCGGACACCGATACCAGGCCGCCGCTCCGCTTTGCCGGCGCCTTCGACTTCGGAGGATAGGTATCGATCAGCGTCAACAGTTGCGTGAAACCGTCACGGCTCAGGCGCAGCAGGCGCCGCTGCTCCTCTCCGGAGGCGGCATGGGCCTCCCTGTATGCGGCGATACTGGCCGAACGCCGGTTGGCGGCGAGGTTGCCGGTATGCCCAAGTCCCTGATTCAGTGTGAAGGCGGCATCGAACTGTTCGCGGGCAGCGCCGTAACGGTCCGCTTCAAGATAGGCCAGGCCGAGCCGGTCGCGGATCTCCGCCGCCGTTTCCACGAGGCGCGGCACGGCATCAAGCTCTTTCTCCACCGCAGTTGCCATGCTTGCAAGCTCGGCGGCGCTCTTGGCGGCCGCCTCCCTGTTCCAGGAGGGGGCGGAGGCCAGGAGAGCCCGTTCCCGTTCGAGCAGTGAACGGACAGCCTTGTCAAAACTGCTCCATCCGCTTGAGGGGGGGGCTTCGGGAGGAGACGCTCCCAGGCGTTCAAGTTCGGCGGTAATCGCCTGCTGTTCGCCCAGGGCGGCTTCCGCGGCCGGTGTGCGTCCCGTTCCGGAAAAGAGCCGCTCCACGACCCGCCGCGACAGCTTTCCGAACAGGTCGAGCGGGCGGGACGGATTGAGGCGGGCCTCGGCCAGCTGGAGCGCCTTTGAATATCCGGCAATCGGCGCTTCCTTCTCGCGCATCTGAAACGCCACCTCGGCATAGCGCTGCTGAAAGATCAGCTCGGTATCCGGATTGTCGAACGGGATCTTTGACTCAAGCCGCTGGCTGTAGAACTTCCAGGCGGTCGCCTTGCTGCCGAGCAGATAGGTGATATTGCCGATGTTCAGGTCCAGGTTGGCGCGGTTTTCCGGCTGCTCCAGAGGGCGGCCCAGCAGCCAGGCGCGGCGGTAGAGGGCCAGCGCCCGTTCCAGGCCGCCCCGCTCTCCATAAACGGTCTCGGCGATTTCGGCGAGATAACCCCGTGTCTGGGGTGGGTATTCGGACGACGGCATCCGGTCCGCCGCCCTGGCGATCAGGCGGTCCGCCTCTTCCAGGTGTTCCCTGCCCGGCAGATAGGTCAAAGTGAGTCCGGTGGCATAGAGAAGGACCGGATCATCGGGATAGGAATTCAGCATCTTGCGGTACAGGTCGAGCAGTTCCTGTGCCTGCCCCATCGCGGCGACAGACTTGATATAGCCGCGATGCGCCTCGACACTCCGCCCGTCATAGCGGATCAGATCGAGAAACAGGGACCGGGCGGCGGCGACTTCCCCCAGGCGGTACAGGTTTTCACCCGCCGCGACCGTTTTGCGGATATAGGCGGCCCGGGCCAGCTGGTAGAGCGGCGTGTCCTCCGGCTGCTCGTTCATTTCCGTTTCGTACAGAGCCTTGGCCTCTGCGTAGCGCTCCTCGCGATAGAGCACTTCCGCCAGGGCGAAACGCGCCGCGGCGGTCGGCGTCGGGACGGGGGGAAATTTTTCCAGCACCGTGCGGTAGGCATCCTTCGCCTTGGCCCATTCGTTGGCCCGGTAGGCCTCGTCGCCCCGGCGGTTCCAGGCCCCCATCGCCAGACGGGGGAGCAGCGTCCGGTACCGTTCCGCCAGCGCCGAGAGGGCCGCCTGATCCGGACGCTCCCGGGGAGACACCTGATCAATAACGGCCGTAATCGCCGCTTCGGCCCACTCTTCCTGGTCACCGTATCCGGTGGCAACGTCAACCAGCGCCGCGATCGCCCCCTCCCCCTTTTCGAGTTTTGCCAGCAGCACGGCATGCCGCAGGGCGGCCTCCGCCCTGAGCGGCCGGGAGGCATCGCCGAGGCGAGCCGCCTGTTCGGCCAGTCCGACAGCGGTCAGCTGATCGGCGGCGCCTCCTCCGAAATCGGCCAGAAGTCGTGCCGAATCGATCAGGTAACGGGCCGTAGCGTCGGCCCCCTTTCCCTGCGCGGCGGCTTTCATGGCCTGCTCCGCTTCACGGAGTATATCCTGCCGGCGCTGCAGCAGCACGACATCGCCGCAGCGCTGTGCCGCCTGGATTCTGATCCGGGCTATTTCCGCCAGCGCCGCTTCCCGCTGGAAACCGGAGTAACGGCGAGCCGTGGCGGCGTACTGTTCCCCGGCCCGGGCTGCTTCGCCGGCCTGTTCCATCAGACCGGCCAGCGCCAGCCCGGCAAGAGCCCCCTCGTGGGTCGGCGCATCCTCCCGCGCCAGGACCCGGGCACAGGCCAGCCGGGCATGGGCCGGATCGGAGGGTTGGCGCTCCAGGACAATGCGCGCCAGCGCCCACTGGTCGGCAACAGTTGCGCGGTCCGGTATTTCACCGGACGTGGGGAGACTCATCACCTGTCCGCCGCCGGCCAGGCCGGCGACGAAGTAAAAATGGTCCCCCGCCGGAATGGGCGCTACGGCCATCAATGCGGCCGAGGTAAGGGGAGCGGCAAACGGGAAGCCGTCATCGCCGGCCCGTTT
>DATNCC010000065.1:0-6368 GCA_035571735.1 Dongiaceae bacterium | reverse complement strand
CGAACCGACCGGATAAAATTCCCGTTCCTGGATCAGGCGCAGCAGCTTGATCTGGGATGACTCGCACAGGTCTCCTATCTCATCCAGAAATATCACACCCTGCGCAGCCTTGACTATCAACCCCTCGCGCATCTGATCGGCCCCCGTAAAGGCCCCCCGGGTATGACCGAAAAGGGTGTCGGAAAATAACTTGTCATCCACACCCGCCAGGTTGACGGATAACATTTCGCCCTTGCTGGCGCTCAGGCGGTAGATCGCCTGGGCCACCAACTCCTTGCCCGTTCCCGATTCTCCGCTGATCAGGACCAACTGGGGGGAGGTGGATATTATCTCCATATATTCGCAGAGGGCGCGCATCTTGCGGTTGCGGGTCACGATCTGTGCAAAGGCTTCGGGATGATCCAGCTGATCGTTAATCAGGCGGTCACGCAGCGCGCTGACATGGTTGGTGAGCGCTTGCCGCTCCAGGGCCCTGGACAAGGCTTTCACCAGGAGCTCACTTTCAACCGGTTTGACCAGGTAGTCGAATGCTCCCAGTTTCATGCATTCCACGGCCTGTTTTACGTCATAGGACGATGTCGCCACGATAACCGGCACCTCCGGATAGTTCTCCAGAAGTTGCGGCAAAAGATCGATGCCGGTCAGGTGCGGCATGTGTATATCGAGAATGACAATATCGATCCGTTTGATCGACATTTTTTCCATCACCTTGCGACTGTCGGTTTCGGACTCGATTTCCTTGAAACCGTTCAGCTTGAGAATCGCAGTACTGGCAATAATTGCATCCGGATTGTCGTCAACGATCAGTATGCGGTTGCTGTTCATGCACGGCATGGATAACCTCTGTAATCTTGAATTGGTTCGGCCGCGGATTCAGGATTACTGCTTTCATAATTTCCTAAGTGTACCGCAACTAAAAAGATGCGCAACCTCTCCGGCAGTTGCGATCTCTGTTATATTCGCTACTATCTATTGCAAACTGGAACAATCCGGATTGATGCAACAGGGGTGACGTAATGACCAAGAAAAAACTTCGGCAAACCAGATAGCATCGAGCTGCACACAGGGCAGAAGAATGACTCGGAGCCCCCTCCCCCCCCCTGACGCAGAACTTGCCTCCGCATCAAGAGAGGAGTGCCGCATAATGGACGAACTGCAGCAATATCGTTCCGTAGTCGAGGACCAGACGGAAATCATCTGCAGGACCAAGGGAGACGGGACGCTTACCTTTGTCAATGATGTTTATTGCCGTGTCTTCGAGAAAACAAGAGATGAAGTTATCGGGAGCACATGGCATCCGGATGTCTTTCCTGAAGATCTGCCGATGGTTAAAGAAAAACTGAGCACATTGTCGCCATCAAACAAGGTCGTTGTCATAGAAAAGCGCATCTATACCGGCTCGGGTAAAGTCATCTGGATGCAATTCGTCAACCGTGGTTTTTTCGACACGGAAGGCCGGCTTCTTGAAATCCAGGCGGTAGGCCGCGACATCACCGAGCGCAAGGAAACCGAGAACTCTCTGCGCACGAGTGAAGAAAGGCTCAACATGGCCCTGGCGGCGGCGAACATGGGGGTCTGGGAGTGGAATATTCAAACCAGCACCCTGTTCTGGTCACCGGAGACCCTCAAGATTTTTGGGGTGGAGAGCTTCAGCGGAACACTCGAATCCTTCACCAATGCCCTTCACCCCGATGACGCCGACCGCCTCATGGCTACAGCCAAACAGGCGCTTGCGGAAAAGACGACTTTCATAATGGAGTACCGCATTATCCGTCCAGACGGTCAGGTGCACTGGCTCTCAGACCACGCACGCCCCATATACGACGACAAGGGAAACCCGTTGCGGTTGACCGGTACCGTTCATGACATCACCGAGCGCAAGAGGAGCGAGGCCGAATTAATGCAGCTGAACGCCGACCTGGCAGCACGGACAGCCGAACTGGAAAATTCCAACCGGGAACTGGCCGCGTTCAATTACATGGCATCACACGACCTGTGCCAGCCCTTGAATAATATCTTCACCTCCGCCCAGGCAATCGAGTTGATGTGCGTGGACAAGATCGACGAAGAGAGCAAAAATTTTCTGCAGATAATCAAAAATGGGGCAATGAACATGAGAAACCTTATCGGAATGTTCCTCGGGTTCTCACAATCAGAGCATGCCGAATTGCATGGCAAGATGGTAGATCTGAGCGAAATGGCAAGGGTTATTACCGCGGGCCTCAGGCTGTCGGATTCCGGAAGGCAGGCAACGTTCAAGATTGAGGAAGGAGTGAAGGCCTATGGCGACCCCGAACTGCTGCGGGTGGTTTTGGAGAACATCATCGGCAACGCCTGGAAGTATACCGGCAACCGGGAGCAGGCGACCATCGAATTCGGGGTGATGGAAATGGACGGCAGGAAGACCTATTTCATCCGGGACAATGGCCTGGGATTCGACATGCGGGAAGCCGAAAAGCTGTTTCTCCCCTTCAAATGTTTGCATGGATCGGAAGAGTTAAAGGGTCACGGCATCGGCCTGGCCACGGTGGAGAGAATCATCAGGCGGCACGGTGGAAAGATCCGGGCCCTGGGGGAACCGGGCAAGGGGGCGACGATATTCTTCACACTTGGTGAGTGATTAAAACGACAACAGATCTCATGCGATGACATAGCGGCCCGCCATGTGGTACATGGCGGGCCGTTGTTATGTGCGTTGTTATGTGGAATTATTTAAGGGTAATGGCGATGTTCATTTGGCGGGCACGCGTTGCCCGTAGCTGCAATTCCTCTTACCACGCCACCAGTCCCAGGCTGCGCTGAAGGATGAGTAAAGTATCCGCGATGTCTATCTTGCCGTCCGGCCTGGGTTTCCCGTTGACCAGCGGCGCAACGTCACCACGTATCATTTCATCCAAAGTCGGACTGTACAGCCCGATGGTTATCTGCAGGGCTTTCAAGGCATCACTTATGTCGACCTTACCGTCGCCGTTCAGGTCGCAGCTGGAGACACCCGCCGTCGTTGGAACGGTCGTGTTGAGGGTTATCTGAGCAGTCAGGGGAGGATACCAGTTGCCCAGACCGTCCTTGAACTTGACTAACACGGTTTTCAGGCCGTCTCCCGGCGAAAGAGTACAGCTTCGAGTCACGGCATAGGGCTCGACCTGGGCATAGGTGGTCCCGTCACAGGCCACCTGCATCTCGGTCACTCCTGCCGGATCGCTGGCATTCAGTGCCAGATTCACCTGTTGGGAGTTGGTAAACACTGCTCCGTTGTTGATTTCCACACTCCCGGACAGGTCGGGCGTATGCAAATTGTAGGTCAGGCTCTGCACCGCTTCGCTGTAGCCGGCCTTATCCATCGAGAAAAACCTGACGGTAGTCGTGGAAGGGGACTTGAGCGCGATCGGTCCCGAATAGACAGGTGAGGACGTCGTTGGCGTTGTCCCGTCTGTAGTGTAGTAAATGACGCCTGCTCTGTTCATGGTCAACGCGACAATGACATCTCCGGCATAATTTCCGGCTCCAGGTGTTGCCTTGCTGGTCGGCGGGGTATTGATGGCGAACAGTGCCGTGACAGACGCATTGGCCTTTACCAACGGCAAGGTCAGCGATGTCATGGCCCCCTGGGATATTCCGTCCACCGTGACATCCGAAACATGATAGCCGGCGCCTGGAGTGATGGAAAAAGTCTGGCTCGTGCCGTCGAGCACCAGCACCGTTCCCGATGGACTGATAGTGCCGCTGCCGGCCGGAGAAGCCGATGATACGGAAGCGGTCAAGGTATGCTGGACACCCGCCGTTCCGAAAAGATCCACCGTTACCGCAGGGGAAACCGGATCGTTGGAAGCGATGCTCAGCGTCGCATTCTTTAACCCTCCAGGTGATCCGGCCTTGAAGGCCAGCGCTGCCGTGCAGCTCCCGCCGGGCGCAAGGGTGAACGAGGCATTACCGCATGTGCCTCCGGCATATATGCCGAACATGGCGCTATCCTGTCCGCCGATGCTCAAGGAGCTGATGGTAAGTGAAGCGGTCCCTTTGTTCCCGATGGTGATGTTCCGCGATGATACGGCGCCAATTGCGACGGTTTTATAGTCGATCGCCGAAGTATCCACATCTATATGCGCTTCGGCCAGTGGCGCCGGGGTATTCCTGTCGATAGTAGTGCCGTCGCCCAACTGGCCGGCGGCGTTATTACCCCATGACCACAAACCGCCGCCCGCCTTAAGTGCCACTGCATGGCTCCCGCCGGCGCCAACACCAACCCAGTCGATGGCGTTGGTTGACTCTCTGACCGGACTCGCACTTGAGGCGGAAACTTTACCCAGTTGGCCACTGCTGTTGCTGCCCCAGGACCAAAGAGAGCCGTCCGCCAGGCGCGCTACGGAGAAGGAGTCGCCGGCCGCAATGGCGACAAAGGGAGCGGCTCCCTGGCTTAGTACCTGCACCGGCGCACCTTGATCGATGGAATTGCCGTTGCCGAGCTGGCTGTTGACATTATTCCCCCATGCCCACAGGGTACCGTCCGCCTGAAGGGCCAGGGAATGGCTCATACCTGCGGAGATGGCCACCCAACCGCTGTTGAAGCCAGGGGTGTTGAAATAAACAATCTGCCGGGGAGCATTGACACCGGCCCCCAGGCTTGTATCGCCCAGCTGGCCTGAACTGTTGTCGCCCCATACCCAGAGGGTGCCGTCCGACTGCAAGGCCAACGTATGCGAGCCCCCGGCCGAAATTGCCGCCCAATGGCTGTCGAAATTGCCCGGAATATTGGTAACTACCTGCCTGGGAGTCAAACTGTTTATCGTGGTGCCGTCCCCCAACTGGCCGTTAGTGTTGTCGCCCCACGCCCAGAGGGTGCCATCCCTCTTCAGCGCCAGACTGTGCATATCGCCGGCAGCCACAGCCGACCAGTCCTGCCCGGCGCCAATATGTACAGGGGTCGAGCCGCTGCTGGTCGTGCCGCTCCCCAACTGGCCGCTCGTGTTGTCTCCCCATGCCCACAGGGAGCCATCCGCCCTCAGGGCCAGGGTATGGTTCCAGCCGCTTGCCTGCTTGACCCAGTTGACAGCGGTGCCAACCATGGTCGGGACCGGCCTTTTAGCGAAGGAACCGTCCCCCAGCTGTCCGCTGGAATTATCCCCCCAGGCCCACAGGGTTCCGTCCGAGCGGCGCGCCAGTGTGAACTGCCCCCCCAGTTCGGTGTCGATCCAGCTGACGGCATCCGAATCGACCTGCAACGGGGCGAGATTGCCGGTTGTTGTGCCATCGCCGAGTTGACCGGACGTATTGGAACCCCAGGAGTATATTTCGCCGTTTGCCCTTGCTGCAAAGGTATGATGTCCTCCCGCTGCCACGACGACGATATCGGGAATATCCAGCGGACCGGTTATCCGGATCGGACTGTTATGGCCTGTAACTGTGTCGTCCCCCAGCTGTCCGTTGCTGTTGTCCCCCCAGGCCCACAAGGTGCCGTTTCGCTTGGCGGCCAGCGAATGCAGGCCGCCGGCGGAGAGTGATGTCCAGTCCCGGTCTGTCCCGACCTGCACAGGCACCGCGTGCGCCGAGTTATCAGTTACGCCGATGCCCAGCTGGCCGGCATTGCAGCGCCCCCAGGTCCACAGGGTGCCGTTGGATTTGATCGCCAGGGAATGGGAGCCTCCGGCAGCTATGACGCTCCAGTCGTTGTCGAAGTCGATCCGGACCGGCGTCGAGTGGGGAGAAGAGTCTGCCGGCCGCTGGGTAATCTGATTGTTCTGGTCCATCACCTGGAGCGGCACATTTCCATACCGGTTTGCCCCCCAGGCCCACAGGGAGCCGTCAGCCTGAAGCGCAATGGCATGTTCATCGCCGGCGACAATGACTACAAAGGGGCTTGATCCCGAATTAACAACCTGCACCGGAGCGTTCCGGTCGACAGGGATTGCAGCCTGATCGGCATTACCCAGCTGTCCCAGATTATTTCGCCCCCAGGCCCAGAGAGTGCCGTCCGCCTTCAGGGCAAAAGAACTTGATCCACCGGCAGCGATTGCCGTCCAGCTGTTTGCCGATCCGATTCTGACAGGACTCCTCTTGTCTGCATTTTTGCCGTCGCCCAGCTGGCCGTACTGGTTTGACCCCCAGGCCCACAGGGAACCGTCCGCTTTCAAGCCGAGGGTATGGTTGGCGCCGGTCGCCGTCGCCTTCCAATTGACAGCATTACCGGGAAGACCCACCTGAACCGGAGATGTCCTGAGGCTGGAGCCTGAGCCGTCCCCAAGCTGTCCGGCGGCATTGGACCCAGTTGTCCAGATCGTGCCGTCCGAGCGCAATACGGCTGTATGGCTTCCTCCGGCGCTGATCTGCAGGGATGCCGCCCATCCCGTATGTGCCGAACCAATTACTACCAG
>DATNCC010000064.1:0-2003 GCA_035571735.1 Dongiaceae bacterium | reverse complement strand
GAAGCTGAGCATGGTGTGAGCGATATAGGGCGACCCCCAGTAGACGAGGGAGAGGTCAACACTCTTCAATGCAGCCAGATCGAAAGTCTTGTCGTAGTGGCGGACGGTGTAGTCGGTTTCACTCCGGTATTCACAATTGCGGATATTATGGATGGTCACCCTGCGCCCATTGATCTCTGCCCAGGGAAGGACAGCCACATCCGGCTGCCAGTTCCTGCTGTTGGACGGCTGCATAAAGAGCCACCAGGCAAGCACGGCAGTAAATGCCGCCAGAAATCCCAGCAGCGTCATCCGATTGCTGAACCTGCCGACAAGAGCGATCAGACTGCCTACAGCAAAGATTCCTGCGATCCACCGCTGCAGAAAATCAGGCAGAGCTGAAAACAGAATGGCAAGAGTTGCCCACGCAGCCATCAACAGGAGACAGAATCGAACAAAAACTTCCCCGAACTTTTTGAATGTCAGCTTCATCTGGAGAAGCATTCATTTACATGGTTAGCCATGAAATTCCCTTGTTCGCTGCCGGCCTTCCTAGTCAAAATCCTGTCAGGGTCCTATATGTATGGAAGGTAAAAAGATGTCGATCCCCGGCGGCGGTGGCGGCGGCAAATAAACGACCGGAGGAGGATAATACACTCGTTCCCTGTAGCCATACGTCCGATAAACAGGCCTTCTATGATCATGGCGGCCGCGGTCATACCGTCTCTGTTCATAACGATCTTTATCAGGTCGGCCCTTTCCTTCATGATCATCTTTGGCAATAGCCGGATTCACGTCCAGACCGCCGATCATCGCGGCTAAAACAAGTCCCATCATAATCTTGCCCATGAAACTGAAATTCCACCTGGTTGATTTTTTCATAAAGTTACCCCATTCCTCAATCTGGTCCAACCGACTGATTGGCGTCAATTATTTGGTTGAATTCCATTACCGATCAATTGATCTTGTGTTTGCCATGTTTCCCGGTCCGGAATATTGTATCGGTGATCTTCTTCTGTTCATCGGACATGCTCGTATAAAGTGCCTCAAAAGGCGGGATGATTTTTTTCTGATGATTTAACTGAGCTTCGGTAATTTGACTGTGGAATTTCAGTCGTTCGACAGCGTTCATGGTCTTGGTGACTTCAGCCTTGTCCTTGGAGAGAGCGTCCATTTCTTGCGCATTTTCCCGCATAACCTGTGTAAGGTTATTCCACAGCTCTTTCTGTGCATCCGTGATCTTCAGCGCCCCTTGAAGTTTTGCAATGCGGGCCTCAGTATGGTCGACAGCAGAAGTCGCAGATACTGCAGGCGACTTCTTTTTGCCTGCTGCAAAAGAAATACTTGGATCGGCTAATAAAACTACGGATAGAAATGACACCAATACAACAACGATTGTAGCCGGGAAAACACCTGGGAAAGCCTTCCGTTTCATGATCTGTCTCCTTTTAATGTTTGATATCCAGCGCGTGCATGCGCAAAGACGTTTTGGCTTAAATGATAAATTTCATCCATGCCGCGATCTGACCTTGGAACGTCACCTGGTTCTTATGCTCTGACGCCCTGGCTGTAGGTAATCCCGTTTACTAACGGGTCAGTCTGAAATTACGCCCTATTAGAGAAACTCCGATGAAACCTCGCAACTCCAGTTGACCGGACGATGTCAGGGACATCTTGCTCTTGTAGCTCTTGCCGGTTTCAGGATTGTAGCTGGTCCCGTTAACCCACTTTTTGTTACCTTTGACTGTGAACCCCTTCATTACCTGAAGACCGAGAATCGGGCGGTTACGCTGTGCCGGATCAGGATTTTTCCGGTCGACCTTTATTTTGCCGACAGGGCCATCATTTCGGTCGATATACTTCGGCACCTTCAGCCAGACGATTTTACCGCAGATTTTCTCGCCGCACTTGAATAATTCCAACCGCGAATCCCCACCTTCGGTGTTCCACTGACCAAGTATGTCGACCGGTACTGCGCCGAAGGCAGTTGTTGCCGTCAGCAGAACCATGAAACTCAAGATAAT